>JBJTOP010000199.1:0-17659 GCA_046074645.1 Planctomycetaceae bacterium | reverse complement strand
CCGAACGACAGCTGAAAGCAGGGCCACCCTCCGAGATCACCGTTCACCTGCTTTTCGCTGCTGCCGAAAACATCAAACTTGAACAACTGCCCGATGGTCGCACCGCTGCCCTCACCAGACTCACGCAACTCTTCAATCTGGCCTCCTCCCTCGCATCTACGAACCCAGCCCATAACGCCTTCGAACAATCCCTGCTCACCCAGCTCCTGCAATCGCTGGCAAGGGAAATCTGCCAACCCACCACGTTCGTGCCTCGTGAAAACGAAAACAGCCTTGCTCCTCTTCCCACAGCAGCCGCTTCCTGGCAGTCAGTCGCTGACACTTCGTGGAAACTGATTCCCGTCAACACCAACGGTCAGATCAACCTGCGATCCTCGGCCACTCGCAACCTTCGCACGGCACTTGCCAGCGACTCCGTACTCAATTTTTGTCGCTGGACCAGCCAGCCCGAATCCGGTGAATTCGTGGCCCAGCCAGCAGCAGATACCCCGCAGGGCTCCTGGCGCATCAAACTGCAGTCCCCCGATCAGCAGATCCTGTCGCCCGATGAATCGCTGCTCCGCTGCGGCAGCGTTGTGATTCACCGCAGTCATTCAGCAATCACTGCATTTTCGCTCCTTGATCATCGATGGCTCTGGTCGCGCTCTGACTTCAATGTCGGATGGTCTTCAATCGTGCCCAACAACTTCACAGACTTCAATATCGAACGTGAAGGTCGCAGCGTCCACGAACCGGGACGAAGACTGGCAGGCTACAGCAATCGCTGGCTCTGCCTGATGACGGACTCCAGACTTGAAGTTCTTGATCTGCTGACCGGCGAACAATGCTGGCACATGAAATCGCAGGGACTGTCTCCGCATACCTTCGCTTCCAGCAATGCGATTATTGCCCGTCACGAAGAGTCACAGTCGGCACCAGCGAGACAGGCGACCCGAAACGCGGCTCTCATCCTCAATCCCCGTACCGGACGGCCACTTCCCAAAAAAGCAGCGACTGTCGCCGTGGATGAGCAACAGGACTTCAGGCTTCCCGCAGGTGCAAGACTGGCCGCACTGAACCGCAGC
Source organism: Planctomycetaceae bacterium (assembly GCA_046074645.1). GTDB lineage: Bacteria > Planctomycetota > Planctomycetia > Planctomycetales > Planctomycetaceae > SXXK01. The sequence continues at coordinate 16,595 of JBJTOP010000199.1, read as the reverse complement.
CTGATCCGCTCCTCAGGCAACTATCTCGTTGCCTGGGACCCTGACTCTCAGCTCGATGACACCAAAACGCTCGAATGGATCGATGCGCTGTCGCTCGACTCCGTCCACAAAGTTCCACTCAATAACTTTGCTGCAGCTCAGTTCCTCGACTCTCAGCTGATCGCTGTCTTCACAACCACAGGCAATGTCCTCCTCATCGATCTGCTCACCGCCCACGTCCAGACTCTTGAAGGCGCCGGCAAAATTCCAGAGCTCCCCGATCTGATGCCGACGGAAATCGGAGCCACCATCGATGCAGGGAGTCTTTACCTCTTCCGCAATTCAGACCCCCAGAACGGCGGTATCAGACCTTCTGCCTTCTACAACATCCCCACAACACTCGTCCAGCAGCAATTACGGGCCGTCGACCGCCAGACAGGTAAGCTCCGCTGGGCTGTCCCCATCACCACACCCACCTGGTTCGTCTTCGACCACTCCTCGAATCCAGTGCTCCTTGCTCTCCTTACCGACTCGGACGCGCAGGCTGCAAACAATCCGATCCCGGGTCTCGCGAACGCCGGCCCTCAGATCACTGTGCATGGCCTGTCGAAGTTCCACGGAAAAGAACTCTTCCGCTGCCCTATCGTCTCTCAATTCCCAGTGCCCGGACTCAGACTGAGCGTCCCGGAGAACGCACGCATGGAGCTTGAAGCCTTCGGAAACCGAGTCCGAATGCTGCCTGCTGCACCACCCGCGAAGTAAACACGACGCACACCACAGACTGCCAGCTGCTCGGCTGATCAACAGGACCGCTGCCTGGAAGCTGGCAATCTGCTGTGGCCCAGTGTGGCTTTGATCGGGTCAGCCGGCGGCAGCATATCCCGTCAACTGAAAAAATGTCTCGGACACGGCTCCGCCGATTTCATTGAGTCGTGTTTGATAGCTGTCCACAAACTCGTGCAGTCCGCGTTCCAGCAGATCAACGGCGCGTGCTCCTTCAAGTTCTCGCAGGACTTCCTCGGCCCGTTGCTCGGCCTGATTCGCTGGTACTGAGCCCGTATTTCCGGAGATCGCACGCAAACTTTCCAGCGATCGCTGTGTGCAGAATCGCAGCGATCGCGGGAAGTCCCGGCTCAGCACCAGGAAATCAACCACATTCACCGGCTGAATTCTTCCGAAGGAGCGGCGATACATTTGCAGGGCACCAGTTGATTCCAGAAGGGATGCCCACTGCACCACGTCCAGTTCACTCCCCGTGCCTGCTCTGCCCGCCTCCGCCTTGAGCAGAAAATACTTCACGTCCAGAATTCGCGACGTCTTATCCGCGCGTTCCAGCTGGTATCCAAGTCTGGAGAACTGCCACGCCTCGCCCTGAGACCACGTCGCTTCGGTCACACCCAGCACCTGATGGGCGGAACGTTTGATCTGATCAAGAAAGGGATGGGGCTGAGTAAGCACCTGCTGAGACTGCGAAGCCGCCTGTCGAACTCGCAGATAGAATCGATTCACCGCCTCCCACATGGGTGTTGTCAGATTTTCACGAACAGATCGGGCATTCTCGCGAGCTGCCGTGAGGCAATTCAACACCGAATTCAGGTTGTCACGGTTGAAGAGCAGATAGTCGATCACGTTTCTGCGCGTCGGCCTTGAATACCTCTCCTGAAAGTACTCGACGTCACCACCAGCGTGCAGCAGCGAAGACCACAGGACATCTTCACTGCCTCGGTATCCCAGAGCAATGTCAGAGGTCACATCAATGAACCGCGCCTGATTCTCTGCCCGCTCCAGATAGCGACTCATCCAGAACAGCGAATCCGCTACTCGACACAACATCGCTCAATCGCCTCGGAAAATGACGAAATCCAGCACTCAAACCGACATCGCACTCAGCCCGAAAACTGCTCCTGCTCCTGCAGGCGAGTAAACGGCGTCTCGCTGAGCAATACCCAGGTGTCCTTGCTGCCACCTCCCTGTGACGAATTTACAATCATTGAACCCTCCCGCAGGGCGACTCTTGTCAGGCCGCCCGGCAGCACAAACACGTCATCCCCGTAGAGAATAAACGGTCTCAGATCCACATGCCGCGGCGCCAATCGACCGTTGATGACCGTCGGCACTGTGGAAAGTGTGAGCATAGGCTGGGCGATGTAATTGCGAGGATCGCGACGCACCTGCTCTCCACACCGCAAACGCTCTTCATCACTCGCCGTCGGCCCCATCAGGATCCCATATCCCCCCGATTCGTTCGTCGGCTTCACCACCAGCTTGTCAAGATTCTCCAGGACATACCGACACTGATCCGGCTCAGAACACAGGTATGTCGGCACGTTCTTCAGAATTGCATCCTCGTTCAGGTAGTAGCGAATGATCGCCGGAACGTATTGATAGACAGCTTTGTCGTCTGCGACACCAGTTCCCGGAGCGTTGGCCAAAGTCACCCGACCTGCCCGACAGGCCCGCATCAGGCCCGGTACCCCAAGCATACTGTCTGCCCGAAACACCTCGGGGTCCAGAAAATCATCGTCAATCCGACGGTAGATTACGTCCACTCGACGCGGCCCCCGAGTGGTCTTCATCCATACCGTATCGCTGCTGTCCACATACAGATCGGGACCGGTGACCAGTTCCACTCCCATCTGCTGCGCCAGGAATGAATGCTCGAAGTAGGCCGAATTGTAAATCCCCGGAGTCAACACCACCGCTGTTGGATGCTCACATCCCGCCGGTGCCGTCTTCAGCAACGCACCCAGCAATCGCTCTGGATAATCCTCAATCGAGGCAATCGTCGAACCACTGAAGACCTCCGGAAGCACACGCTTCATGATCTCCCGGTTCTCCAGAACATAACTCACCCCCGAAGGACACCGAAGATTGTCCTCAAGCACATAGATCGTTCCATCACTGTGACGCACCAGATCGGTGCCCACAACATGTGTCCACACTCCACCCGGCGGACGGAAACCAATGCACTCGGGTCGATAAGTTTTCGCAGACTTCACAAGACTCTCCGGAACCACACCGTCCCGGAAAATTCGACCTTCACCGTACACGTCGTCCAGAAACAGATTCAACGCACGGATCCGCTGCCGCAGACCCGCCTCGATCATGATCCACTCGTCCCACGGAATTGGTCGCGGCACCACGTCGAACGGCCATATCTTTTCGTGCCCATCGTTGTGACCGTAGACAGCGAACGTGATTCCTTTCTCCAGCAGCTCTTCTTCGGCGTGCCGCTGTCGCTCAGCAAGAACTTCACCACTGAGCGCAGACAGGCATTCAGAGAGTGCTGCATGACGCGGCGATCCCTCCACCGTTAACAGCTCGTCATAGTTTGCCGCCCCCGCTGCCATGCTAAGCTGTCCTTTCCAGTCGTGCTCGCCACAATCGCCTGCTTTTCAGGCACGACGCAACGAATTTAAGCAGCTCGATCGCGATGCGAAACGGCCTGCCGCAGTCAGCCTCGGGCTTTCCCACAACGCTGCCTGCTGATTCTTCCCGTCAGCCCAGCAACGCAACAAACGTGCCGACAAGTGGAAATTCGATGTCTGCCGTGAGGTTCAGAGATCGCAGCACATTCCAGCAACCCAAAGACGCTCATTCGTCGTCTTCGTCTTCGCCGTAGAGCAGGTCACGGAAATTTTTAGAGCCGCGGCGATCGCGTTGCTGAAGGCCCCGACGAGCACCATCAGTCTCGTCCGGAGAGCGCTCGGAACCTTTCTTCCGGCGATCCTTTCGGCTTCGCTTGTCACCTCGATTTCGCGGGTCGTCGGGCATGGAGAAGTCGTTTGCCATGGAAGCACTCGGACTCGATTTAACCTTTCACGGATCCCCAAAGAATGTCCGGACGTCAACGGTCCGCGAGACGCACGCGAAACAGGATGCATCCTGGACGTATTGCCTGTCAAGAGCAGCCGTCGGCCGGTTCCGCTGATTCTGCCCAATCGCCTGTCTTTTGACCAGCCCGAAAAGCCCTCCGATCTCGACTGATGCAAAAATTGCCGATTCAACCCTGAATTCAATTGACACAAGCGGAACGCGTGTTCTCGCTCGATCCACAATTCCCTGGCGTTTTCAGTGGAGCTTTCTGCCGCCGCCTGCCACAATTCACCGACACCACTTCGCCCGCGACTCCTCCAGCCCAGCCTCCATACCATGTCCTTCCGCCTCGAATTCTCCGAAATCAGCATTCTTTCCCCCGGCTATTCCGTCGAAGACCTGCCCACTGACCTCGCCGAAGCCGAAGCCTCCAGCCTGTGGAACGCGATCGCCTGCGCATGGCATCCCCGCCTGCTCGCCCAGGCCTCGTCGCTCCCGCTTCTCCGCCAGGCCGAATCGCAGTACGGATTCCCCGGTCGACGAATCATCCTCGTTCCCACTCCTTCCGAATCCTGGATGCCCCACGAGTGGCGAAACATCTACCGCGACCAGGAACACATCGTCATCGATTCCTGCACCGACCGCAGCCAGTGGCTCGCGGCCATTGAATCGCTCACGCCCGCGCCGGTTCTTCTTGAATCTTCCTCGCCCACAACAACGCTTCCGGATCAACCCCTATGCGTCGCCGACTTCCTCGCCTTCGGTACCGTGGCCCTCCAGCTGCAACTGCTCAGCCGCAGACGCCATCACTTCATTGATCCGGACCAGATTCTGCTGACTCGTGAACTCCGCGCCGCAGCCACTGCCGCTCTGCTGCACGATGAAGCCACCACTCAGCAACACCTCACAGCCGCCTTCGAACATCTCCGCGAAATTCGCGAGCAGATCTATCCCCAGAAATGTGTCCTTCTCGACCTTTGCCTCCCAGGCGAACAGGATCCCCCCGAGCTCATCTGCTCGACTCTCAATTCAACCACACCCATCAACCTTCTCATCAGCGGCCGCGAACTCAGCCAGCTGGCTGACTCCGGAGCCGCAGTCGCCGACCTGCTCCGCTCCGCCTGCAACTCCGGTCAGCTCTGTCTGCTCTCCGGTCAGGACATCGAATCCCGCACGTCGCTCGGCTCCATGGCGGCACTCTGCAACGACATCCAGCGCTGCAAATCAACCTTCCACGATATCCTTGGACAACCACCACGTCACTGGGCACGCAGACGCTTTGGACTCACGGCCTCACTCCCCGCCGTCCTGCAACTCTGCGGATTCCAGTCTGCTCTCCACGTCGCTCTCGATGACGGACTCTACCCCGATCGAGAACGCAGCCAGTTTGACTGGCAGGCCCCCGATGGTTCCATCATCCCGGCCGCTTCTCGCATCCCCCTGGCGATCGACAGTGCCGCCGGCTTCCAGAAATTTGCAGATCGCTTCAACGAAAGCATGCAGGAAGATCCTGTCGCCGCAATTTTTCTCGCCCGTCTCCCACAACTTCGCAACCCGTGGCTCGACGATCTCAAAGTCGCTTCGAGGTGGGCTCCTATCCTCGGTGAATTTGTCACCGTCGATTCACTCACTCACGCTGCCGAAGGCAGCCGACTCCCGGAGTCACACGATCACTCCGAGTACCTCTCCCCGGCCCTCGTGCAGTCATCCGTGCTGAAATCGGAGCCTCCGATCTCGGGACCGGCCACGCTTCGCAAACTCCAGCAGCTGCTCGAAGATATTCACTCCCTCAACGGCATCGCGGCACTCATCCGTACCAATACCGCCGCCTCTGATACGGCCGCCAGGCTCCGGCAACTCGAACAACAACTCGCTGACCTCGAACTCCGACACCTCGATATCAATTCATCCATACCTGCCAAACTTCCTGCTCTTGAAAATGCAGCCAGCGCTCTCAGCGAAGCAGCCCGCCGCCTTGGCGAAGAACTGACAGAGGCTCTCAGTCAGCGGATCCCGGCTCAGGATGCCACAAACGGCGGACTGCTCCTCGTCAACCCGCTGCCGTTCCCCCGACTCTACCCCGTTCTCTGGCCCGCAGGCTGGCAGCCCCCTGCAGCCGATAAAGCTATCGAAGCCACAGAACTCAAAGACAATACCTGCCGACTTTTGGTGCAACTCCCCCCCGGTGGCTTCCTCTGGCTTCGCGAATCCTCCTCAACCGACTCCCCACAACCAGCCACACTTCCTGCCAAACGTGAACCGCCGCTCGCCGAATCGCTCCTGCTCCGCAACAAACACTTCGAGGTCCGTTTAAGCGATCGTACCGGGGGCATTCAGGCTGTGGCCTTTCACGGCCAGAGGGGCAATCGCGTCAGCCAGCAGCCAGGCTTTCGATTCGAGCGTGAACTCTCGATACCCTGCGATCCCGCTGAAACGCCACGCAGGACGCACTGGGCCGGCACTCGCCTGATTCACTCCGCCATCCTTGAATCCGGTCCCGTCTTTGCCGCCGTCGAAACCGTTACAGAATACACATCGCCAGCCGATAACTCCGTGATCGGTCGCACACGCCAAATCACCCGCGTCGATCGAATCCGCCCTGTCATCGATATCGAAATCGAACTGATCGATCTTGTTCTCCCGGTCCGCGGCAACCCGTGGCTCACCGGCTGGTGCTGCCGCTTCGCATGGGACAATGAAACCGCCGCTGTCTCCCGCTCTGTCCTCGGCCAGATCGCAGGCTTCCGACTGGAACGCATCGAATCCCCGGACTTTATCGAAATCAGCGACGACTCCCACCGACTGACAATTCTCAGTGATGGCCGCCCATGGCACCGCCGCTCCGGAACACGAATGCTCGAAAGTCTGCTGCAGGTCGAAGGCGAACATGTTGCACACTTTCGCTTCCGCCTTGATTTCGACCAGCCCTCGCCAATTCGATCCGCTGAAGACGCACTCGCCCAGGTCTTCTCCCTCCATGTTCCTCGCAGGCGTCCCAAAACCTCCACCGCCTGGATTCTTGGACTCTCCGCCAAAAATGTGCAGCTCGTGCAGGCCCGATGGCTGCCGCTGGCACCCAACGCACCCGATGAACTCTCACTGATCCTCAGCGAAACCGAAGGACTCAGCACCAGCTGCCACGTGCGTACCGCGCGCACGCCCGTCGCCGCATGGCTCGTGAACCATGATCGCTCCCACAAAGTGCTGCTGGAAAACATCAGTGATTCCGGACTGCTCGTACCACTGCAGCCCTTCCAGATCCGCGAAGTTGTGCTCACGTTCTGATACGTTTTCTTTCCCCGTTGCCGCCGTGCTCTCCAGCATCTGAAAAATTCCCTCGCCCTCGCCCTCGCATCCAGCCAATCTTCATCGGAGCTCTCCAAATGCTCAACCGCCGCACCCTTTGTTCAACCACCGCTGCCGCTGCCGCCTCCGCGGCACTCGCCGCCACGTCGCTCAATTCCAGCAGCTATGCCACGCAGCCACGAAGTCCTGCTCCCATCGCCATCGGGCCCGACGACTGGCCATGGTGGCGCGGCCCCGCTCTTAATGGGATCGCTGCAGACAACCAGACCCCGCCTGTCGCCTGGAATGACTCAGCGAGTATTCTCTGGAAAACACCTGTCCCTGGCCGCAGCCACGGCTCGCTCACCGTCGTCGGCCCTGACGTTCTTCTCGCCGTCGCCGACCATGACCGCGGCCTCCAGTCGCTGATCTGTCTCGATCGCAACACCGGTAAGCTGAAATGGGAAAGCGTCCTCCATAACGACGGCCTGAAGGTCAAAGGCAACGAAAAATCCAGCATGGCGTCTGCTTCACCCGCCTGTGACGGTGACCGCATTTTCATCAACTTTCATAATGCCGATTCCGTCTGGATGCACGCCGTGAAACGTGATGGTACTCCACTCTGGAAAACACGCCTCTCCGGGTATGTCAATCATCAGGGTTTTGGTTCCTCTCCGCTCCTTCACGGAGATCTTGTGATTGGTGCATCCGATAATAAGGGTGGCGGCGCAGTCGTCGCCATGCATCGGCAGACCGGAGAAGTTGTCTGGAAACGTGACCGCCCCGCCAAACCCAACTACCCCTCTCCTGTCATCCTCACCGCCGCCGGCCGCACTCAGCTCGTTCTCACCGGCTGCGATCTCGTTACCAGCCTCGATCCATCCACAGGCCAGACCAACTGGGAAGTTCCCGGAGCCACCACCGAGTGCGTAACTACCACCGTCACGGATGGCGAACGTGTCTTCACCAGCGGAGGCTATCCCAAAAATCATGTCTCCGCTGTCCTCGCTGATGGATCTGGAAAACTCGCCTGGGAAAACAACTCCCGCACCTACGTCCCTTCAATGCTGCTCCGGAACAACACCCTGTTCGCCGTGCTTGATGCTGGAATCGCCATTTGCTGGGACAGTATCTCAGGACAGGAACTCTGGAAAGCGCGGCTCGGCGGAACCTTCAGCAGCAGCCTCGTGCTTGCAAATGGACTGATCTATGCAGCCAACGAAGAAGGCATGACCTTCGTGTATGAAGCCAGCCGCGAAAAATTCACGCTCGTCGCCTCCAGCAAACTCGGGGAGAATACATTTGCCTCCCCTTCAATCTGCGGGAGTCGCATCTATCAGCGGTTTGCAGCCACCGAAAATGGTCGCCGACAGGAATTTGCCGTTTGTATCGGCAGCTGATTTTCCTGCCGAAACTGCTGTTCCGTCAAAACCAGTGTTTCACCTACACTCCTGAGAATTCCTCAGGTTGTGCCGCTGTTCGCCCGCTCCTCCGCAGGCCGGCACTCCCATCTGCGCTCATACCGGCTGAGTCACGGATCGACTCAGGGACGGAAAGGAGTCCGCTCATGCTGCTTCCCCCCGCACCACGCCTTGCTGCCCTTCTCACGGCACTCCTTCTCGCCTTGTCCTCCACCGCCTCACTCGCCCAGACAACGCGGATCTCCCGTACCGATACCGGTTCCGGAAACCCCGGTCGTGGTCTCCCAACCGGGGACCTCGACAGTCCTGCAAACCTCGGTACGCGAACGCTCGGCGCCCCCCGCGAAAACATTGACTATTCACGCGTTGATCGACGCACCCTCTCCAATCTCGTCCGTGAAGCCTGGGACGAATCCGGAAAACTCTACACAGCACTTGATGCCGACTATCGACGCAACCCCCAGCTCCGCTCGCTGCTCACCGACCTCAGCCGCCTTCGCACGCTCACAGGTCGACTCAGCCAGAACCTCGCCTCCACCACCGATCTCAAACTTCTCGTCGAAGACTTCCGGCAGACAGATGCGGACTGGCGAATCTTCTCACATCGTATGTCCCAGGCTCGAGGCCTCAGTACCTCCACCACACAAAGCCTGCAGAGACTCGATCGACTCGATCTTGAAATGGGAAAACTCTTTCAGATCGCCCCGTCGCTCGATCGGCGAACTCTCCTCCAGCAGCTCTCCGGACTTGAAAACCACCTCTTCAACCTCGCTGACGAACTTCAACGCGATATTAACAGCCCCACTCAGCTGACAACCTCCAGCCGCAAGCTCCAGCAGCAGGCTGCACGTATCTCGTCCATGGTGGTTGATGAGTACCCCTATGAACGCATCGTCAGCGAATACAACCGTTTCGATCAGTCATGGCTCCAACTGATGCCACAGCTGTCCTCTATTCGAAATTCCTACGTCGAACGCAACGTCCAGCGAATTACGGCCGCCAATTACAACATCCACGAATTGCTCTGGATTGATACCACCACCAGTCGCGCACAACTCAGACAAACCGCAGACGCGCTTCTGCAGGACGTTGATGAATTCTACAAACGCACCAATCTGCTGCTCCTGCTGAGCTTCAAAAACGCCAGTCAGACGCTGAGTATTGCCACCGATTTCTATGGAACCGTTCAGAACTTCATCGACATTCTCGAACGCAAGGAAGATGACACGCAGGTCGTTGAAAGCTTTCGCTACATCGAAGACTCCGGAGCTGTCTTCCTGCAAACGTTCCGACAGATGAAAAGCCAGGCTGGCATCGTTGTTCTTCAGGAAATCGAAGACGGTATCGCCGCTCTCCGAAGAGAACTCAACCTCGGTGGATCGGCACCACGTATCGACAACTCCCGACTGGGCCCCATCGTCGCATCACTCGAAGATCTCGCCGATCAGGTTGATCTCGATATCCGACAATGGCTCAATTCAGAACGACCCAGCTACCGAAATGAAGCCTCGGCCGCAGCAACTGCCTTCGTCAAACGCTGTCAACGCATCCATCGAGTCGTCGATACCAACGCCCGGCCTGCCGAACTCCAGCGTGATGTGGATGCTCTCTTCAACGAATGGAGAAACCTCTACGCATTCCTCGAACGCTGTCGTACTTCCGACCGGCAAAACCTTGCCTGGCGAGCCAAGCTCATTAACGATGACCTCATCGAACTCGACTCGCTGCTTCAGCTCTGAGCATTTCCTTCAGAACCCACTGATCTGAATCCTGCAAAAAAACCGTGCGGCCCCTGGATTCCCCGAGGAATCCTGCGGGCCGCACGGTTTTTGTGCAGTATCGCACAGTTGTTGTGCGAGATTCCGGTCACTTGCTTGTGGGAAGTGCTGCAGAGCTCCTTAACCACGCTTGAGATATTCCAGCGTGTGCTTTTCTTCTTAGGGAATGTTGATTTACTAAGCGGAGTTGGGCACTGTTTATGCAGCGGAACGACGCAATGGGAGCTCACTCTCTGCGGTCCCCGGGCGCCCCATAACTTCAATCGTGGCCGTCTCCTCAGACTTGCCAAATCCCCTCGACTTCACGGAATAGAATCCAATGCGGAATGCAGTCTGCCTGATCCTTGGCGGCGGCAAAGGTACTCGACTCCTGCCACTCACCGAACATCGCTCCAAGCCGGCCGTTCCGCTCGGGGGCAAATATCGACTCATCGATGTACCAATTTCCAACTGCATCAACAGCGACATCAGCCGCATTTACGTACTCACGCAGTTCAACTCCGTCAGTCTCCATCGCCACATCCGCCAGACATACAACTTCGACCTTTTTCATAACGGCTTTGTCGAAATCCTCGCCGCCCAGCAGACGCTCGATGGTTCCAATTGGTACCAGGGTACCGCAGATGCCGTCCGAAAACAGGTTCGTTTCCTGAAGGAATACGGCATTCGCTACGTGCTGATACTCTCCGGAGACCAGCTGTATCGTATGGACTTTCGCACCATGCTCAGAACACACGAAGCCGCTAAGGCCGACGTGACCATCTCCACCGTCCCTGTGACGCGATCTCAGGCTCGTGCCTTTGGCATCATGCAACTTGATGACACCGGCAAAGTCACTGGTTTCGTGGAAAAGCCAAAGGACGACGCAGCGCTCGATCGCGTCCGCACACCGGCCGCATGGATCGACAGTCGCGGCATCGAAGCTCAGGGACGCGAATACCTCGCCAGCATGGGCATCTATCTGTTCAATCGCGAGCTGCTTGTTGACCTCCTTGAATCCACAACCCATGAAGATTTCGGTCGCGATATCTTTCCGATGGCCATTCGGCATCACCACGTCCAGACGCACCTCTTCGACGGCTACTGGGAAGACATCGGTACCATCCGCGCATTCTACGACGCCAATCTCGCTCTCACAGACGCTGACCCTCCGTTTCACTTTGCCGATCGCCACGCCCCGATCTTCACGCGGCCCCGCTTTCTTCCTTCAACCCGCATGGGCTCCTGCACCGTTCGCGAAAGCCTGATCGCCGACGGCTGCTTCATTGGCTCAGCCGCAGTCCTCGAAAAATGCGTCGTTGGGATGCGGACCCATGTCGGTCGAAACGTCACTGTGAAGAATTCCGTTATCATGGGGGCCGATTTCTACCCTACGACCAACGATCACCTTGCTGCCTTCGGAGATTCCGCACCCGTGTGGGGTATCGGTGACGGCGCCTACATCGATGGTGCACTGCTGGATAAAAACGTTTGCATCGGGCGAAATGCTCGCATCGTTGCCTCCGAAGCTCCATCCCCTAACTTTGATGTCGAGGGCGTTCCCATCGTCGTCAGAGATGGAATTGTTGTTGTCCGCAAAGATGGACACGTTCCCGATAATTGGCGATTCAAAACCCCCTGAGCCTTCGTTTTGCGGCCGCACTCGCCTGCACTAGACTTCCGACGTTCAGGTCTGTCCACAACGCAACAACGGCTGCATATCATGTCTTCAAATCCCAAACCCAAAACGCTTCATGCCGGTATGGTCGGTATGGGCATGATCTTTGACGAAACCTATCGCCCGTTCTTCGAAAGCACCGCGCGTCACGGACTGTATGACCGGCGCTTCGGTGACATCGATGTGCGACTCACGGCTGTGGCATCCAAAACGGGAAGTCGAGCTGCCCGCTACCAACAGCAGGCAGCGGGCGTTCTTCCAGACTTTCAAAGTTTCACCGGCGATAATGCTGTCACCGAAATGCTCCGACAGCCGCTCAGCTTCGCCTGCGTCGCCACACCGGACGACCGACACTTCGAAGCCGCCAAAGCAATTCTCGAAGCCGGTGTTCACCTGCTCGTCGAAAAACCCTCCGTCCTCTCCCTTCGCCAACTCGATGAACTTGTCGCCATTGCCGAACGCAAACAGGTTCTCGCACGCGTCGTCTACCACAAACTCCTCGACCCGGATCATAAAAAACTCCGCACTCTCGTCGCCGATCAGGTGCTCCGGCACGTCAATAACGGCTACTGCTCACTGCTCGAACCACAACAGATCTCCGGCCAGCAGTTCTCCGAATGGATTTCCGGCAGAAACCCCGGCACTTATGTTGCGGTCCACTACATCAAACTCATCGATTTCACCTTCGGTGGACGACTGAAGACCATCCTCTGTACCGGACAACGCGGACTTGTTGGTCCCAAACACGGCAACACCTGGGACAGCTGTCAGCTGCGGCTGATCTACGAATATGAAGACCAGCGCGAAGCTGCCTTCGATATTCACACCTCGTGGGTGACACCTGATAACTTTCCCGGCTACGTCGAACAGGAAGTGCAGTTCCGCTTTGACAACGGCATCTGGAACGGTCACTCCCGAAAACGTGGCGTCGAACTCACCGTCGATCAGCTCACACCACTCAAACTTAAAAACACCATCAACACTCACTACAACGCCACTTTCCTTGAACCGTGGAACGAACGCTCCCAGCGAGGTTATGGCATCGAGGTCATCGAACGCTTCGCCCGCGAAACCGCTTTCGTCGAATTTGGCGGCCCACCCGCAGAACGGCTGCAACGACTCACACAAATCCGCTCACTCCACTACGCCGATCTCGCCGCCGATCGACAGGTCGTTGCCGCCGTGGAAGCCATGGAACGCATCCTCGAAGCCCAGGCCGCAGGCAATCCCGATCGCGTCGCACGCTTCGATGGACGTGCCGTCACACTTCACTAAACCAACACGGGCACTCCACACTCGTTTCTTCCCTGTGTCACCGGTTCGCAGACGTTACTCCCTGACGCAAATGTTCTCGCGTGCAGACACAGTGTCCGTGCTGCCCCAAAACCTTCGCAAAATCGTCCGTTGACTTCCCCTCCATATTCCACAAAGTGACAGGACAATCAGCATCGGCATGATCGGGGCGCGCATTCGTGTGTCTGTCCAGTACACCAGATGCAGCCCGCAGAAAACGGCCACACACAGCCACATCAGCAACTCAGCGAATCGCCAGCGGCTCGCCTGACGCCAGATTACCGCCGCCACAAGTCCACACCACCAAAACGAATACCAGAATGCCGTCAGCTGCTTCGCTGCTGAACTGCCCCCCCCAGTCCCTGTGATCGCCCAGAAACGAACCAGTCGCAGCACGCAGACACTTCGGAAGGCAGCCCAGTCGTCTTGGATGGACGCCAGGGCGTGACTGTAATACCAGCGATCCAGCCCCCGCTCATCGCCGGGCCGGACACCTGACAACTCCGCGTCCCTCAATGTGCGCCGTTGCCACTTCTCCAGACGATCTCCCCGCCAGGGATAACCATTCCCCTCACTGCCCTGTGGCTGATGGATCACGTCACGATAAAAGTCCGGGTTGTTTCCAAGGGCAAGCGTGTAGCCACCATGAGTCGTCGCGGGAATGAAGCCGCCGAACACCAAACCATTTCGCAGCACCCACGGAAACAGTCCTGCAGAAAAGCCGCAGACCGCTGCACACAACAGTCCCAGCCTCGCCCGTGCCGCACAGCCCCCCACTCCCTCAACCTCTGCTCCTCGGCGCCGCAACGCCAGCAGCCATGTAATCGCTCCGGCCAGAAAACACAGCGCCGCTGCCAGCATCACTGCCGGGCGGATCAAACCACCGCAGGCAAAGAAAACGCCGGCCACTGCAGCACGGAAGTAACTCCACGGCTGCACCTGATGTCCGCTTGTTGAATCAGATCTCTTCGTGATACCCCAGTTCGGCACGCCAAATCGCAAATACAATACGAGTGCCATAGACATCACAGCAGCACACGGAACCTCTGACATCGGCTGTACGGAATACCAGATCAACAGGGGATCAAAGGACACCCCGGCCACTGCCACCAACACCAAACGCCAGGGCAGACGGACAAGGACCGCAAGTAAAGCAGTGGCCCAGCAACAGCACAGCGACATGGCCAGGTGAACCGACAGCACCGCAGCGCTGGCGCTGAAACCCAGCCAGAGTGGGAGTGCCAGCAGCAGGACAAAACCGGGCGGGCGAAAAGCTGTAGATACCCCGGTATATGGGCCTGCATACCGCCCCAGCTGCAGAAACGTTTGTGCGTGCGCCAGATACCCGTCCGCATCCTCCAGCAACAGATCCGGACGCTGCACCGCCAGGAACCACCTCAGCGATAATCCCGTCAACACAATCAGCAGACAAAGCGGGTCACGCCAGAATGACCGACAGAGCAGGGCAGGGCTCGATTCCGGTTCTCGCACAATTCTTCTCCGACTGCTCGCTACGGCAACACCCAGCGACCAATGACTCCGCCGTCGGTGCCTCGCTCGAATATCGCACGCCGATTTCCGCTCCGCGACAACTGCAGCCACTCCATCCGCTCGACACGGATCACCACCCCCGCAAAATTCGCCCGCCCCGCAACAAGCTCATCCCGCTCCGGTATTCGCCCACGCACTGCATCAGGCAGATTGCAGTCATCTTCGCTGCAGGCCGTCCCCGGAGCCCCTGGAGCCAGATACATCCGCAAACTGGACGCTGCAGAATGCTCCCATAACCAGTCCACTTCCGAGCCGGCAGTCGTTGCACTGGCCTGACCCATAACGGCCAGTTGCGTTTCTGTTGAGGCATCGTAGAAGAGCAGTGATACTTGCGGATAACCGTGAATGTCTGACACCTTCCCGGATCTCACGTCCGTATGAAACCACAGCAGACCAGATTCCGCCTCCACCCTCCGCAGCACAATGCTTCGCTGACAAATTGAAGAACCACGAAGCGTTGCCAATACCGGAATCCGCCAGCCACCGCCGGATCCTGCCTCGGCCACTCCTCGCAATCGACTCCAGCAACCGCCGTACAGCTCTGTTAAATTCGACTCCAACGCTGCTTACCTCTCTCTGAACTAACCACCCACATACCACCAGCACAGCCATGCCAGAAGCGGAAACAACACAAAAATCAATAGAAATCCAATGACTGTCGACCGGATGTTATCAGGCCAGCGAGCCATCCAAAGTTCTCCTCTGTAATCAAAAACGTGGTGCCCTCAATCCCTCCCTCCATTCTCTTCGGAATCGACTCTGAACGACACACCAGAACTGGAAATTTCCGCAGATTCAGATCCTGGATTTACGCGTGACACTCGCAAGTCTCCCACTTAACAAAACCCGGTGTCAACAACGGATTGCACAATCACAGCCGTTCCTTCACTGGACTGATACGCTGGCCCTTCTTCTCTCAAATACCACGGCCGCCTGATGGCATTGGCTTTCTCTCAATCGCAGTGAAAAATCAGGTGCGTCGCGGGAGGGCGAGGCTGGGATGGTGATCCGGTGCAAACATGGGAGTTGTGGGTTGTTTTCGCGGGGCCGCGGGGTCTTTAACCCGAGGTGGTGCTCACGCAAAGGCCAGAACGTCGCTCGGGTCAAGGATAATCCCCCGCGGCGGACAAGAATCCACCATCACCCCAACCACGCAGTGGCAATCAATACAACTGCAACAGCATCGCCGCCGTAATCGACCCGCCACAGTTCGTCAATGCGATTCCGGAAACGAACATGGCCCTTCAACATTTTCTACCACCCCAGCTTCACCCTCTCCGCATACCTTACATCACGAAGACAGTGCACCTGGGCAGCCGCCAGTAGGGTGGGTGGTAACTCCGTCAGAATCGGTCTGGTCAGTCAAATCGTTAGAATCGTCAGTGCATCGCCAAAACCGGGGACAGTCCCCGCAACCGGAGCAGCCGTCGGCGGGTGGGTTGCAATTCCGTGAGAATCGTTCTGGTCCGCCATATCGTTGGAATCGTCATAGCATCGGCCAACCGGGGACAGTCCCCGCAATTGGAGCAGTGGTCGGCGGCTGGGCAGCAATTCCGTCAGAATCGTTCTGGTCCGCCAAATCGTTGGAATCATCATTGCACCACCCAAGCGGGGACAGTCCCCGCAACCGGAGCAGCGGTCGGCGGGGTGGGTGGCAATTTCGTCGGAATCGTCCTCGTCCGCTCAATCGCTGGAATCGTGATTGCGTTGCCCAAGCGGGGACAGTCCCCGCAACCGGAGCAGCCGTCGGCGGGTGGGTTGCAATTCCGTGAGAATCGTTCTGGTCCGCCATATCGTTGGAATCGTCATAGCATC
>JBJTOP010000198.1:0-24939 GCA_046074645.1 Planctomycetaceae bacterium | reverse complement strand
TCACACAACAAGAACACAGCATAGCACAGCCGAGCACAGCCGCCTGCCGGGATTTTGCTTACTGAGAACATCCTTGCAAGTGTGGGGATGCGAAAACGCAGACGGGAAAGTACAAAAGAAAGTACAAAAGTGCCATGCACCACGTCGCCTCCATCGCAACAGCCCCCCCCAAACACCGCCGCAAACACCCCCACCGAGCCGCGACCGTCAGGGAGTGGAAGCACCACCAAAACGCGGCACTGGAAGTCGCAAGGTACATGGCACCTGCACCGTTGTGCCCCCCGCGAGGATGTTATGGGACTCATGGGACGAATGGGACCGATGAATGAGGGCGGGGGCAGTGATTGCTGCCGGCTTATGGCATGTCAGGTGCCATGCACCTTCATGCACCTTCAAGGGACTTTACCGGCCGATTGACATCGACCGCACGCCTTGTCGCGTGGCAATGGTCCGATGTGGAACGGTTCAGGGTTCAAGGGCGATTCCGTCTGACCATTACTGGTTCCTGACAGGCCTGCAATTGACATCAGCAGGCGAGTCCGGGGTAGAATGCGGGTGCTGCATTTCAGGAATTCGTCGATTCGGCAACTCGCTTTGTTGTGATCACCCTGCAGCTGCTGCGGTTAGTCAACGCCGGCGTTCACCGCTCACACCCGCCCTTCAGTGTCTAGCCGCCCGATTCTTCGGACTTGAGGAGTCTCTTTCGTGGACAGCCAGTTTTCGCTCCGTCAGCATGGAATTTTTGTTCGGGACATCTGTCGCAACCTGTCACCGGGTGGGTTGTACGAAGAGGCGATCCGGCATGAGCCGGGGACCAGCATATCGGACACGGGTTGTCTGATCGCTTATTCCGGGGAAAAGACGGGCCGTTCACCAAAGGACAAGCGAGTTGTGCGGCATCCGGAATCGGAAGCCAGTGTCTGGTGGGGCCCGGTCAATTTTCCGCTGGACGAATCCACTTTTTGCATCAATCGCGAGCGGGCGATTGATTACCTGAATACGCGTTCCCGGATCTATTGCGTGGATGCCTACGCAGGCTGGGACCCGGCGCAGCGTCTGCGAGTGCGAGTCATCTGTGCGCGTCCTTACCACGCACTTTTCATGCACAACATGCTGATCCGGCCATCGGACCAGGAACTGGAACAGTTTGGTGAACCTGATTTCGTGATTTACAATGCCGGAGCCTTTCCGGCGAATCGGTACACAACGGGTATGACGTCGAGGACCAGCGTGGACCTGAGTATCGAGCGGCGGGAGGTGGTGCTGCTGGGTACAGAGTACGCGGGTGAGATGAAAAAGGCTGTTTTCACGTACATGAACTACATTTTGCCATCGCGTGGCATTTTGTCGATGCACTGTTCCGCCACGTGCGACCGCCAGACCGGCCAGTCTTCAGTACTCTTCGGCCTTTCCGGTACTGGAAAAACAACACTCTCAGCTGACCCGCGGCGTTACCTGATTGGTGACGACGAGCACGGATGGTCGGACGCTGGTATTTTCAACATTGAGGGTGGCTGCTACGCGAAGGCTGTGTACCTCACGCGGGAAAGCGAGCCGGAGATCTTTGAAGCCCTGCGGTTTGGGGCGGTGCTGGAAAATGTGGTCTATGACAGGGCTCATCGTCATGTGGACTTCAACGACACATCGATCACTCAGAACACTCGCGGCGCCTACCCGATAGAACACATGAGGAACGCTCGCATTCCCTGTGTGGCCGGCCACCCCACCGACATTATTTTTCTGACGTGTGATGCCTTCGGTGTCCTGCCCCCGGTTGCTCGACTGACTCCCGAACAGGCCATGTACTACTTCATCAGCGGATACACGGCGAAGGTTGCGGGCACGGAGATGGGAGTGAACGAACCGGAGGCGACATTTTCACCTTGTTTCGGGGGGCCATTCCTTGTGTGGCATCCGGGAGTGTATGCGAAGCTTCTGGCGGAGAAGGTCCGCAAGTTCGGTGCTCGGGTGTGGCTGGTGAATACGGGCTGGTCCGGGGGTTCCTTTGGCACTGGCAGTCGTATGCCGCTGCGATTTACTCGTGCGGTTATCGACGGCATTCACTCGGGTACGCTTGCGAGTGCTCCGGTTGTGCGTGACGCGATTATGGGTCTGGACGTAGTCGCTGCCTGCCCCGGGGTCCCTCAGGAGATGTTGCAGCCGGCACTTTCCTGGCGGGACTCGTCAGCGTACGAATCGACAGCCCGAAAACTTGCTGAACGCTTTCGGAGGAACTTTGAAAAGTATGCGGATGCGGTCGATCCGGAAATCGTCGCCGCCGGACCTCCGGCGGCGACTTGAGAAACATTCTTCGTGCCTTACCTGAACAGGATGCGATTACGTCCTGGACCGGCATCGAAGATGTCAAGGGTTCTGGAAACGAAGAGCACGTCGTTGCCCAGTCCACCGATGAGGTTGTTGTTACCGGCCTGTCCATTGAGTGTATCGTCACCAAAGCCTCCATCGAGGAAGTCGTCACCGGCTCCACCGAGGAGGTTATCGTTACCGGTGCCACCGAGGAGTCGGTCATTACCAGCACCGCCGATCAGTCGATCGTTACCGGCACCGCCGTTGAGTACGGCGGAGATCTGCAGTCCTGCGGCGATAGTAACGAGGTCGTTGCCGGAACCGGCATCAACAAAGATGCTGGTGACAGTCGCGGCGGGAACGGTGAGAAGTGTCAGTCGATTGACGACGACGTTGATGCCGGCTGCGCCGACATTGACCGCGATGTTATCAATCGCATTTGAGCCAAATACCTGAAGAGTGCCGCCGACAATGCGTGCTGCGGACTGCATGGGAATCATGCGGGAAGCAACCCAGTTTCCGATTGCGCGGCCGGCGGTCAGTCCAGCCTTGTTATCGAAGCCAAAGTGAATGCCGCCATAGATGCGGCTCATACCCGCTTCGTTGGCAGCAGCGGTGAAGGATCGGAACGAGCGGTTAGCGACGCCTGGAACTTCAGATGTCGCCGTGAAGGGAATGGTATCTGTACCGTAGAAGGCGGCCAGTACAGAGGCGGCAGCACTGCTGAAGGTGCTGTGTCCGGAAGTGTAGGATGGATGTGAGGGAGTTGTCAGGAGTGGTGTCCATGCAGCATCGCCGGGGGTACCGGCGTTTCCGTCAGTGCCGCCGTTTCGGATGGCAGTGACAGGCCGCCAGTAGTCATAAATATACTTGGCGTCCCAGCATGAAATGGCGGCGTCGGCCAGCGCGATATTCAGGAGCGCGTACATGCGACTGGCTTCGGGAGTGGAAAGGTCCCGTTGTTCGGCGACTGTGTGAGCGATCATGTTCCACTGGCCGGGGGGAGTGGCAGTTCCCGGGCCACCAGCCCAGAAGAAGGCAGTGGCAGTCTGATCGGCATTGCGAACGGTGCTGGCATTTGAACCGAGCTGTCGGACAAGGGCAAACGCGGAGGAGTATTCCGTGGTCTCGATTCCCGGAGGAGACAGTGGGCGGAACTGGCTGCCGATGGTCATCGCCCACGGCTTGACGCCGCCCCATTGCGGCAGGACGGCATTGACACCTGTTGTTGTGGGAGCCCAGCGTCCGTTGAGACCGGAGGGAACATAGGAGGAGGGTGTATCTTTGCCATCACCTGTACGCAGAGCGAGGATGCTGGTGGCAGCTGTTTTTCCGGCATTGACACCAGCTGTCGTGTTGGCATCGACGGGCAGGGTTGCAAGTGCAGCTGTGAGTGCAGCGTCGAAGGTTGCGGTGCGGGCAGGGAAGAGGCTGACGAGGACATCGCGGGCGGCCGAAGCGGCAGCGGCTTCGGTTGATGCCAGTGGGGACACAGCAGCAACGCCGGAGTATGACTGGTAGCGACCATCGATGGAGTTCACAGCATCGAAGACCGCAGTGCTGACCATAGCGAGGGCACGGGAGGCCACGGGAGGAGCAGGTCGCTCGTCGCGAATAGCCTGTAATGTGATGTCATTCCATGAGTGGACAACGGCAGCGGCAAGCAGCTGGCGATCTTCGAGCGACTGAATCTGAGTGGCGCTGGAGAATTTTGCACGGTTCTGCCGGCGGCGAGTGTTTCCGGAAGTGAGGGTGCGAATGGATTGGAGCAGTTGAGTGATCATGGTGGTTGTCCGTGAAAACAGCGGGAGTCGAGAGGGGACCGGAAGGAACAGGGGGGGCGCTGTGACGGCGGGCTTTCTGTGCACACAAGAAAGTCATGTGCCACAACCGGGGCTATTTTTTGTGAACTCCGATGAGAATCTCTGGACACCCACGCGTTTCCCTCCGACCTGGCTGAAATCGTTCCGGCTGGCTGGCTCTGGAGGGGCGGCAGTCAGTACTATTTGCAGCCAATCCCACAGCTCCGCGACGGTGGTCTGAAAATTCCACTGATGCGAAAAATTTTTTCGCCTGTTAAGCGATGCCGGCCCTGCAGAACTTCGGTTTTTTGGAGGAATGCTTCGATGCATTTACAGTCTGTTCACTGCTCACGACGTCTGTTTACAGCGAGCCTGTTTGCCGGGGCGTGCGGTGTTGCCGCAACGCCGCACAGTTCAGCTCAGGATCCGCCGCGCGTCGCGAATCCTCGGGCAACGGACGGTGATGATCGACACGAGCCGGCATGGGACGAGCTGTTGACGATCACCGTGGGAGTCCGCGGTGGTGAAGGTGATTTTTCTGGTACGACTGAGCGGGTGCTGCAGGCTGCAGTGGACAGCACGGCCCGCAACGGCGGGGGCACCGTGCGACTGCTGCCGGGCACCTGGAAGCTCCGCAATTCCGTCGTTCTGCCTTCCGGAGTGCGACTGGTGGGAAGCGGTACCGACTCGATACTCACTCGCCCCGAATCTGTCACCACGCAGATCGCTGCAGACTCGGACTGGTACGACCAGGAAATCACGCTGGCGGATGCTGCGGGATTTCAGGTTGGTGACGGAGTCCTTCTGCGGGCGGTGAATCCGCATAACGGAGCGGCCACGATCATCAAGCGAACACTCACCGCACGCAGTGGTAAGCGGTTTCGTCTGAATAACGGTCTCCGCGAGAACCTTTGGCTGTCCGGCAAACCCACCTGCTCGACGCTCTATCCGCTGCTCACCAGCGAATACACAGCGGACGTGTTGATTGAAAACCTGACGCTTGACGGCAACCGCAGTCAGACAGAGCACCTCGATGGCAACTACGGGGGCTGTATCTTTCTGCAGGACTGCAACCGCTATGTCATTCGCCGCGTGACGGCTCGGAATAACAACGGCGACGGCATCAGTTTTCAGATTTGTCATGACGTTCGCGTGGAAGACTGCCATTCGCACGACAACGCCGATCTTGGTGTGCATCCTGGATCCGGTTCTCAGCGGCCAGTGATTCTGAATAATCGGCTTGAGCGGAACAGTCAGGGGCTGTTTTGGTGCTGGGGTGTGAAGTATGGACTGGCTGAGGGCAATCAGATCGCGGACAACCGGCTCTACGGAGTTTCAATTGGGCACAACGACACGGACAATGTGATGCGGCGGAATGTGATTCGCAACAGTGGTCAGTTCGGGGTGTTATTCCGGAACGAAGACCGTGGACAGGATTTCTGGCCGAATCGCAACGTACTGGAAAGCAACGTCATTGAGAACAGTGGTGGCGTGGACGGAGTGGCGATCGAGGTCATGGGGCGGGTCCGCGATTTGACGTTCAGCGGCAATACTCTGCGAGAGACGCGAGAGCCAGCGCAGCGGGTGGGGATAAGGATTGCGGCTGAAGTCGGTGCAGTGTCGCTGGCAGAGAACACATTCAGTGGCCTGAGTGCTGACGTGATTGACCGCAGAAAGGGATGATCGCGGCGACTCTGGAAGAGACTCTTCAGCCCTCAGTATGAAATCGACAAAGCATCCTCAATGCAACTGCAACTCCTGATCGCTCCTTCAGGCCGACTGCTCTGTGAACTTGACAGGTCAACTGAAGCGGCATGGTCTGAATGTCTGATTGAGGAGTCTCTGGCGGAGGGAGTGGCAGCTGCGTTTGGCGAATCGAGTGCTTCGGGTTTGCTGTGTCTGGCTGCGATCGTGCAGGCATCAGCGCTCCCGCTGCCGTTGGTCTTCTGGCGCAACTGGAGCCGGCGGATTGTGCAGAGTCCTGCGAAGCTGGATGAAGAGCGTTTCGAGCAGCTGGAGGCGTGGGTACGTCAGGGCAGTCGGAGCAGCGGATCTGGGCGACCGCCGTTTCCTGAGTCACCGACGGAGGCTGAGCTGACTGCAGTGATCGAGACTGCACCTCCGATGCGTGGACTCGAATTTCTCACTGTGCAGCTCCTTCAGAATCTCTGGCACGAAGTACTTGAGGAGTTTGCGGTCAGGGCCGGAGGGTTACCGAACGGCTGTCGTGAACTGCTGCAGCGTCTGAATCCCGACCTGCACCTGCCTGGGCGAGTCACGCTGCATCTGGCGGAGAACAAGCGAGATCCGGAGCGTCCGTTTGCGTTTCTGGCGACGTGGGCGAGTCGGCTTTCAAACCGTTCGCAGGTTCAGCATTTGCCGCTGGCGGAGGCGCTCAGGCATTTCGCTGCAGAAAAAGAACAGCAGATGCTTGCTGAGCTGCTGATTCCGGTGCGAGAAGCGGCAGCTCGTTGTGACATCATCGAGAAGCTCCTGAGTACACGGGCCATATTCCGGCCGCAGGCGTGGACGGCAGATCAGGCGTGGGCTTTTCTGCAGGCCGTGCCAAAGATGGAGCAGGCGGGTTTGATCGTACGGGTTCCGGACTGGTGGTCTGCCCGCCGCGCGACTCGACCGGCCGTGCAGGTGCGGATTGGCAACGGCCGTCCGGCAGGTGTGGGTCTCGATATGCTGCTGGATTTTTCCGTGGATCTGGCAATTGACGGGATGCCACTGACGGCGGAAGAGCGTCGCAGACTGCTGGCTGCGGGCGAAGGCCTGCTGCTGCTTCGGGGCAAGTGGGTGGAGGTCAGTTCAGAAAAGCTCAGGGAAGCCATGCAGCAGTGGCAGAGTCTGAGAGAGCAGCATTCTGATGGCATCACCCTGCTTGAGGGGATGCGTCTGCTGGCCGGGACTCGACTGCAGGGCAGGGAGTTGTTGGAGTCCGATTCGGCTGACCGCTGGGCGGGTGTGGTTGCCGGTCAGTGGCTGCAGCAGACGCTTCAGGAGCTGCGAGATCCTGCGGGAGTACTGAATTGTCAGCCTGGTGAAGGATTGGCAGCGACGCTCCGTCCGTATCAGGCGAACGGGGTCCGCTGGCTCTGGAAAATGCTGCAGCTGGGACTTGGCGCGTGCCTTGCGGATGACATGGGGCTGGGCAAGACGATTCAGGTGATTGATTTGATGCTGCGGCTGAAGGCTGCCGACAGGACGGCGGCTAAGGGTGTGGGACAGCACTGTCTGCTGGTGGTGCCTGCATCACTTCTTGGCAACTGGAAGCAGGAACTGGAACGATTCGCGCCGCAGCTGCGGGCGATCGTTGCCCATCGTTCTGAATGTCCACTTGAAACACTGCAGCAGCTGGAGCAGAATCCGGCTGCGGCACTTCGTGACATTGATGTTGTGGTGACGACCTATCAGGTGGTCCGTCGTGCGGAGTGGCTGTTTCAGATTCAATGGCAACTGGCGGTGCTGGATGAAGCCCAGACCATTCGAAATCCGGGCTCCAGCCAGTCGAAGGCCACGAGGCGACTCAGGGCGACATCCCGAGTGGTGCTGACTGGCACGCCAGTCGAAAACCAGCTGGGAGATCTTTGGCCACTGTTCGACTTCTGCAATCCGGGTTTGCTGGGAAATCTCAAACAGTTCGGCGACTATGTGAAGCGGATGTCCCGAAGTCAGGATGCGACGGCCGCAGCAGCCATTCGCAGGCTGGTGCGTCCCTGTATATTGCGGCGAATGAAGACGGATCCGGGCATTGCGCCGGACCTGCCGGACAAAACAGAAATCACGGTGCAGTGCGGTTTGTCGCCCAAACAGGCGGCGTTGTATCAGCAGATTGTGGAGGACATCGGGAAACAGCTGAAGCGGTCTGATGGCATGCAGCGGCGCGGGCTGGTGCTTTCCATGCTGATGCGTCTGAAGCAGCTCTGCAATCATCCTGCGCTGCTGTTGAATCAGCCGGATTTTCGGCCTGAGGACAGTGGCAAGTTCCAGCTTCTGCAGACGCTCTGCGAATCCATTTCGGAACGCCAGGAAAAAGTGCTTGTGTTCACTCAGTTCCAGACCCAGTGTGAACCGCTGGCCGAGTTTTTGAGGGTGGTCTTTCGTCACGAGGGGCTGACTTTGCACGGGCAGGTGCCGGTGGCCAAACGCAAAAAACTGGTGCAGCAATTTCAGGAGCGGGAGGATCTGGCCTTTTTCGTCATCTCGGTCAAGGCTGGTGGAACCGGACTGAATCTTACGGCTGCATCACAGGTGATTCATTTCGATCGCTGGTGGAACCCTGCGGTGGAGAATCAGGCAACGGACCGAGCGTTTCGAATTGGGCAGCACCGCAGCGTACTGGTGCAGAAATTCGTCTGTCGAGGAACTCTGGAAGAGCGGATAGACGAGATCCTTCGAGACAAACAGGCACTCGCCGCTGACATTCTTGGTGATGGTTCCGAAACATTGCTGACGGAGATGAGTGATCGGGAGCTGATGGACTTTGTGGCGCTGGATCTGTCGCGATCCGCAATCGAGGACTGAAGCGGTCGGCGCATTTGCCGGAAAACGAGGAATGCTTTATAAGTCGGGCAGGCCATGTTGAATCCCGGGACAAAGACTTTGTTCCTCAGCGTGGTAAAGGAATGAACCAGGAACACTCTATGGCATGGTCACACCGCTGGGCGCCCTACGTTCCGGTGGCCACCAGGCATCGCGAGGCAACTGAACTGGCAAAAAAGCGAGCCAGGTCCGCGGGACGCATTCCGCAGCCAGTCACTGTCAGTGGCCGTGCGATAGCGTCCACTTTCTGGGGCAAAGCATGGTGTGATCATCTGGCAACATGGAAGGATTACGACAACCGTCTGCCCCGCGGCGTGACCTACCTTCGCAACGGTTCTGTGGTGGACCTGTTCATTACAAAGGGGAAGGTTGAAGCCATCGTCGCCGGTTCAGAACCGTACTTCATCGACATTCGCTTCACCCAGCTTCCGGACGTCCGCTGGAAGAAGCTCCGCAGTGCCTGCACGGCCAGCATAGATTCGCTGATTGATCTGCTGGCCGGAAAGTTTTCGAAAGGCCTCATGGAACTGCTCACCAGCACCCGTACGGGGCTGTTTCCATCTGCCGGCGAAATGCAGATGACGTGCGACTGCCCCGACAGTTCACGCTGCTGCAAACATCTGGCTGCTGTGATTTACGCGATTGGTGCGAAGCTTGATCATCAGCCGGAGCTGTTGTTCGTACTCCGCGGTGTTGATCATCAGGAACTTGTGGCCCATGCGACGTCCGCCGAAAATCTTGATCGCGAACTGTCGTCCAGAGGATCCAGCGAACTGCAAACGGACGATCTGGGTCAACTGTTTGGAATTGACCTTGCTGCGGGGACTGATTTCACCACGCAAATTCAGGCGACGCCGCCCACGACTGAGGCAGCACCGCGTCGCAAAGCTGGAAAGAAAAAGGCTCTCGTACGTTCAACCGCCACGCCCTCGGGCGTTGCTGCGAGCGCGTCGCCCGGTGTTGCAGCGAAGCCAGCCGGGACAAGGCAGCGGGCCGGAAAAAAAAACGTCACAAAGCGGGCGGCTGCAGGTTCGGCTTCAGCGCGAACAGTCTCTAAAACAGAGAACACTGCGGACGCGTTGCTGTCCTCAATTGCGCAGCACATTGCGGCCAAGGCTGCGGTCGCATCGGTGCCGTTGGCAGCACCCACAGCATTTGTGCGTGGCCGTGGCAGGAAGAAATCATCAGAATAATCTTCAGTGAATGCGGTTATAGCCATTCAGAGCCGCGACTCGATAGGCTTCAGCCATGGTGGGATAGTTGAAGGTGGTATTGATGAAGTAAAGCAGTGAGTTGTTGGGGGCAGGCTGCGTCATGATGGCCTGTCCGATGTGGATAATCTCGCTGGCATTCACACCGAAGCAGTGCACACCGAGGATTTCGAGAGTTTCGCGGTGAAAGAGAAGTTTCAGCATGCCGATGGGGCGGCCCATGATTTGGGCACGTGCGAGAGCTTTGAAGCTGGAGTGTCCAACTTCGTAGGGCACGCAGGCTTCAGTGAGTTCGCGTTCTGTGCGTCCGATGCTGCTGATTTCCGGACTGGTGTAGATGCCTGTTGGGATATCGGCGATGCGAAATTTGTCTGAACCGGCATCACCCAGATGTCGGGCGGCGTAACGTCCCTGGATATAGGCCGCACTGGCCAGCGCGGGAACTCCGATGACGTCTCCGACCGCATAGATATGGGGCTGAGTTGTCTGAAAGTTTTCGTTGACATCGAGTTGTCCGCGGTGGTTGGGCTGGATACCGGTGTTTTCAAGTCCCAGTCCTTCGGTGTTACCGGTGCGACCATTGGCCCAGAGAAGCACATCGCTTTTGAGTTGTTTTCCGGACTTGAGATGCACGACAACGTGATCATCGAAGGCTTCGAGTCGATCGAAGGTTTCGTTGTGGCGGATGCGAACGCCGGTATCGCGCATGTGATAGGCGAGGGCATCGCAGATTTCGTCATCGAGAAATTCAAGCATGCGGGCGCGGGTGTTGACGAGATTGAGTTTGACGTTGAGGTTTCGGAACATGGATGCATATTCGCAGCCGATGACGCCGGCACCATAAATCGTCATGGATTTGGGTGTTTCAGGAAGGTTCAGAATGGTGTCGCTGTCGAAGACACGGGGGTGGCTGAAGTCAACATCGGGTGGCCGATAGGGGCGTGAGCCGGTGGCGATAATGAAGTGTTCAGCAGTGGCGATGGTGGTACTGCCGTCTTCGTGTTCGACCTGAACGCGATGGGGATCGAGAAAGTGGGCCTGTCCGGCGAGGACTTCGACATCATTGCGATCGTAGAAGCTGCGGCGCATATTGACCTGCTGGTCAATGACAGTCTGAGCGCTGCGGCGGAGGTCACGAAAGCTGATTTCGAGATTGATATTCAGTTGTCGGAAGATGGGTGAAGAGTTGACGTCCATAAGGCGGTAGATGGCTGCGCGGAGCGACTTGCTGGGGATGGTGCCAAGATGTGTGCAGGCGCCCCCGATGCGGGGCATGCGTTCGATGGCACCCACGCGTTTGCCCTGTTTGGTGGTTTCCATGGCGGCACCTTCTCCGCCTGGTCCGGTGCCGAGGACGATCACATCAAATTTTTTGTCTGCAGGGTGCTGCATGGGAAATCCTGAGCGGTTGTGTCAGAAGGAAAGCGGCTCGTCTGCTGCTTTCTGCTGAGAACTGTGGAGTCCGCAGTGTCGGAGGAGGGCTTGTGGGTCGGGATCGCGGCCGCGGAAATCGCGATAGATTTCGAGCGGGTGGCGGCTGCCGCCCTGAGCGAGGATGGTGTCGCGGAAGCGGCGGCCGATTTCGCGGACGGCGGCGGAATTCTCCAGTCCGGCTTCCTCGAACGCACCAAACGCATCCGCACTCAACACCTCGGCCCACTTGTAACTGTAGTACCCGGCAGCATATCCGCCGGAGAAAATATGTTGAAAAGAACAGAGAAATCGGTTTTCGGGGAGCGGTGGCAGGAGGCTGGTGATGGAGAGCACTCGGCGTTCCGCGTCGAATGGGGAATCATCATTCGAGGGATCAAATCCATGATGCAGCGCCATGTCAGTCATGCCCAGCTGCAGTTGTCGCAGGAGCTGGCTGGCGGCTCGCCACGTTTTCGCGCGGCGAAGTTTCTGGTAGAGATCTTCCGGGAGCGGTTCTCCGGTTTGATAGTGGCGAGCCATATTCATCAGGGTTTCGCGGTGGAGGCACCAGTTTTCCATGAACTGACTGGGGAGTTCGACAGCGTCCCATTCGACGCCGTTGATGCCTGCGGCATCTCGTTCATCGACGGTGGTGAGCATGTGCTGGAGACCGTGTCCGAATTCATGAAAGAGCGTTTCAACTTCGCGGAAGGTCATGAGCGAGGGAACACCGGCGGCTGGTGGAGTGCTGTTACAGACGAGGTGAGCAACGGGAAGGCGGACGCCACAGGCACCTGCGGACCGAGTGACGCAGTCGTTCATCCACGCGCCGCCACGTTTGTTGTGGGGGCGAGAGAAGGGGTCGAGGTAGAAGCCTGCGATATGTCGGTCCTGCTCATCATAGACCTCGTAGAACCGCACATCTTCGTGCCATGTCGGTGCGGCACTGTCGGCCCGTTGAATACGGATGCCGAAGAGCGTTTGTGCGAGCTGGAAGAGACCATCAAGAATGCGGTCAAGAGAAAACCACGGGCGTAGTTGTTCTTCAGTGAACTGAAAGCGTTCCTCCCGCATGCGTTCAGCCCAGAAGGCGACGTCCCAGTGCGAAAGTGTGCCTGGGTGTCCTGCGGCCTGTGCAAATTCGGTGAGTTCTTCGAGTTCTTTTTTGGCGGGGTCGAAGGCAGCCTGCAGGAGGCGGTCGAACATCTGTTGTACGGCAGCGGTGTCACCGGCCATTTTGCGTGTGAGGCTGAGATCAGCGAAGCTGTCGAAGCCGAGCAGTTGAGCCTGTTCTCTGCGGAGCTGAAGAATTCGAGTGATCAGTGGGGAATTGTCGAAGTTGCCGGAAGATGCGCGGGTGATCCACGCTCGATAGACGGTCTCGCGAAGTTCGCGTTTGCGGCAGTGTTCCATGAAGGGGCTGAAGGAAGGAGTATCGAGCGTGATTCTCCATGGTCCGTTGGCGGCCGTTGCTGTCGGACTGTCTTTGTGCTCGGGGGCGGCGGACCATGCTGCTGCGGCGACGCGGCGGAGCGTTTCCGGGAGGCCGTCGGCATCGGACGGCTGGTGAAGGTCCTGAAACCATGCTTTGTTGGCGTTGAGCAGATTATTTGAGAAGTCTGAACCGAGCTGCGAAAGATCCTGCTCGATGACGTTGAATCGCTCGCGCTGAGCACCCTGCAGGGCGATTCCCGAGAGTTCAGCGGACTGAATCATGCGAGTGATGATCCGTTGCCGTGAGCTGCTGAATCCCATCCATTCGGCTGACCTGCGAATGTCAAGCAATTTCCGATAAACGGTTTCGCTTTGTCGCAAAGCCAGTCCGAAGTTGACGACATCGGAAAGAACAGCATCGTGAGCTTCGCGAAGCGGATCGGAGTTGGCGACACTGAGCAGGTGTCCAACGGGTGCCCAGCCGTATTCGAAGAGGATATCGATTTTTTCGAGCGGCTCCATGAGTGACTGCCAGGAGCCGGCCGGGGTGTGTTCGGCGTGCTGCAGGAGTAGTCGGCAGCGTTCCAGCATTTCTGTGGCGCCGGGCTGAACGTGTTCCGGTCGAATGCGGTCATAGGGTGGCAGACCGGATTCTGTGAGCAATGGGTTGGTGCTGGATGTCATGATTCGGGTGTGTGTGTGGCTGTGGCGACGTGAAAATGAGGAGCGGATTGTGTTGGAACGACCTCGTTGTTGTATCGGCAGGTGAGCAGGGAGCGAAGTGCAGACATCAAAAGTTTACGGGGCAGGAGAAAATTCGCGTTACGGATTTTTTCTTCAAAGAAAAGTCTGCGGGGCAAAAAACTGCTTCAGAAAAAAAGGTCCGGTAAGATTTTCAGAGAGAAGGCGGTCGCGATTGATGAAGCCGCGATTCCGCGTTATAAACTCGCCCAGCTTTCCAGCACCGCAGACAATTGCTCTTTGATCCACTCTCCCGTCAGCTCGTCTGCCAGGCCATTGTCTCTGCTGTGCTGTCCTCTCTTCCTCGCCTCCTCTCCTGCAAGCTCTGCTCACCCCGATCACCCTTGATCGCTCGCACAGTCAGGTGGCGTTCTTCTCTTCACAGGCAGCCGATTCTCCATGCAACTTCACCAGCTCGATCTCGTTCCCGGTGATTCAGTTCGTGTTGACCGCTTCATTGTAACGGTCGTGGCTGTGGAAGGCGGCCTGGTACAACTGCACATCGAGGACCCCGACGACGGCACTGATTTCTGGACGGATCCGTTTGACGCCTGTGATCTGGAAGACGTGCAGCTGGCGGCTGTCTGACTCAGTCTCGGCACCTCAGCCCGCATTCGCCCGCAGTTACTCCGGTTTCCAGTTCGGATTCGGCTCCGGCATGATGGCATTGACAGATTGTTGCCACGCAGTCAGTGCAGCCCGCATTTTCTGCAATTGCTCCGGATTCGCCTCCGAAAGGTCTCGCTGCTCACCCGGATCATCTGCCAGATAGTACAGTTCGGCGTCACGATCTTCGTAGAATTCGATCAGTTTCCAGTGGCCATCTCGCAGCGCAGCACCCGGGGTCCATTCTGATCCGTGATAATGTGGGTAATGCCAGGCCAGCGGCCGCTGCTGCTTCAGCGGCCTGCCAGTAAGCACCCCTGCAAAGCTCTGACCATCCACCGCCAGGTCGCCGCGCGGTGGTAGTCCGGCAAGTTCCAGAAATGTAGGGAAATAGTCGGTGCTCAGCACAGGATCACTGCAGACTCGACCGGGATTTGTGATTTCCGGTGAAGCCACAATCAGCGGCACGCGAATTCCACCTTCATACAACCAGCCTTTCCCGGAACGCAGTGGCAGATTGCAGGTGGGCCCGGGACGCTTCAGGGTGCACAGGCCACCGTTGTCCGAGGTGAAGACGATCGTTGTCGATTCCAGCAAGCCTTGTGTTTTCAGTTCCGCCACGATGCTGCCAACACTCGCATCGATCGCTGCCACCATCGATGCGTACTGCGGATTGTCCTGACGTGCATTTGACATTCCGCGACGCTCGGTGATGGGCTGGGGACCGGCTCCGAGGGTTTCCCGCTTCTGCTGAAAACTCGAAATGTGTTTTGGAGCCGAGTGAATCGGTGTGTGCACGTCGTAGTGCGACAGGAAGAGGAAAAAAGGACGATTACGATCTCGTTTCTCAAGAAAGCGAATGCATTCTTCTGTCAGGCGTTCTGTGAGATATTCGCCTGGGCGGTGTTCGTTGAGAAAAGCATTCTTCCAGGGCGCGTAATAGCCGCCAGGTGGCTGGCCGTAGTCGGCACCTCCCAGATTAAAATCGAAACCCTGATCGGTAGGCAGAGCACCTGTTGAGCCAAGGTGCCATTTGCCGGCAAAGAATGTCTGGTAGCCGGCACTGCGAAGGACTTCTGCCAACGTGGTTTCTTCCAGCGCGAGTGAGTCACGGTCGGCCACGTGAAGAAATCGTCTGTCTGAGTTTGCAGAAGGGCGATTTCCCGGAATCCAGTCGGTGATGCCAACTCGCACCGGATGTCGACCGGTGAGGATGCTCGCACGGGTTGGCGAGCAGACCGGGCAGGCGGCGAGAGCGTGGGTAAAGCGGATGCCGGTGGCTGCGAGCTTGTCCAGATTTGGAGTTTCGTGAAAGGTGCTGCCGCTGCAGCTGAGGTCAGCCCAGCCAAGGTCGTCGATCAGAATGAAGACGAGGTTGCGCGGGGTTGTTGGGGGAGCAGTTGCAGTTGGGAGCGGGGCTGCGTGAACAATCGTCGCGGCCACGGAAAGCAGCGTCGCCAGCATGGCCACCCTGAAGATTCTGCCAACGCGAAAGAGCTGGACGTCCATCAATGCGGCTCCTGTGAACGTGAAACAACAAGTGGCTGACCGGGACGGTTCATGGTAGACGCATTCTACTGTCTGCGGGTAACCAAGTGAAATCCCGCACCGCACACGGGTCCGATTGCGTTGGCGTTCAGATGGCGATCAGATTACGATAGAGAATCGATATTTGTCCTGACTTGCGAAAGCTGCCGCCATGAACCCCCAACCACTGTTTCTGCTTCTGATCGTGCTGATGACAGCCACGATAACGTCTGCCCAGACTTTACCGCTGCCACCAGTTCTTCCGGGCACCGAAGTAAAAATTGGTGATCGACTGCTGCGGGTGGCCGAGGGCTACGAAGTTTCACTGGCTGTTCCCTCACATCTCGCCGAACGCCCGATCGCAGTTTCTCGTGACGAGCGGGGACGACTCTACGTCACGGATTCCGGTGGCATGACGGAGCGTGCCGAACAGCAGTTGGCACAGAAACCGCATCGCATTCGACGCCTTGAGGATACAGACGGCGACGGAGTGTATGACCGCAGCACGCTTTTCGCCGATCGCATGATGTTCCCCGAAGGCTGCCAGTGGTTTCAGGGTTCACTGTATGTCGCGGCACCGCCGGAAATCTGGAAGCTCACTGATGACAACGACGACGGTATCGCCGACCGCCGTGAAGTCTGGTATGACGGGCGAACACTCACAGGCTGCGGTAACGATCTGCACGGTCCCTACCTCGGACTCGATGGTCGGCTCTACTGGTGCAAAGGGGCATTCGCGGAACAGCAGCATTCGCTGGCCGACGGTCGCCAGCTGATCACACAGTCTTCGCACATCTTCCGCTCGCGCCCCGATGGCAGCGAACGCGAAGTTGTGCTGACTGGCGGCATGGATAACCCGGTCAATGTCGCCTTCCTGAACAACGGCGAACGTTTTCTCAGCTGCACGTTTTTTCAGAATCCCGAAGCTGGTCGCCGGGACGGTCTGATTCACGCCATCTACGGCGGTGTTTATGGCAAGAAGCATCCCTCCATCTATGCTCATCCAATGACCGGCGACGTGATGCCGGTTCTCTGCCATCAGGGTGCTGCCGCCCCCTGCGGTCTGATCGCCGGCAGTGAACAGCTCTTCCAGGGTGGTCACGATCAATCCTTGTTCGCCTGCTATTTCAACCTGCATAAAGTGGTGCGACATCAGCTGGTGCCTGATGGCCCCACCTATCAAACTGTTGATACGGATCTGCTGGCCTGTGATCATCCCGACTTTCATCCCACGGATGTCTTCGAGGATGCCGACGGCAGTCTGCTCGTTGTCGATACGGGTGGCTGGTATAAGGTCTGCTGTCCCACTTCACAGCTTGCAAAACCGGATGTACTGGGAGCGATTTACCGGATTCGCCGCCGCGGCAGCAATTCGCCTGCTGACCCGCTCGGCCTGCAGCTCCCGTGGACCGACAACGTTTCTCCGGGCGAACTTGCGGCCCGGCTTGCTGATCCGCGGCTGTTTGTGCAGCGACGCGCCACGGCAGGCCTGCGACTGCTGAAGTCCGCTGCACTCGAACCCCTCACAGCGACACTCAGGAATTCCCCTGACGCCGCTGTCCGTCGCCGCGCCCTCTGGACTCTGGCTGGTATCGACCTGCCAGAGGCGGGCAGCCTTGCATCCACCGCACTCACGGACAGCAATCCAGCGGTCCGTCAGTCTGCCGCCCACGTCGTCAGCCTGTTTCGACATCAGCCGGCACTGGACTCCCTACTGAAAATGGCCGCAGCTGATGAAGCGGGTCCTGCTCGAGCTGCCATTGAGGCTATCGGACGGCTGAAGCAGCCTGCCGCAGCAACGGCTCTCTTTGACCTGATCAGCAGCCTGCCCCCTGGACGCATCGATTCCACTGGAGCTCCTTTCGACGCATCCGCCCGTATCCGCGAACATCAACTCATCTATGCGCTCTTCGAAATCGGCGATTCTGGTGCCATTCGGCGAGGACTCCAGCTCAGCAACGCCTCCGCCATCCGCGCCAGTCTGACTGCTCTCGAATGTCTTCCCGGGAGCCAGCTCACCCCGCAGGATGTGATCCCGCGAATGACACATCCCAGCTCAGCTGTCCGCGCGGCTGCTGTCTGGATTGCCCGCCGACACCTCGACTGGGGTACACCGCTCGCAGAATTCCTCGACACAAATCTGCAGCAGGCTTCGAAACTTCCGGAAAGTCAGCGGGAAGTTCTGGTTCAGTTGCTGTCAAGCCTGCTCTCAGCTCCGCCCGTTCAGGCACTCACTCTCGACATTCTTCGCAACGCTGCCGCGGTGGATGCGACGTCCCAGCCAGAGAGACTGAATATTATTCTGGAATCCATCGCTGCCGGGGGACTGACTGCTGCACCCGCCGGATGGCTTGAATCCATCGCCGCACTTCTGCCTGCGACCTCCGAAACAGCGCTGCCTGCACTGCTCAACGCTGCTCGCAGTCTGCCCCAGCCAAAAGAGGGCCACGCGGCGCTCCGCCAGTCACTCCTGACCCTCGCCAGGAGGCCCTCGCTCCCCGCCGAACTTCGACTGCAGGCACTGGAACTTGCCGGACCGGGAATTCCATTGTCACCAGATGTCTTCAGCCTACTGAAAAGCAACCTGAACCCGGACCTGCCACTCCAGCAACGCACCTCAGCCGCTTCCCGCCTTGCATCCGCCAGCCTGACCGAAGATCAGGTGCAGGAGCTTATCGAAGTCGCAGCGATTGTCGGTCCCATGGAACTTCCCAGACTGCTTCCCGCCTTCGAACAGCATCCGTCCGAGTCTCGAGGTCTGGCACTGGTAGCAGCGCTGCCTGATTCCAGCGGTCTGCGAGGCCTGCGAACTGACCTCCTGCAGCCGCTCTTTGCGCGCTACCCTGCCTCTGTGCAGTCCGCCGCCCAACCGTTGCTGAAGTTGATCAATGCCAGTGCCGAGGAACAAACGGCACAGCTGGAACAGCTGTTAACCTCGCTTCCCAGCGGCGATATTCGCCGCGGCCATGAGGTCTTTATGAGCCGCCGTGCGGCCTGCAACACCTGCCACAAGCTGGGCTACGGAGGCGGACAGCTTGGCCCGGACCTCACCAGCATCGGCCGCGTTCGCAATCGACGCGATCTGCTTGAGGCCATTATCTTCCCCGCCGCCAGCCTTGTACGCGGCTATGAACCGGTCTCCATCGAGATGGAAGATGGTCAGGTGCACAGCGGAATTATCAAGGGTGAAGACGCCACCGAAGTGGTGCTCGCGCCGGATGCCGTCCGCACGCTGCACCTTTCTCGCACTTCCATCACTTCCATTCAGCCGTCAACAGTTTCCCCCATGCCCAACGGCTACGCCACCCTGCTAACAAATCAGGAACTTGCTGATCTTCTTGAATTCCTGCTCACCAACCAGAGGTAATGCGGGCTCCGTAAAAACTGCCACGGTTGCCCCGACGGTGCATTCGACACTCTGCTGACACAAAAAACAGATTTCTGCGGAAACAGACTGCAGACCGGATATTCCCCGAGTTACCTTCTGTGGAACTGCTGGACTCCGCATCAGGCGGTCGCCAGTGTTCTTTCAGTTCGTTTCCCGGGGTTTTCACATGCATCTTCGTTATCGCTCAGGCATTCTTCCCCTGGCCGCAGCTGTTCTGTTCATTTCAGGAATGCTGCCACTCTACGGACTCGACGAGCCAGCACAAACGCCAAAGTCATCGACTACGGCAAAGACGTCCACAAAGTCATCAACCTCATCGCCCTCATCATCGACATCCTCTACGAAGTCAGGCAGCACCAGCTCCTCCGGTCGCAGCAGTTCAACGAGCGGAACAACTTCCGCGGCACCCCGTATTCCGGAAGCACTGCCGTTGCCACCGGCCGCTCCCCCGGAAATGCGTGCGCCGGTCCCCGTTAACGAACCTCGCTTTCCCCGCGGCACACTTGGAACAACTTATTTTCGCGTTTCGCACCCGGTTCCCGCCGACAAACATCCCCGTCTTGGTATGCTGGCCGTCCGCGACAACCGCCGACATCCAGTCGTCACCGTGCAAAACATGGGCGGACTCCGCCTGAAAAGTGGCATTTGGCTGTTCGAATCCAGCCGCCCACTTGATCCCGGGGTCAGCCATGTGGTCAGAGTAGAAGCGCGGGAAGAAATGGTGGATGTGGCCCCTTACACCACTCGCTTCGTCCGTCTGATTCCCGGCCGAATCGTGTACCTCGATTTCTCAGATCCGTCTGAAGACTGACGATTGGGTGGCAGGCCGTCCGCTGGGGTGAGACGGACTGCAGGTCAGCCGTTTTTGAGCAGTCCGTGGACGACTTCTCCGTGAATATCAGTCAGTCGATACTGGCGACCCTGATAGCGGAAGGTGAGCCGTGTGTGGTCGATGCCGCACAGGTGCAGGATGGTGGCCTGCATATCATGCACGTGCACCGGGTCTTTGGTAATGTTCCATGCGAAGTCGTCGGTTTCGCCGTAGACGGTTCCCGGTTTGACACCACCACCGGCCAGCCACCAGCTGAAGGCGCGGCCGAAGTGATCGCGGCCTTTGGGGTTGACGGGGTCACCTTGACCGAAGGGTGTGCGGCCAAATTCGCAGGCCCAGATGACAAGTGTGTCATCGAGCATACCGCGTTCTTTCAGGTCATGGATCAGAGCAGCGGCGGGTTGTTCGGTATCGCGGCACTGTTCGGCGAGCTGGGTGTGCAGATTTCCGTGCTGATCCCAGCCCGCATGCATGAGTTGCACGAAGCGAACTCCGCGTTCGAGCAGTCTGCGGGCGATGAGGCAGTTGTTGGCGAAGGAGCCTTTTGCGAGTGCATCCGGGCCGTAGCGTTCGACCACCGTTTGTGTTTCGCCGGAGAAGTCCATGAGTTCCGGCACGCTGCTTTGCATGCGGAAGGCCATTTCGTACTGGGCGATGCGAGTTTCGGTTTCGGGGTCGCCGTAGTCTTCAAGATGGCTGCGGTTGATGGTGGCGATGTCATCGAGGAGCAGTCGTCGGGATTCGCGGGACATGCCGGCGGGGTTGCTGAGGTAGGGCACGGGGTCGCCGGTATTGCGGAACCGCACGCCCTGGAATCGGCTGGGGAGGAAGCCTGCACCCCAGTAGTAGTCGAAGAAGAGCTGGCCGCAGGTTTTGCCTTTGTCGCTGGAGGTCATGACAACGAAGGCGGGGAGGTTATCGGTTTCGCATCCAAGTCCATAGGACATCCAGGCACCCATGCTGGGGCGTCCGGGGATCTGGGAACCGGTGAGAAAAAAGGTGACACCGGGGGCGTGGTTGACGGCTTCGGTCTTCATGCTGCGGACGAGGCACAATTCGTCGGCGAGAGCACCGACGGAGGGCAACATTTCGCTGAGTCGCATACCGCAGTCGCCCCATGTCCGGAAGGGGCGGATGGCAGGCAGACAGGGCCAGCGGGCGTAGCCGGAGGACATGGTGGACAGCCGTGTGGTGCCGCGAACAGAATCGGGGATGTCCTTTCCGGCCAGTTGTCGCATGGCGGGCTTTTCGTCGAAGAGATCGACGTGTGAAGGACCACCGCCCTGCCAGAGCATGACAACTCGACGGGCTTTGGGAATGAAC
Source organism: Planctomycetaceae bacterium (assembly GCA_046074645.1). Classification (GTDB taxonomy): domain Bacteria; phylum Planctomycetota; class Planctomycetia; order Planctomycetales; family Planctomycetaceae; genus SXXK01. The sequence goes on along the minus strand of JBJTOP010000198.1, from coordinate 3,807 downwards.
GGCGGGAAGCCGGGCAGTCCGCGGTCAGCAGCGGAGGCGGTTGTATCGCGGAGCAGCAACGATGCCAGCGCGGCTTTGCCGACACCACCGGCGGCCGAACCGAAAATTGCCCTGCGGGTGACACTGGCGATGTTGTCGCGGCAGAAGTCAGACATGGGGGGGTAATCCGAATGCAGTGGGTGGGGGACGGTGTTTGGCGTGGAGCGAACAGGGTAACGTGTTTCGGGTGAAATGTCAGATGTTTTTTACGATTCTGCCCGGATGACTGTGGAGATTTTGCCCAGCCATCCGTTTGGCCTATGATCTGCCATGGGTAGGCGAATGCGCCAGACCATTCCCGGGTTCTTTGGATGAAATGATCGCAGATGTTTGATTCGTTCCTGACGATCAGCGGCTGGGTATTCTTTGGATTTGCGGCGTTTGCAGCGATCCCGTCCGTGGTCGCGCTGCGGCTCAAGCGTCTGCCTCCGTCCACCGCGGCAACTGGTTTTCCACCAGAATGGCTGGCGAATTCCGACAGGCCGCTGGTGAGCGTCATAGTGCCGGCCCGGAACGAAGAGCAGCAGATAGGGAAGGCCCTTCGGAGTCTTCTGGCGGCCGAGACAATTCCGCTGGAGATCATTGCAGTGAATGACCGTTCGGAGGACAGCACCGGACGGATCATGGACGAGGTGGCGGGGGAGGACAGCCGTCTGCGAGTGGTCCACATTTCGGAACTGCCGGCAGGCTGGCTGGGAAAGAACCACGCGATGCACTGTGCATCGCAGGCTGCCAGCGGTCGGTTTCTCTTATTCACGGACGGTGACATTCATTATCAGCGGGGAGCGATATCAGCTGCGATCGCGTGGATGCGACGACACGACCTGCAGCATTTCTGCATGCTTCCGAAGATGATTCCCGGGAGTCTGCTTGAGAATGTGCTGACAAATTTCTTCGGCATGTGTTTCGCGATGGGAATGCAGCTGCATCTGATGCGAACGCGTTTTCCGCTGTCGTATGCCGGCGTCGGGGCATTTAATATGGTGGAGGCGAAGTTCTATCGCGGGGTTGGTGGGCATGAGCCGATTCGGATGGATGTTCTGGACGACGTGAAGCTTGGCAAGCTCATGAAGCGCAGCGGTGGCCGTTCGGATTTCCTGCTGGCGGATGAATGGCTGTCGGTACGTTGGCAGCCGTCGTTGTGGGGTGTTGTGACGGGGCTGGAAAAAAACGCGTTTGCTTCACTGAATTACTCGCTGCTGCAAATCAGCTTCGTGACGGTGTTGTTTTTGTTTCTGTTCACATTGCCGAGTGTTCTGCCGGTGCTTTCGTTTTGCGGACTGGTGAGCTGGACCGTGGTTGCCGGCTATCTGGCTCTGGCAGCGCTCTGGCACATTCTTTTTGGCTGGCTGGTGTGGCCGCAGCAGGGTGCGTTGCTCATGGTACCCCTGTTCTTCTGTGGCCCATGGCTGATGGCATTTGCCTACTGGCGATCGGCGGTGATTACGCTGCGTCAGGGAGGCGTCCGCTGGCGGAATTCATTTTATCCGCTGGGTCAGTTGCGAGCGGCTGTGTATCGATAGGATTGACAGCGGGCTTTGGGAGTGTGAGATGAAGGAGCCGTATTCAGAGGGTGCGCGGAAGCCAGGTGATGTCTGCGGCGTGCGGCCTGAGGCCAGTGGCACACGGCGACTGCGTGATGCCGTTTTCCTGCTGTTGATGGGTGGGCTGTCCAGCTCGTTTGTGGTGCTGATTGTCCTTCTTCTGGCAGCAGATCTGTTGTTCACATCCTTTTCGGCCTTCAGCGCTGCGTTTCGTCAGCCTGAGATCATCGCCGCTTTCCTGCTCACATTGAAAACCTGTACAGCCGCTGCGGTGCTTTCCGTCTGGGCTGCGGTGCCGCTTGGTTATCTGCTCTCGCGATATTCTTTTACCGGTCGCCAGCTGGTTGACGTGATTGTTGATATTCCAATTGTGCTGCCTCCGCTGGTGCTGGGCCTGAGCCTGCTGATTCTCTTTCACCAGCCATTACCTGGCACATCATGGATCCTCGATCGGTGGCTTCAGGATAGTGTTGGATTTCCTGTGACTTATCGCTGGCCCGCTGTGGTGCTGGCACAGTTTGCGGTGGCGAGTGCATTTGCAGTGAGGACGATGCGTGTGACGTTTGACCAGATTCATCCGCGTGCGGAACAGGTTGCACGGACACTTGGCTGCAGTCGCGCTCAGGCCTTTCTGCACATCGCTCTGCCTCAGGCATGGCGTGGAATCATTACGGCCTTCACGATTGCCTGGGCGAGATCGCTCGGAGAATTCGGGCCGATTCTGGTGTTTGCCGGAGCAACGCGAAACCGGACGGAGGTGTTATCGACATCAGTGTTTCTGGAACTGAGCGTTGGTCAGCTGGACGCAGCAGTGGCGGTCTCGCTGCTGATGGTGGCGATGGCTGTGGTGGTGCTGGTGATCCTTCGCGGTCTGGGTGCAGGACTGTCGCCATGATTGAGCTGGACAACATCACGCTGACTGCCGGCAGCTGCCGCCTTGAAGCACTCTCGCTCCAAATTCCCTCTGGTCAGTACGCAGTGCTGATGGGGCGTACGGGAATTGGCAAGACGACGATTCTGGAGGCGATTTGCGGACTGCGAACCGTGGATTCCGGGCGGATTCGGATTCAGGGTGTCGATGTCACGGACTGGGATCCGGCAGATCGAAGAACCGCTTACATGCCGCAGGATCTGGCCCTGTTTCCCACGATGACTGTGCGGCAGCATCTGGAATTTGCCCTGCGAATCCGCCGCAGGCCGGGGTTGGAGATAGCCAGACGGGTGAGTGAACTGGCTGCACTGCTGCAGCTGGAGTCGCTGCTTGAGCGTCCAATGCGGGGGCTCAGCGGAGGCGAAGCCCAGCGCACGGCGCTTGGTCGAGCACTTGCGTGGCCACCTGCGGCGCTGCTGCTGGATGAACCGGTGAGTGCCCTTGATGCGGCCACACGTCATTCAGCCCTTGATCTGCTGAAATCCATCAACCGTACCACAGGAGTCACGGTGCTGCACGTCACTCACAATGAAGAGGAAGCGTCGTCGCTTGCGGATCTGCGGCTGCAGCTGGTGGCAGAACCAGGAAGCGGCCGCAGAGTACTGGGAGTGCGCTGAGCGTCTCAGTGTCCTGTCCCGCGCGATCCCTGCAAACGCTCCTGAGCCGCCGGACGGCAGTCCGCGGGCAAAAAGCTCCTGCCAACGCAACGGCCACGGCGTTTGGCAGCGCGCGCCCCTTCGGCGCGAACATATCTGTTGACTTCCTTCCCTCCGCTTAAGCGTACGACGGACTTCCAGTCCGTCAAAGCCGCCTTCCCGGCTTTCCCGAGCATCACACCTGCTGATTCGATTCACGACAGATTTTTCTTGCATGAGAACGTAGTACATGAATACACTGTGTAGTACGTACATTGCCACACTATACACCCAATTATTACAACACCTGCTCAGGAACGCCCCCATGGTTATCGGAATCAGCCCGCTTGTCGATTACGCTTTCAAAATGCTGCTGGGAAACGAACGGCACATCAACATTCTGATTCACTTCCTGAACTGCATGCTTGTCGGGCAGCCACGCATTGTTAGCGCCCGCATCGTGAATCCCGCACAGCTCAAGCGAACAGCCGACGACAAGCTCTCCATTCTGGACGTTTTGGCCATAGACGAGCTCGGTCGCCAGCTGCTCATTGAAATGCAGACTTCACTGCCGGCTGGCATGGCGCAGCGACTCACGTATTGTGTCAGCGTTTCCTACGCCGGTCAGTTACGGGAAGGGGAAGACTATGTGTCTCTG
>JBJTOP010000197.1:0-11305 GCA_046074645.1 Planctomycetaceae bacterium | reverse complement strand
TCTCACCAATCGAGATCATGCGTCAGAAGGCCGCAGAAAAAGCCGCAGCGGCGGCAGGCGGAGCGACTGCTGCAACCCCTACCCTACCCTCCGTCACCGCTGACGGAACAGTCGAGCCACCACCGCCCGCTTCACCCCCAGCTGCAGCAGTGAAGCTCTCACCAATCGAGATCATGCGTCAGAAGGCCGCGGAGAAAGCCGCAGCGGCGGCAGGCGGAGCGACAGCTGCAACCCCCACTCCACGCTCCGTCACCGCTGACGGAGAAGTCGAGCCATCACCGCCCGCTTCCCCCCAGGCTGCGGCAGTGAAGCTCTCACCCATCGAGATCATGCGTCAGAAGGCGGCAGAGAAAGCGGCCGCGGCCAGTGAGGCCCCTGCTCTGCCCTCGATCCCTGTCGATGCAGCAACCGCAACCGCGACAGCGGCTTCAGCATCGAAGCCGACGAATGTTATCCCGGTACAAACTCCGGCGTTTTCATCTGCTGGTTCGAAGCAGCCATCTTCCGAGGCAACTCAGAGAAGAACCGTATCGTCTGATGAGAAGAGGGTGTTGTGGGATTTTTATGTCAATAGTGTGCGGCCTTATTTAATGGAGCAAGGGAGTGGAGGCGCCGTGCGAGGTTCAGCGTTTGGTTCTGAAATTGACTCGCACAGAGTATTTCATGAACAGGAGTGTTTACTGCCGCGGATGCTTCATGGGGTGTTGCAGGAGCTTCGTCAGGCAGTGGAGGTACGGCGGCAGCTGGAGCGTCAGAGGCGGTTGCTTCGCTGGATGCACTGGTGGCTGATGCTGCACGTCCCCGTCTCGGTGCTCCTGCTGGTTTTTTTGGCGGCTCATGTAGTGATGGCTCTTCGAGTGGTTCCGTGGCAGTTTTGATTTGGGGCAGAGTATTCGATGGAACGTTCGCAGCTAAGCCGTGATTTTTCCGGTCGTGTCGAGGTGAACTTTCACCGTCGTCCGAATTATTTTCGGAGGATGATGTGGCTGGTGTCGTTGTTGAGTGCTGCATTGGGTCTGTCAGCGATTCTCTGGAATGCTCGCTTTGGCCGACCGGAGATTTACAACGGGGGTAGTCTATCGAAGTCGCACCAGATGTTTGAGAATCGGTGTGAGGTGTGTCACCGTCCGTGGACAGGACCGGTGGATCGTCTGCTTTCGTTCGGGCAGGCTGCCGATGCCACATCGGCAGCGGACGAGCAGTGTCAGGCGTGTCACGCAGGCGCGGGGCATTTCTTCAACGGCGGGAGTGAATTGGCATGGGAACAGAAGGCAGTACTGGCGAATCTGTCGCAGGGGCACTTTCAGAGTTGTGCCAGTTGTCATCGGGAGCATCAGGGTGAGGTTGAACTTCGTCAGATTGCTGGGGAGTCCTGCATTGGTTGTCATTCTGACATGCCTTCAGCGCGGCTGAAGGCATCGCAACTGGAATCGCTGACCTTTCAGGAGGGAGGTGAGAAGTCCATCTCCAATCTCGAATCGCACCCGGACTTTGGGTTGCATCAGTTGCTGGGGTCTGAGGGCGGGGCAGCGGCAGTCCTTCCGGCTCACGGTGCTCGAAGTGTGCTGGAGTACTTTCAGCGCAGCGGCGAGCAGAAAGCTCGCTGGCAGGATCGTGGTCGTCTGCGATTTAATCATGCGTTGCACCTGCGTGAATCCGGGGTGATTGATGCTCGCGGAATCACGCACGAGCTTCGGGACAAATGCAGGACGTGTCATGAGCCGACCGAGGACGGTCGCTACATGCAGCCGATTCGCTACGAGAATCACTGTGCAAGTTGTCATCCTCTGGTCTTTGATCCGGGTCTTGTCCGGGATACTTCGGGCGAGATATTTGAGCTGAGCTGGAGGGACTCATCGGGGCGGATTCGCAGTCGTCGCGGAGGGAGCGGGGAGTGGGGTATTGAGGAATTGCGGGGCGAAGGTGGTCGATTTCGGCTGTTGACTGCACCGCATCGTGCTGCAGTGGAGGTTCGTGGTTTCCTGACGGACGTCTACGCGGCTGAAGTCCTGATGTCAGTGGCTGAGAGTGGCGTCGGCGCTGCGGATGAGGATGGCTCGCTGCCGCGTCCGGGACGATTGCCGATCAGCAAAGAATCGCCGCAATTGTCATTGGAGTCACAGGCGTTGATATCGCAGCAAACAGCGGCTGCGGAACAGCTGGTGCAATCCGCAAACTTTCCCCGGGGAGCCAACATGGAAATACCGGGATTGTTTCGATCGCTGGATTGGTTGCAGGGGAGCGGGGGCTGCAGGTACTGCCATGAAACGGACGATGGCGCGGAGGTGGATGATTCAGACACCGGGTTATACGCAGCGGGTGCCTTGCCGCTTCCGGCGATACGCAAGCCGCGACTTCCGGTTCGCTGGTTCCCGCACGCCGAGTTTGATCATGATGCTCACAGAATGATGACCTGTGTGGAATGCCATTCCGGGAACGGGGTTCCGGATATTTATGCGAGTCAAAGTACGGGGGATGTACTGATGCCACAGCTGCAGTTGTGCCGCAAATGTCACGTCCGTGATCCGTCAATTGGAGGAAAGTTGGAAAGTGCCGGAGGGGGGTGTCTGGAGTGTCACATTTATCATCAGCGGCAGTTTGAAGTGAACCATGGTCGTGAGCTTGAAGAGCTGCTGCGGGCAGGTGAGTGATGGGTACAGATTCCATGTCACGGTGGAGTATGGTGGCGGCAGCGATCCTGATCATTGTCGTCTGCAGTGCTGTTTGCATTGCCGCGGGTTGGGAAACTGACCGAGTTGCGGGGGCTGCGGGCTCAGGGAGCGGTGCATCTTCCGTGATGATTGGAAAGCTGACGGGAGCGAATTCCTGCGCTGCGTCCAGTTGCCATGGAGGGGGGCGTGTGGGAGAGGATCTGAGTTTTGCGGCTTCGCAGATCTGGCAGCGTCGGGACATTCATGCGCGCGCATGGCAGGTTTTGACGCAACCACCGGCTCTGGAAATGATGCGAAGACTGGCGGAACCTGGAAGGCCACCGATTCCAGCCACAGAAGACGCTCGGTGTTTGAATTGTCACGTGACCACAGAAGCAGCTTACTCAGAAAAGCGGGTAGCAGAGGCTGTGCATCATCGGGACGGAGTGAGTTGTGAGAGTTGTCATGGTGCGGCGAGTGGGTGGCTGGCAGCACATACCACAGCGGCGTGGCGAGGGTTTTCAGATGAGCGAAAGGCGGAACTTGGCTTCATCGACACGACAGGGAACGTGTTGGGGCGAGCGAAGATCTGTGCGGAGTGTCACGTTGGTGGTGCGGGGAAGGATGTGAATCACGATTTGATAGCGGCCGGGCATCCAAGGATGGATTTTGATTTCCGGGTTTTTCACGCGAATGAGTCGAGGCACTGGACGTCGGGCGGATTGGAGGGACGCAACCGAGCTTTGAACGTTGAGTTGCGTCCTGCATTTGAGGCTGAAGCCTGGCTGGCGGGGAAATTGGCGACAAGCCGTGCGGCCCTGCGAGTGCTGAAGGATCGAGCCGGCGAGGGAGGACTGTGGCCGGAGCTTGCGGAGTATTCCTGTTTCAGTTGTCATCATGACCTGCGAGCAGACAGTTGGTATCGATTATCGCGAAGTTCAGCAGGGCGAATGCCGTGGGGAACGTGGACTTTTGGTGGCATATCTGCGGCGATTGGGGGAGTTGGCAGCGGTTTGAATAACGGAATGAATGAGCTGCAGGAGTTGCGTCAGGCAATGCAGCGTCCGAGTGCTGACCGCGAGCAGGTTCTGGCGGCGGCAGACAGGCTGGAAGCGGTCATTGCAGAAGCGGAACAGACTTTTCCGCCGCTGCTTGATGAAGCGGGACTGGATCGTTTGGCACTGCAGTTGATTGATGAGAGTGCTGAACGGGTTGGTGTACATGCGGTGGCTGGCACGGACAGAAGTACGCTTCCTGCGGCAGCAACGTGGGACGAAGCAGCTCAGCTGTACCTCGGCCTGCACGCCGTCGCGGCTGCTCGGCGGAACATTTCCGGTCGGATTAGTTCGGAGGAGAGCGCGATGCTGGAGCGGCTCCGCGTTGGATTGCAGTTTGAAGAGAAAGTCGACAGTCCTGGGAGCCATGGATCTGCCGAAAGCGTGCGTGAATGGTCTTCAACGGTGGCTAAGTTACGGGACTTTTGGCGGGTACGGGCGAACAAATAGTTCTCCGGGCCGGAAGAGTGTGCTGATGAGACAATACTGCCTGATGGTGTTGTGTGTCTGTTTAGCTTCTGGAGTATCAACAGCGCAGGACGCTGGCTCGGCGACGTGTGTGTCGCTTTGGGGAGGTGGGCAGGCGGGGTCGCGGCAACTCCTGGGGCTGCAGAGCTGTCGAAATTGTCACGAGGGTGCTCAACCAAACAGGGACTCCCGGCTGGCAAGACAGTTCGGCCTGAAAGGTGATGCAGGGTGGATTCGCGGAGACGAGTTGAGCATTTGGGGAGGGGAAGATCGGCATTCGCAGGCCTACGCGACACTGCTGGGTGAGGCATCGAGGAGAATCGGTCGTGCACTGGGTCGAGAGGAGAGTATTCATCGCGATGTGCGGTGTCTGGCCTGCCATACGGCCTATCCGACGCAGCATTTGTCGGTCGTTGATTTTCTGATCGATGCTGATCTGGTGAAGTCGGACAATCGATTGATTCAGGGAGTAAGCTGCGAGGGATGTCACGGTACTGCGGGCGATGGTGACCAGAGTGTAGCGGGGGGATCGTTGAAAGGCTGGCTTGGTCCGCACCATAATTCCGATGCGTGGCGGTATTTGTCAGCGGAGGAGAAGTGTCGCAGCGGCTACCTCGACGTGCGTTCCGTGGTATCAAGAACGAGGATTTGTGCGAGCTGTCATGTAGGCGACAGGATGATGGGGCGTGTTCTGACTCATGAAATGTACGCAGCCGGGCACCCTCCTCTTCCGCCATTTGAGCTGGAGACCTTTGAAGACCTGATGCCCAGGCACTGGATGGATTTTTCAGAGAAGGGAGCCGACCTGCGAGAAAAGTTTCAGCAGCGGGCTGCGATTAAGATGGCGGATGCGGAATTGTCTCGGAGCCGAACAACGGTCATTTCCTCGCTGGTGGTGTACAGTTCATTTCTCCGTTTGACGGCCGATCTGGCAGCTCCGGAAGATGATTCCGAGCTACAGGGTGAGCCACGGACGGCATGGCCGGAATTCTCACAATTCGACTGTTGCGCGTGTCATCATGACCTGAAGAGTGGGAGTTGGCGGCAGGCAGGTCAGTCTGTCGGTCGCCCCGGGCGTCCTCGTTTGGTGCCGTGGCCGGCAGCACTGGCGGGAGCAGCGACAGCAGTCTCTGCGAAAGCGGCGAACTTTTCAGAACTGGAGCAGCGTCTGAACGACAGTGTCGCGGCAGCTCCATTCGGCGATGTCATGTCGGTGCCGCTGGCGGCGAGGGAACTTGCAGCGGCCTGCGATGAGCTGGCGATTTCAATTGAGTCGTCGGGCTGGACGGAGGAGTCGCAGCGTCTGATGCTGAATGCGATTCTGACAGCAGGCGGTGGTTTTGCGAAACCGGTTGCGGACTATGATTCTGCGCGGCAGTACGCGTGGGCTTTTGCGGTACTTCAGGCTGAATCTGAAGGAAAAAAACGTTCCGACGTGATTACCGAATGGTTTGGCAGTGAGGCCGGCCTGAGTACTCGACTGGGAGTGCCGCTGCTGCTGGATCTGAAGGTAGGCGAGCAGACACAGACGCTGCTGCCGGGTGCAGAGGAGACGCTGTCAATTCTTCAGATTGATCCCGCGCGAGTGCTGCCACCGATCGCCGGATATGACGCAGTTAAGTTCCAGGCAGCCTTCCGGGAGGTTCAACAGAAGCTTAAGGGGACGGTGGCACCAAAGTGACCTCCAGCCATGTGACTTCAGGCGGACAGTTCCAACGCAGCGGATCCTTGCTCCCGATGCCTCGAGAGACATGCATGACCATGTCAGGCCATTGAAACAGGCCGGAGGCAAAACGAACCCCGGTGATGCTGGGACTATAGACTGGCCCCATCACTGGCAGCACGACCTGTCCACCGTGAGTGTGCCCACAAAGCATGAGTTGGTAACCGCGACGGGCGGCATCGTTCCGTCCATCAGGCGTATGGCAGAGAAGCACTTTGAGGTCAGCGGAGATGTCGGCAGCGATTGGTGGCTCGTTTCCCATCCATGGTCGCTCGCTGCCGGCGATAAAGACTGCGAGCCCGTTGAGCACCGCTTGTTGTCCTCTCCCAGCCACACAAGTCCAACCGGATTCCTCCAGTGTGTGGCGGATGTGTTCATGGTCGTATCGCCAGTCGTGATTTCCGAGAACAAACCAGCAGGGGGCGTGTTGTGCGAGTGGTCTGAGGATTTCGATGGCCTGCGGCAGCAGTTCAGGGGCGTCGATGAGGTCACCTGTGAAGAAGACGGCATCCGCGGGATGCTGCAGGACAAGGCGAACAAATTCGCGATAGAACCCGAGGCCAGGAGTGCCGGTGAAGTGCAGATCAGAGAAGTGCAACAGTCTCAGTGGCCTTTGCAGCGTTTCGTTGGGCCTGTCTGGAGAACTTCGAATTGCAGGAGCGACTATGCGTATGGATTTGCGATTGAGTTCGAGGTGGTTGAATTCGTTGAACGGCCAGACTCGTGCGAGGGTTTTGGGCAACCCGGAGACAGATTCAATGGCTGGCACTGAAGCAGCCTGTTGATCGGTTGAGTTCGTGTCACGAATGATTAACAGTTCCCGGGCGTCAGTGAGGTGGAAAGCCTTGCACCCGGACGCCTGCCAGCGGAGAACGGCGAACAACAGGGGAATACAGCCACTGGCTGCACACATCAGCAGCACCTGCAACAGGATCGGCTGATCAGCCGGAGATCCCCCGCGGAGCAGGCCCTTTTCGCCGAAGCCTGCAATCGCAGCAACCAGCAGGGGAAATCCGGGGACTGCGACGTCATGAAATGTGCGAAAGCGACGGAGTTTGTGAGCAGCGATGGGAAACGAATGGAGCCGATTGACAGCGATGACCCACCATTCAGCGTGACCGGCTGAAGCGAGCAGAAGGACCAGCCAGCCGTTCACTGAGGCGCTCCAAAGTCACGGCTGATTGCGGCGAGCAGAGGGGCGAATCTGGCAAAGGCTTTCGCGCGATGGCTGATTCGATGTTTGACAACCGAACTGAGTTGTCCGAAGGAGCGGTGGTACTCCGGGACAAGAAAGAATGGATCGTAACCGAAGCCCCCTTCACCGGATGGGTGGTGGAGGATGCGTCCGCGGCAGGTCCCTTCGCAGGCGATGCGGATTTGACCTGCAGGATCAGCGAGTGCAACGCTGCAGACGTATCCTGCGTCCCGTTTGTCGACGGGGATGTCACGCAGTTCGTGGAGCAGCTTTTGATTATTTCGTTCATCGGTGGCACCCGGATCGCTGTAGCGTGCCGAGTAAATTCCAGGGGCTCCATTGAGGGCATCAACAGTGAGCCCACTGTCCTCGCCGATCACCCATTGTTTCAGGTGCTGGGCGACTTCGCGGGCTTTCTTCGCGGCGTTTTCTGCAAAGGTACTACCGTCTTCAACCACTTCCGGGACATGTGGAAACTGAGTTACGGAAACGACTGTAAAGCCGAGCGGAGCAAGGATTTCTGAAACTTCCTGCGTCTTCTTTCGATTCCGGGAAGCGAGGACAATAGCGGGCATTGGTGCATCCAGAGAAGATTGGGGCAGCGGGCTCTGACTAATTGCGGACAACCGGTGGAGCATCGCGGAGGATACTGATCACGGTTTCCCGAAGGTGACGGCAGACCGATACGCCATCACCGCCATGAATGGTTTCGTTGCCCTTCCAGTCGGTGCACGAGGCGCCGGCTTCTCGGAGGATGGGAATCAGAGCAGCGATATCCCACGGGGACATGAGCGGATCAATGGCGATTTCGGCGCGACCAGTGGCAACGAGTACATGTCCGCAACAGTCGCCCCAGCCTCTGGCGATCCGCACCTGGTCCATCACTTTGACGATGGAATCGAACCGATTTGTTTTGCGCCAGTGTGTTGGCTCGGTGAACATCAGTCGGGCGTCGCTGAGGCTGGTTGTGGTGGAAGCGTGGGTCTGTCGAGGTGGCTGTTCGCCAATCTGCCACCAGCAGCCGGAACCATCGGCGGCGTAAACGACTTCGTTGAGGGCTGGCAGACGGCAAACGCCGGCTGCCATGCGGTCTTCGAATTCAATGCCGATGAGGGTTCCGAAAAGGGGAATACCATGCACAAACGCCTTGGTGCCATCGATGGGGTCAATGATCCAGCGGTAGCCGCTGCGGCCCGGAACGCTGGGAAACTCTTCACCGAGAATGGCGTCCTCGGGGTAAAGTTGCTGGATACGGCTGCGAATGAGCAGTTCAGCGTCGCGGTCGGCGATGGTCACTGGTGATTCATCCGACTTGGATTCCACAAGCAGTCCATCACTCTGGTAATGCTGCAGGATGATCAGCCCCGCATCATGGGAGAGCTGGAGGGCCGACTGGAGCCGTTGGGAGAGTGTAGTCATAAGTGGCTGTGCTGGAGGGGTGCAGGTGGGTGCTGGTAGCGAAATGTATCTCAGAGACAGCTGAAGAATACTCATTTGCCGGACTCAGTCACAGGCTCCCGCGGTCGCTCACGTTTTTTCACAATTGGGGATGATTTTGACGTTTTTACAACGTGTGCCAGCGTCGTGGCCGGCCTCAACCGAGATTTCGTGGAGGAATTGGATGCGGAAATCGGGAGAGAATGCCGATTCTGTGGTTTTCGATGTTTTGGGTTTGAAGATGGAGCGATCTGCTGCAATAATGCGGGCTTTCCTGTTTTCGAGCCGGGTGGACTCGAACAAATCAAGACTTTTTCTCTGCTTTTCTGGTGTGCCATGCTGAAGGACCGAACTCGCATTGAACGTCAACTGTCACTCTCACAGCAGCAATTGTCTGCATGGGAGACGCAGCTGGAACAGCAGGGCGTAACGGGTAAGGCAAAAACGAAAAACGCAACCTGGCGGCACCTTAATGCCGATCACCGACAACTCAAGCGTCGCCTGATTGCCGTGGCTGCTCTTGAAGCTCGCGAAGCTGCCGTCGTGCAGCGACGTGCCGAAAAGGAAACTGCCGCACAGTCCGAACAGGCCTGATGCTCAAGGGAGAGGTGGCAGAGTGGCCGATTGTGCAGCACTGGAAATGCTGTGTCCGGGAAACCGGACCGAGGGTTCGAATCCCTCCCTCTCCGTTTCTGAAACCCCGGGTCGTACCCGGGGTTTTTCTTTTCAAGGGTGGCGATAGTCCGGCGAAGAGTATCAATCTCCAGTCGCGTTGAATCCCCGTTCTTCTGCGGCCAACAAAATAGTGGCCGCGGTGGCTCTGGCGAGTCCGTTGCTGTTGCCTCGCACGCCCGCCAACGTTTTCAAGCATTCACGTCTGCGGTGCAGGTTCTTCCCAGCCAGTTCTGGAGCTTCGGACGTATTTGCGAGAGGAAATGACCGTTTTCGTTATTCCGGGTGTTCGCAAGTCTGACTTTTGCGTTTTCCTCATCGAATAGTTGTCTGGACAACTATTGTTGTACGACCTACGATCGGCATGGATTCATTCGACACTTGTGTGTCACCTTCAGGAACTACAGTTTCTCGGTTGTAAAGTCTTACAGGGGTTGGACTTATGGTCAATATCTCGCCGGCTGTTGTAGAACACACTGATGTTGTTGTGATCGGTGGCGGGCCTGCTGGGGCCACAGTATCGACGCTGATAGCCCAGAAGGGGTACAAGGTTTCGCTGTATGAGCGAGAGAAGTTTCCCCGCTTTCACGTCGGAGAATCGTTGATCCCTGAGACTTACTGGACTTTGAAGCGGCTGAATATGCTGGACAAGATGAAATCCAGCAGCTTTGTGAAAAAGCGGAGTGTGCAATTCGTAACGTCGAATGGCAAGGCGTCGGCCCCCTTCTACTTCGAGGACAATAATCCGCACGAGTGCTCCCAGACGTGGCAGGTCGTGCGCAGCGAATTTGACCTGCTGATGCTCAATAATGCACGAGCGCACGGCGTGGACGCCCACGAGGGTGCTCGGGTTCTGGACGTCCTGTTCGAAAATGACCAGGCGGTCGGTATCCGCGTCCGCACTGAGGATGGTGTGAATCGGGAGATTCGTGCGAGGGTCGTGGTGGATGCCAGTGGCCAAAGTGGTATGTTGATGAATCGGCTGAAACTTCGGACATGGGACCCCGTTCTGAACAAGGGCGCCATCTGGACCTACTGGCAGAACTGCCACAAGGACACTGGGAGGGACGAGGGCGCGACTGTGATTCTGCAGACGACGGATCGCAAGGGATGGTTTTGGTACATCCCGCTGCACGATAACCGGGCCAGTGTGGGGATTGTGGCGCCTTTCGATGACCTGTTCGAGGGACGCGGTTCCCATGAGCAGACGTATCAGGAGGAGGTTGCGAAATGTGTTGGTGTTGCTGAACGCTTAGCGGGTGCTGAACGAGTGACAGGCTATTTTGCTACCCGGGATTTTTCTTATCGCTGCAATCGAGTTGCCGGACCGGGCTGGGTATTGGTGGGCGATGCATTTGGCTTCCTTGACCCGTTGTACTCTTCGGGGTTAATGCTGGCCCTGAAGTCGGGTGAGATGGCTGCAGACGGCATATCAGAGGCACTGGCGGCGAATGATTTGTCTGAGGATCGTCTGGGAGCATGGGGACCAGCGTTGAATCGGGGCATTGATCGGATTCGTCGTCTTGTATGTGAGTTCTACGAGGGGTTCAACTTCGGAAATTTCGTTCGTAATTACCCAGAGATGAAGGGACGGATCACCGACCTGCTGATTGGTGATTTCTTTAGTGAGAAGGTCGATGAAGTCTGGGAACCCATGGAGACGACTTATGCCGAGGGTCGTGCGGTGCCGTTGAGTTGGGATTCGGGAACGGCACCTGAGATCGCGGCAAGCAAGATGAACGAATTGGTTTTGCCCGACGGACAGAGGCTTTAAGCAGAGGATTATCGCCAAAGATTGTTGCGGCTATGTGCTCAGATGTACGCAGCATTCAGAGGCAGGTGTGAAGCTGAGAGAAAACTGTTGACAATACGAACGGCAGGAAAAGCAGAAGGCACCGTCGTTTGACGGTGCCTTTTGTGAGAGCTTGCTTGCGGAAGGACGATGCCGAACGCAAATCGAGATGATTACTTCTCGCCTGCGTCGTCGCAAACGATTTCGAGGTTGGCGTCGCAGTCGCAAACGTCAACGTTGTCATAGTAGGAGGCACCGTAGGTGCGGCTCTTCACGCCACCGGAAGCCTTGTAGCTGATGAAGCCGGAGGTG
>JBJTOP010000196.1:0-17545 GCA_046074645.1 Planctomycetaceae bacterium | reverse complement strand
GTTGGCGAGGGCGTTGTCGGTTCGTTTGCATTGCCGTTTGCCCGCAGGCTGCCGCCATGCGGCTGAGTTTGTGAGTCGTGCGTTTTGGTGTGGAAATGCCACTCTTTTTCCAAAGACTCCGATCCGGCGATTCAGATCTCCCAATCAGCACCTGTCAG
This sequence comes from Planctomycetaceae bacterium, assembly GCA_046074645.1. Classification (GTDB taxonomy): domain Bacteria; phylum Planctomycetota; class Planctomycetia; order Planctomycetales; family Planctomycetaceae; genus SXXK01. Next base: position 17,387 of record JBJTOP010000196.1, on the reverse strand, counting down.
CTGTGCAAAGACATCGTCGATGATCGCTGCGATGTTCTGAGATTCCCGAGTGGCGGGCTGTGAGGCAGCAGAGGCATGGGATGCGGCGGGAACGAGTCGAGTCAGCGATTTTCTGTTTGGACGTGTTGTGGCGGATTGGTGGTGGGCTGGCGGAGCGGGATTGACGGCCCGGGGTGCTGCCGCTTCGGGGAAGGTTTGTGGATTCTGAGTGTTGCGGGTTCGAGCAGATAATGGAGGTGGCCCGGAAGCCGACGCTGAGTGATCGGGCTGAGTTTTGACAGGAACAGCTGCGTTCGTGTTGTCGCGGTTGTCGAATGCAGCGGCAACTGGTGGTGGATCTGCGATGCCCTGAGGATTGCCGTTGCCTGTGGTCAGGGGAAACGTGCGAATTGCAGATTGTGATCCGGTGACACGGGATCGGCTGCTGGCGTATTCATACACAGTGTCGGTGGTGTTATCGACGATCCACAGACTGCTGCTGGCACCGGAAGGATCCAGCGTAATGCCGACTGGAGAGGTATTTCGGGAGTCGATAGTCCAGTTGCCGAGTAATGCGCCGCTGGCAGCCTGATAAACAAACACGCGATCGGCAGTACCGGACTGCGTAACCCAGACATTTGTGCCATCGGTGACGAGGTCCTGGGGGGCGGTGTTGTTTTTGTCGAGTGCCAGAGTTCTGGCGGCGTTCTGAGTTCCGGACAGGCGACTGGCTGCCCCGGTGAACACGTGCACGTTCCTTGTTCCGGCGTCAACAATCCAGAGATCATTACCGGCCACGGAGATGCCTGTCGGCGTTCTGAGTGCTCCGGGGGTCCATGAGCCGAGCAGTGTCAGGCTGGAGTTGTAGACGTAGACGGTTTTGCTGGCATCGATGACCCAGAGTCTTGAGCCATCAGGGTTGGAGGCAATTCCGAGAGCATTGATGTTGTTGGTGGCGGTGGCTGTGGATCCGATGAATGTGCCTGAGGATCCATAGCGGTATGTTTTGTCAGCGGTAGAGTCGACGACAAAAAACTTGGTGGCAGCCTGCACGGTCAGGACCGCGTCAGTGCTGGTGACCGAGCCGAATTCGTTGCTGACGGCCACGGAGTAGCGGGTGCTGTTGTCGGCCAGTGCAGCCGAGGTAATCACATAAGTGGCCATGGTTGCGCCGGCAATGTCAACACCATTTCGACGCCATTTGTAGTTGAGTGGTCCGGTGCCGGTTGCCGACACCGAAAACGCAGCGGGCTGGCCTTCGGTCACAGTTTGACTGGCGGGTTGAGTGACAATTTTTGGAGCATCGGTCTGCCGGCTGAAGACTCTGAGTTGTGGTCCTGCAGTTGTTTCGCGCGATGCGATGCTGAGTCCGTCAGGCTGTGTGTCGCCGGTCGCGAGACTTGGCAGTGCCACATCCCAGCGATGTTCCTGCACAATCAGAAATGAGGCAAATCCATCGGTTTGTGTGCGGACGAATTCGGTGACATCAAACTGGCGTTCGGCAGCCGAAGCACTGGCAGTGATCTGTCCCAGAATTCGGGTTATGGTGCCCTGCCCTGTGACGGGGTTGTTTGCAATCTGATTGCCGGCGGGGGCATTCTGACGGAGTGCCGACGATAATCCGCTCCACGCTGTTGATTCGGTCCACGCATCATCCTGCAGTCCATACAGATGGGCCTGAACGGCTGCTGTCTGCCCGACCGCACCGACGTTGATGCTGAGCAGGACTCTTTGAAGATTTGCTGGCGAGAGTGCGGATGTTGGAAATTTCAGCAGCGTGGCACGGCGGCCATCGACCGTTCCATCGGACCGAACAACAAGACTGGTTGCAGTGCCCCCCGGCGTGTTTTTTGAGTTACCATCCCCAACGACGGTATCGGCGGACGCGGAGATGGTGCTGGCTGACTGTGGGAGTGAAGGAATGGAGACGAGCCAGACGGACTGCGGTGGCAGCGAGCCGGCGGGAACTTTGCCAGCGGAGACAGCGGCAACCCGGGCGACGCCACCGCTGAAGTTTTCACTCACTTCTTCGATGATTGCCGCGTTGCCCGCCGGGATTCCGAGTGCACCGACGTTCAGTTCCAGCGGCACGGCGGCAGTACTGTTGTTGGTGATGAAGGCGAAGCAGGTTTTTGAAACAGGATCCCAGGTAGCGAGTGTCCAGACATCGGCACCGGCATCACTGGTGAATACCAGCTGATCGCGGCCGGGGGCGGCGGCTTTGTTGAACAGCCTGTACACTTCTGCGGCTTTGGTTGCACCCCCGTAATTGTTGGGGCCTGCGGTGCCGTTGCGGACATAGTGTGTGCCATTTTTGGTCACCGGATATGCTCCACCGGTGCGTTCTGTCTGGGCAAACTTGAAGAGGTAGAATTCGCGGACGTCCTGTTGAGCAAGAGCGATGCTGTTGGCACCGAGTGCTGCGTAGTCGGAGGGTGAGTCGAGTGTTTCGAGGCGGCCGTCGTAGCTGGATGCCGTGCGGACGTTGTATTCGGTGAGTGCCAGCGGGAGTGGTTCATTGACAGTGTCAGGGGCCAGAAAACTGCGGAGTTCCTGAATGTCGTTGATGTAACCGCTGGCTGTGCCGGTATCACGGGCGTACATGCTGTACTTTTGAAAGTTGTAGACCTGCAGACTGGACCAGGCGGGATCCGGCGTCCCGTCGATTTGCAGGTGTCGATTCTGTACGGCAGGCTGGCCCCATTCGATGTATTTCGTGGATCCGTTCGCAGTATTGGGGGCGAAAATTCGCGCTGTCAGGGATTTTCCATAGCGGGCATTCACATCGAGGACGGCCGTCTGCAGTGCGTCAGAGGCGACGGTCAGCCGTCGCTGCCAGTCTGCGGGCGTCATCCCGGTCCAGTTGTTTGGTTCGTTGAACATTGAGAAACGCTGAACGGCATACGTATTGCTGAGGTAGAACCCCTGTGCGTAATAGTGCTGCCAGAGTTCCCATTTGTCTGCCCAGTCGGCGTCGCCCACCAAAGGAAAACGCCCTGGGCTGGCGGTGATGTTCGCAAGCAGATCAATTCCCTGACCGCGAAGCTGGCTGAAGGCGGAATCGATGGTGAAGCGGTTGGTATCGCCGGTGGCATTTGCATAGCGATCGCGGAATACCGGCCAGTTGATGAAACTGTTGTCCAGCGGAGCCGCAGGATTGGCTGCGTTGGCCCGCAGCGCTGAACGGCGTGCCATAAAAGTCGCCTGATCAACAACACCGTCACCGATTCCGGGGAGATCATCGGAAGGTTCGATATCTGATGGACTGATGAAGGCACGTGCTGCGGTGACGCCGCTGTAGCTGAACCAGTCTGCAGCATTGGTTCCCGACATGAAGTGACCGAGATTGTATCCGAGCGCGTCTGGTGTCCTGCCGGCCGGGGTGGCCTGAATGGTGACAACGGCGAGCGGAAGTCTGGGTTCCAGCGATTCGCACCCGCTGCTGACTGATTCGACCTGTCGTCTGCGTGCATTCCGTTTCACTGGCTGTTCTCCCGGAGTACCTCTGAGTTCGTCATACTCACGAAAGGCCGACAGGCCGCTGGAGTCCGCGAGGAAAATGCAGAGAAAAATTCCAGAGGCAAACCGCAAATACCAAATCGAACTGGGATTGAATAACACGGATTGATTCCAGAGAATTCGGGTGATGTCGGCCTGGTGGGATGTCGTCCGCACTGTTCGGTCCAACTGGCATCCGCGGGGCAACAACATGCCAGAAGGGTACCTGCGAAGACAATACCAGACAACATGCCATCACCAGTCTGAAACAGGAAAGTGACCGTACCGTGTCCGAACCGTCCCAGTGGATACCCTATCGTGGTCAGCAGCCTGCCGAATCACCGCCGGAACTTGTGGTGCCTGCCGTCATTCCCGATGACGAACGGGTCTGGGTACCGGTTGAGCCCAGCGTCTGGTTCCGCCCGCTGCTGATGTGCGTGTCCCGCGGGTACTGGTGCAACCTGCTGCGAGTCCGCAAGTCCGGAGTCCTTTCAAGGCATCGCCATCCGCTTCCGGTTCACGGACTGGTGCTCAAAGGAGAATGGCGTTACCTCGAACACAACTGGGTCGCCCGCGAGGGCAGCTACATCTATGAAACTCCGGGTGAAACGCATACGCTGGTTGTTGACTCGCACGTGGACGAGATGATCACGTTTTTCCAGGTCAACGGGGCGATGATCTACGTTGATCCTGATGGCAACACCACGGGCTACGACGATGTGTTCACCCGGATCGCCAAATGCCGTGCTCACTATGCAGCCGCTGGTCTGGGAGCAGATTTCATCGACCAGTTCATTCGCTGAAACAGCAGGCACACCCATGGAAGAATCGCAAACAATATCAGCGGACCCGGTCATCATCACCGGTGGTACGCGCGGCATTGGCGAAGGAATCGCTCGACACCTCGCCACCGCCGGTTATCGCGTGATTGCTACAGGTTGCACCACTGAGGAGCTTGCGGGATTTCATCCGCAGGCGGGAATCGAAACGGAACTGCTGGATGTCACGTGCCAGGCATCCGTCGATCGCCTGTGTTCCGGCGTGCCAGTGCTTTCGGGCCTCGTCAATTGCGCGGGAATTCTGCAGCGTGGCGGAGCGGAGTTTGACATTCAGAGATTTCAGCGAACGCTGGACGTGAATCTGACGGGCACCATGCGCATGTGTCTTGCTCTCCACAATGCCCTCAAGCATGGCTCAGGCTCCATTGTCAACACGGCATCGATGCTCTCCTTCTTCGGCTCGCAGTTTGTCCCGGCCTATGCAGCATCCAAGGGGGGAGTCGCCCAGCTGACAAAAAGCCTGGCTGCAGCATGGGCCGCGGATGGCATCCGCGTCAATGCGATCGCTCCCGGCTGGATCGAATCCGAAATGACTCGGCCTTTGATTGACGATCCCGTACGATCTGCCAACATTCTTGCCCGAACCCCTCTTGGACGCTGGGGCAAGCCCGAGGACGTCGCCGGCGTGGTCCGGTTTCTGCTGTCGCCGGCGGCCCGGTTTGTGACCGGCGCCATTCTGCCGGTCGATGGTGGTTACCTCGTGGTGTGAATTGACTTTGCTTCCCAGCGTCAGCTCGTCGTCCGGTCAACACTGACTTTTTTCCGTTGCATTTCATTCTGCCACCGCTCGTACGTGACACTTCCCATGTTCGAATCAGCAACAGATCAACCCGCAACACAAATACTCCGCTGCAACCTTCGATTTCTTCGACGTTTGCTGATCCATCGAGTGTTCATGTCATTCGGTGTGTCGATGCTTGCGTGGCGTGCTGGCTGGCCGATCGTGTGCGCCCTGTTCGCTCTCAATCTGACTGCAGCTGTGTTCGTCTATCGCCGTTCGTCTGATTATCGATTCACAATCGATCAGCACGCAATTCGCACCGAAAAGAAATTCACACGCCATGCAGACGTGACGACTCCGATGACGTCCATCAGGTATGTCTCATGGCACGGCAGCATTTTTGAAAACTCCTTCGGCCTTGGAACCGTCGAAATCTCTGTCAACGTCTCCAATACCAAACGTGACACGCTGGTCTGGCCACATCTGGACAACCCCAAAGCCGTGGTGGCTCGCCTGAAAGCTGCTCAGTCCATGACCAACCAGACGGCTTTGAGGTAATCCGTTTCGAGGCAGTTGGACCAAACAGGGTGATCGGGGGCCGCGCCGGAGCGAGCAAGGATGCGGAAGGAACGTGGCCCAGAGGCGGCGGGACCAAATCCATCCAGGTCTTCTCCGGATGACCTCGCAGCAGCCGCCAGCAGCTGTATGAATTCAGGCTCCGGCAACAGTCCCGCGCAGGAACAGCTCAGCAGCAATCCACCCGGTCGCACAAGCCGCATCGCCAGTCTGTTCATGGCATAGTGCTTCCGCGTGCCATCCTCGATTTCCGTCCGCGACCGGATCAGTTTCGGTGGATCAAGGATGACGACGTCGAACTGACGGCCATTTTTGAGCAGTTCACGCATGTAGCTGAAGATGTCTGCCTGCACGAAGCGAATCCTCGCCTGATTGAGGTTTGCGTTTTCGCGGGCCACTTTGAGCGGTTCTTCGTCGAGATCGACTCCTGTGACGTCTTCAGCGCGCCCCAGCGTTTTAGCCTGAACAGCAAAGCCACCCGTGTAGCAGCACAAGTCCAGGACACTGGCGCCAGCACAGAATTCTGCCAGCCGCCGCCGATTCTCTCGCTGATCACAGAAAAACCCCGTCTTGTGGCCTCCGGAAAAGCGAACTCGAAATCGAGTTCCGTATTCGTGAATGATCACGTTGTCCGGACAGCCGACCGATGTCAGCACCGGCGGATCGGCACCCTCCTGCGAAAGAAACTGCGGACTGCCACGGAGTATCCAGTGAGACGCTCCTGTGAGCTCACACAACTGCTGCAGCAGCCATTCGCCTCGCTGATACATTCCCAGCGAAAACGCCTCGGCCGAGAGCACTCCGTGGAACTCGTCAACCACCAGTCCCGAAAGCCCGTCAGATTCCGCGTGGATCAGCCTGCGAGCTGTGCCGGTGGCGTCAAGATTCAGCAGCTGCCGACGCAGGTTTACGGCCGACTGCAGTTTCTGTCGCCACGCCGACTCATCGGGAAGCTGCGGTCCCTGCCAAAGTAACCGCAGGAAGAGTTCACTGCGAGGATTACAGATTCCGTAAGCAAACGGCTGCGACTCACCCGGTGCATAAACCGCCGCTAAATCCCCCGGCCGCACACCCTCCGCTGAGTCCACCCGCTTGCGATAAATTAACGGATGCAGGCTCCGCGACTTCAGCCGAACCACCGGTATCGACTCCGCCCCCCGCGGTCCAGGCAACTCCCGCTGCCGCAGCATCGGTGGAGATATTTCAGCAGCAGCAGCAGAGCGAGACTTCATTGGATTCCAGGAAAAAAAGAGTGTGAGAAACCGGCTGGCAGCAAGAACACATCGCTCGGCAGCCCGAGGGGAGAAACTTAAAGCAAACTACAACCAGCCACCAGCCACCAGCCACCAGCCACCAGCTGACAGCCTGATGGCAGTCACTTTGTCGCCTTTCGCTCTGTGACAAGGACTTCCAGTGCCGTTCTTTCGCGGAGCGAAAGACGACTATCGCAGCCCCTGACGGCGGAAGTGACTGCCGTTGGCTGACAGCCATCAGCTGACGGCTGAGCCACTGATTGTGCCAGCGGTGTCGGTCCGTGTCGAGTCGCACGAATTTCGTCTCGTTTTCCATCGCCTCAGAGCAGGCGTGCTGGTATAACTGGCGAACATCACGCGAAGCACTCCCACCTCGTTCCGCCAAGACGGAGAATTCCCAAATGCGTTTCCGTTCTGCATTGTCCTTTGTTTGCCTGTGCATGACTTTCGTGTTCCCCGTGCTGCTGTTTGGCTCTGACTGGCCACGCTGGCGGGGCTCCGACGACACGGGAAGCACTTCACAGGGAACTTATCCTGAGTCGCTGAACGACGAAACCATGCTTTGGAAGATGCCGCTTCCCGGCAAAGGCTGTTCGACGCCGATCGTTGTCAATCAGACCATTTATGTGACGGCCCCGGTGCAGGGACGCGATGCGCTGCTGGCGATTGACTGGGCCGGCAAACAGCTCTGGCAGGCCGTATTCGACACTGAAAACGCCGGGAAGCATCGAAATGGTTCCGGTTGCAATGCATCCGCCGTGTCTGACGGCAAGGGTGTGTTTGTCTACTTCAAAAGCGGTACGCTGGCGTGCGTCAATCTCGACGGCTCTGTTCGCTGGAAGACCAATATCGTCGAACGATTTGGCAGCGATACGTTGTACTGGGACCACGGCACCTCCCCAGTGCTCACCGCCGGCCATGTGATTCTGACGCGGATGCACAACGGCGAATCGTGGGTGGCGGCATTTGACAAGCAATCCGGAGAGATTGCCTGGAAGACCGCAAGGAACTATCAGACTCCACAGGAAGGCGACCATGGCTATGCAACACCGCTGATTATCAGCCACGATGGCCGAGAAACGATCCTCACGTGGGGCGCTGAGCATCTCACCATGCACGATGCGGAAACGGGAAAGCTTGTCTGGTCCTGCGGCAACTTCAATCCGGCCGCCGAACGACTCTGGCCTTCCATCTCAACCCCGGTGATCGTTGGCGACACGGCGGTGATCGCCTTTGGTCGCAACGATCGCGGCAAACCTCGGCTGCACGGTGTCCGGCTTGTTGGCAGTGGCGATGTGACGGCGACCGGTCATGCGTGGCTGCGAGACGATGTGGGGACGTTCGTGCCCAGCCCCGTTGTGCACGGCGGCAAAGTCTACATCGTTCGCGACGGCGGCGAAGTGGAATGTCTTGACCCGGCCACCGGCCGCTCCTTCTGGCAGAACGCGTTTCCCAAACATCGCACGAACTATTATGCATCCCCGATCATCGCAGGTGGCCGGATCTATGCTCCGCGGGAGGATGGCGTGGTTTTCGTGGCAGCACTCACTGATGACGGCATGCAGGTGCTCTCAGAAAACAACATGCAGGAACCCATCATCGGATCACCCGTTCCCGTGAATGGACGGCTGTTGCTGCGTGGTGAAAAGCACTTGTTTTGTCTGAGTGCCGAAAAACGCTGAAGGAGGGACCTGCGATGAGGCTGTTGAGATTCAATCCCTGGATCGCTCTGGTTGCCTTCAGTATCACCTGCTCTCTGCCGCTTCCCCCCGCGATGGCGCAAAGATCGCCAAAGACGCCGCCTGCCGAAGTCCCGGTGGAAGAGCGTTTTGACACTGCGAGGCTGCTCATTCTCAGCCCCTCCGGACCTCTGGTGGCGGAGTTGCGACTTGCGGTCTCCGGTCGTCCCTATCGCCAGTGGATTGGCGGTTTTCTCGGAAAACTCATGGATGCCGACACCAGTGGCGATCTGACAACCGCGGAACTCAGGCTGCTCCCAAATCGCTTCCGTGAGCTGCTGGGTGTCCACAATCTCAGTCAGCTTGAAGCCGCGACGATCGCAGCGGAACTCGAAGATCAAAGGGAACAGGTGCAAGCCGTCTCCAGCGTCAGCTTCCAGAAGTGGGTACGCAGTCGGCTGCCACGCGCCTTCAACGTGATTGCTCAGCCGCAGCCCGGTGACGATGCCGTGCGTCTGTCGACTCTGCTGGACATCGATTACGACGGCGCCGTCTCTTTGCAGGAACTGACAATGGCCCCACGGGCACTCAGATTTCGCGATCTCGACGACGACGAAACCTTTACGCTCGCCGAACTGCTCCCCTACCGTGACCCGATCAGCCAGCTGGCGGCTGTGGCACCCACTGTTGCCAATCTGCCGTTCCAGCACCTCACGGATCTGTCTTCCGCCACATCGGCTGTTGACCAGGTTCTTGTTCGGTATGGAATCGAGGGGCGGCTTCCGGCAGCGCGTCTGCGGCTTCCGGCGGAAGCGGCGGCCAGGCTTCCCGAATCGAGTATCCCGGCCACCGAACTCCCTCAACTCCTGCTTACCATGCCAGTCCATCTGACATTCGAGTTTCGTCTGTCTGACAAGGCCAACCTGAGTGACCTGTCGGTGCAGATTGCTGACTCAGCCTCCGCCTTCTGTCAGCTTGCCGAATCCAGTCGTGGTGAAGCTCGGCTGGTCCTCGATGGACTTGGGCTTGTACTTCGAGCTCGAGGCGGCGGAGCCAACGATCGAATGATCACTCGCGGACTGCTTGGTCAGCAGTTCGCGCAGGCCGACGCCGATCGCAGTCAGTCGCTCGACGAAAGTGAGTTTCCGGTCGTGCAGTCCATCGTAACGAACGCAGGAGTCACCGCGGATTTCGCGGAACTGGATCTTGATGGTGACCTGCAGCTCACACGCACAGAACTGCTGGGAACTGTCGAACGTGAGCAGGCGGTGATTGCCAGCAGAATCGAAGTGGGTGTGGAACAGGAAGGACGAACCCTCTTCAGCCGGCTCGACAGCGATTCCGATCGCCGGCTGACGCGGCGTGAGTTTCGGAATTCAACGGCCGCGTTCTCTGACCTTGACACCGATCACGATTCCCGGATTTCGGATATGGACCTGCAGACCACTTACGTGCTCACCATTGGTCTTGGACGGTCTGAGCTTCGTCGCAACGACAGACGGATGACAATCCAGATGGTCGAGGCGAACAGGGCCGACGCGATTCTGCCGTCGGAACAGTCGCTGGAGGGGCCCGTATGGTTCCAGCGGATGGATCGCAATCGCGACGGAGATGTGTCCCTTCGGGAATTCCCGGGAACGAGGGAAATGTTCAGGCGTCTCGATACGGATAATGATGAACTCATCAGTGCTGCGGAGGCTGCCGGCAGTGGCTGACAACGCCATCAGTCGGCCGGCAGCGGTTCGGGTGGCGATACCGGCGTGAGGCATTGTGGTGAGTTGGGGGTTGGGCGGTTGACCAGCTGGGAGACGCAGGTCAGTTGCAGGGTTCCCGGGCTGGCAGGTTTCATCAGCTGTTTCAGGAATTCCGGCTGAGTCTGCGGATTCAGCCAGGCGTGCCACGCTTCAGGAGCCAGAATCACGGGCATGCGGTCATGCAGACCTCGAAGGTCGCTGGAGGCATCGGTCGTCAGGATGGTGCAGGTGAGCAGTGGTTCGGTGTCTGGTGGGCTGGTCTGATTCTGTCCGGGTGTCCAGTTTTCCCAGAGTCCTGCCATGGCAAACAGCTGTTCACCGGCCTGATGAATCCACCATGGCTGTTTTTTTCCGCTGGAAAGTTTTTGCCATTCGTAGAAGCCGTCGGCGGGAATCAGGCAGCGACGTTTGCGAAAGGCGGCTCTGAACGCAGGTTTGTCGGCGACGGTTTCTGAGCGGGCGTTGAGCATTTTGGAACCGATGGAGGGATCATCGGCCCAGAACGGGACGAGGCCCCAGCGAAACCAGCCAGCGTGTCGCCGGGGCCCGTCTGTTTCCCCCGCTGTCACTGCCACGATCTGCTGCGTTGGTGCGATATTCCAGCGCGGCTGGAGCTCCGGGAAGTCCAGTGTCTGAAAAGTCTGCATCAGCACGTCCGCGGGCGTACGCAGGGTGAATCGACCGCACATCGAGCAACTTTCGAGCGGGAGTGGGCGTAGAACGCAGCCAACGCGGCAGAATTGCCTAAACAGCGGCAGGTCCTACAATAGGTGGGAGCCAAAAAATGGTAGCGACTGCAAAAGATACCGGTTTCTGCCCGTTGCACAATGGGAAGAATCAAGACCGTGCATGGGGGACGTTGGTGCAGAGATTCCTGAATCTCATCCTGCAGACGCTGGGATTGGTTTTTGTTGCCCTCGGGGCAATCGGGATCATTGTGCCGGGGATGCCTACGACTCCCTTCCTGCTGCTGGCGCTTGCTCTGTTTGCGCGGTCTTCTCCGTTGTTGTACGCCTGGCTGTACAGATCGCGTCTGTTCGGACCGCTCCTGCAGGAATGGCAGCAGCACCGGGCGATTCGGCCTTACGTGCGGTATACAGCGTTCGCAGCCGTGCTGCTGGGGGTTACAGCCACCTGCCTGTTTTCTGACACTCATCCGGCGGTCAAGGGACTGACCTGCATCTCTGGTGTAATAGGGCTGGCAGTCGTGTTTCGACTTCCGGTGAGACGTGACCATAACGGTGCCAAACGCACGGGAGAGCAAATTGAACGCTGACGAAGACTTTGTTGTGGCGATTACCGGAGCCAGCGGCGCAGCCTACGCGTTGAGACTTCTCGAAGCTCTCTGTGCATCCGGTCGCAACGCACATGTGGTCGTCAGCGGTGCAGCCCGCCAGGTGTTCCAGCAGGAACTTGGCCTGCACCTTCCAAACACTGCTGGCGACTGTCCGCAGTGGCTGGAGCTGGCAAGGCAGATGACGACGGGTTCTCTGCAGCAGACATGGCAGTTCCGACCGCTGCAACCGCTGCCTGGAGTCACTCCTGGCGCAGTTCGTCAGTACGGGCTTGGCGATTTCCATTCGCCTCTGGCCAGTGGTTCCAGTCTGACAGCAGGGATGGTGATCTGCCCGTGTTCGATGGGCACTCTGGCGGCAATTGCCTCTGGTCAGTCACAGAATCTGATACATCGGGCCGCTGACGTGCATCTGAAGGAGCGTCGACCGCTGCTTCTCGTACCTCGTGAAACGCCGCTCGGAATGATTCAGCTGGAAAACATGCTGACGGTATCCCGAGCGGGAGCGACAGTGCTTCCGGCGATGCCGGGGCTGTATCATCAGCCGCGGTCGCTGGGGGATCTCATTGACTTCATCACGGCCCGCATTCTTGATCACTTGAGAATTCCGCACACACTCGCAAAACGCTGGGGCAGCTGACGACGACCATTGCGGGCACTTGCTGACGTCACGCAGTCGTCACGCGGGCTTACGCGAAGTTCAGCGACCCTCGATCAGAGGGGCTGCATCAGCGGGGCTGTTTCAGCCTTTCACGAACCAGTTCGGGCAGATATTTCATTGGTACGGAACCATGGCTGAGCACTGCTTCGTGATATCGGCCCAGATCAAAGGCATCTCCCTGTTCCCGCTGAATTTCCTGTCGCAGCCGATAGTGTGCCATGCGACCGACAAAATAGGTGCTCAGCTGCGTTGATGTCTGTTTGGCGCGAATGATCTTCAGCCTCGCTTCTCCTTCTGACTGATAGCCACCTTCTGTCAGCAGTGCATAAGCCTCCTCGTCGGTCATTTGAGTACAGTGCATGCGGTGATCAAGGATCGCATTGATGACGGCGCGAAGATAGAACTTGAGCTGATTAAGGCGGAGTGCGAGGTTGCCGCTGCCGTAGCCCTGATCCAGCATCATCTGTTCGGTGTAAACGGCCCAGCCCTCGATGAACACTCCCGACTGCAGCACTCGACGAATCCGGGACGGAGCTCGATTGGAATACTCCAGCTGCACGTAGTGGCCGGGGTAGGCTTCGTGAATGGTGAGCACCTGCAGCATGTGGTTGTTGTATTCTTCCAGAAAGCTGCGAACGCGATCCGCACCCCAGTCGCTCGGCGGAGGACTGACAGCGTAGGAGCTCACGCCACCGGGATCGAGCGGCAGTGCGGACTCGAGATATGCCAGTGAATTCCCCCGTCGAAACTCGGGCATTTCAATAATCTGACAGCGGTCTGGCTCTGGCAGCCGCAGAATGTCGCGATCCCGAATAAAGCTCCGAATCTGCTCCACACCGGCTCGGGCGTCGGCCACCAGAGTTTCCGGAGCTCCATGCTCTTCGGAGACCGAAGCGATGACCTGGCGAACTGTTTCACGACGTCCGGCAGCATCGTCGGGGGGCAGAGATTTGCCCGGAAAGCGGGACGACCACAGTTGTCGTGCCACGATCCAGAGTTCGTTTTGAACGCGTTCGTATTCCCTTTCGGCATCTGCGAGCACCTGATCCGCCGTGACTCCAGCGTTCAGCGTGTGTTCGAGTTTTTGTGCAAACAGTTCGCGGCCCAGTCGCCATTCGCCACCTGCCCGCAGGCGCCGACTGTCTTCAAGCCATGCCTGATGCTCCCGCAGCACCTCAAGGACTGGCTTTGCGGCCGCCCGCACCGCCTGTGACTGATCAGAACCTCCGATCAGTTCATAAATTCCCTGCTCATAGAAACCGATCGCACCACGGTTCTGCAGAATGGCAGTTTCCAGAATCGAGGGCGGCGATTCACGAAGCGTCTCCCATGCGGTGCGGACGATTCGCGGGATCTGCTGCATTCGGGAAATGGCATTGCGGACGTTGACTTCCCGGGGCAGTGTGGACTGGACGAGGAGCGAATAGACGCTGTCGCTGATCCATGCGCCGTAGGTCCGCGGGTCCTCTTCGAATGGACGCGTATTCTCTGTCAGCCAGATATTTCGGAGCAAATCATCGCGGAGGATTTCGAAGTCGATCTGCGCATTCCGGGAGAGCTGATCTTTGGGGATGGCGGTCTGCAGCTGCTGCAGACGGGTGCGGTAATGTTCCAGCCACCCCTGACGTGCGGATGCAGAAATATCGTCAAGGCGGTCGTCAAAGCGGTGATCTCCCAGCAGTGTTGCATCGAGCGGCCGCTGCTGGAAACAGGTTTCGAGGTAGTCAGCGAAGAATTGCTCCAGTCGCTGATCCGCGGTCTGGGCCTGCAGCAGGTTGAAGGGCAGCAGGCTGACGGCAGCACAGAAAATCAGAAAGCGAGCAGACATAGGGATTCAATCCTGAGGAGAAACCGCGGAAGGCCGTGTCGGACCGCGGAATTTTACTGTCTTCGGGCTGGTGCGACTCTTCAATGCCCATGCAGCTGAGTGAACTGCCCCTTTTTGGGAAAACGTTCATGCTGGCAGCAGGCCGGGAAATCGGGGATTTCCTGGAAATCCACGATCCTCTATCATAACTGAGCCGAGCAGCGGCGGCATCGTGTCTGCCGGCGGCAAATCGGAAATTTCAGGGGACAACGGAGCAGGACAGGGATGGCTGAGCAAAAAGCAACCAACGTCACATGGCACGCCCACAGGATCACTCGCGATGACCGTCAGAAGCTCAACGGCCACCGCGGTGCAGTGCTCTGGTTTACAGGTCTGAGCGGTTGCGGGAAGAGTACCATTGCCAACGCAGTGGACCAGCTGCTCCACGAGCGTGGCATCCACACATTTGTGCTCGATGGCGACAATATCCGCATGGGGCTCAACAAAAACCTCGGGTTCAGCCCGGCTGATCGAACGGAGAACATCCGCCGCATCGGCGAAGTTGCCAAACTGTTCGCGGACGCCGCCACCATCGTTTCCACCGCGTTCATTTCTCCCTATCGCGCCGATCGCGATATGGTGCGGGCACTCTTCCCAGCCGGGGAATTCGTCGAAATTCTGGTGCAGGCCAGCATCGAAACCTGCGAATCCCGCGACCCCAAGGGGCTCTATAAGAAAGCACGGGCCGGTGAAATCAAGGAATTCACCGGAATCAGTGCTCCATACGAAGCCCCCGAGAACCCGGAAATCGTACTCGACTCCGACAACAAAGGTATCGAAGAACTGGCCCGCGAGGTGATCGCATACCTCGAATCCAAAGGCGTTCTTGCCGGGCACGCCTGAAACCCAAAACACACAGGGGGTTGATGCATTCATCAGCATCAACCCCCTGTGCTTCGGGAGTGTGTATTCATCAGCGAAGCAGCGGCCTAACGAGCCGCTGCGTCCCACCACCAGCGGCCGGATTGTCCGACCGGATTCGCATTCTTAGCCGACGTGTTGACTTCCGCGGTTACCTCGAATGACTCCGGATTGTTGACGATATCCCGCACATCCACGCGGACACCGCCGGCCACCTGGACGATGATCGTGCCACCTTTGTAAACGCGGCTGGCAGCAGCGGTCATGAGTTCTGTCGGAACGTCCACGGGGGCGGTTGCAAAGTCACTGCCAGAACGGAACACTTCCGGCTTCCAGCCAGCTCGGTGCTGCAGATCCATTGTGGAAATCAGAGTGGTCGCAAGTGCCAGATCGAAAATATTCTGCAGGTCCGCGAAGACTGGGTCCTGTTCGGCCAAAGCAGGCAGATTCTCTGTAAACAGGCGGGCAAACTCTGCGTTGGCACCATCCACCTTTCCTGTGGATTTGCGAGTCCCGTCGTTGTCCACAAACTGGTTCTCTGAGAGACAGCGAATTGAGCGGCCGGTAAATTCGAACGCTGACTGATCAGGCGACATCTGAATCGCGTCGTAGCCAACAGTCATCCACCATCGCAGCGCGTCCATCGCAGCACCGTTTCGCTCGGCACGGCCGGCCAGTTCAAAGTAGCTTTTCATTCCTGCAGCACCATCGCGGCGACCGATACCGATGAGCTTCATCTGGTAGTCAGCATCCACAATCACACTGGCCACTCGCGAGTCGTTCGGCACACCGAGTACGGTGACGGTCTGCAACCCCAGCATCTCCTCAACCTGCTGAGTGAAGCGACGAACGGTGCCCGCGGTCAGTTGCGTGCGGGAAGCGAAGTCTCTGACGGCCTTCACCTGATCAACCTTGGGGTCAATCGTGCACATCAGGAAGCCACGGCCCCCGGGAGAAAATGTGCGGCTGAGAGTCACGAGGTCGTCCAGACGAAGCGTCGGTCGGCCGTTTTCCGAATTGATCGTCCGGCCCGTGGTGTCAACCGTCCATCCACCAGCAGGACCACCAATTACTACATCACCCGAGCCGGGATAGACAAACAAATATTCAACCGCAGTCAGTCCGGCCAGCGCAGCAGCATCTTCCGGTACTGCCTGGCCCTCGGCCTTCAGCTGTGCCAGATGCTGCTCCAGTCGCGGCAGAGAAACCAGCCGCAGACCTGAAACCGTGTCCACTTCGCGATTGGTGTTTGCAGTGCGGGCAAGGTCGAAGGCCGCCTGCAGACGCGAATTGTCCTGAATGGCGGCAAACAGACCTGTCATCGCCGGCACGCCCAGAAACACCCCCTGCATGTAAGGGGTCATGGAGCCACCGTCTTCTTCACCATTCGCCACCCAAAGTGCGGGTGGAGAAGTTTGAGTCATGATCAGATTCATCAGCGAACCGAAGTCCGCCATGCTGCCGCCAGCCGCCTCGATTTCTTTGCGGCTGTCAGCGGCCTTCTTCGCTGTGACTCGGTCGCCGGAAAGCGAGGCTGCCTGTTCCAGCTTAGTGGCGGCCTGAAGGAAGTCTCCTTCTTCGGCCGCCAGGCGGGCTTCAACGCGAAGTTTGGAGGCCTGCAGGGGAGTCGGCAGCTTTGCAGCGGAACCGTTCTCGTTGTCACCGGCCAGAATGCCGGTGCCGGCCGCGGACACGGAAACCACAGCAGCAAGGCCGGCAGCCACAAAACGTGGCCAGCGGAAGCGGACATCAAAGCCGAATGAGGAAGAAAATCGCATTGAAAAACCTCGCGAAGGTTCCCGCAGTAGCACGCAACTCCACAAAAGCGGAATTTTCTGCTTCCAGCATCGTCCCTTTTCGTGTCAGCGTCAAGCAGAATCTGCCAATTACCCATGGCACCGGTTGTCACTGGAGCGACAGTCCTGCCGATAGATTTGGTAGTGAGGACGGTAGGGGTGGGTGTTTTTCTGCTTTATTCCAGCTCGCAGCGTCAGAACGTCGCCGACGACACGTTCTTCAGCTTACTGCGGCGTGGAAAGGTCGAAAGAGTGTTCGTCGTTTCTTCCAATCCCCATTCACAGGTAGTGTGGTGAAGAGATCATGATTCGTGAGACAACTGCTGCCGACCACGACGAGCTGATATCGCTGGCTGCCGCTTCAGGGCTTTTTGCTCCGGATCAGACACAACTGCTTGCGGATATGCTCCGCGCTCCAGCAGCCTCAGATGTGTGGCTGACGCTCGATTGCGCTGGACGTCCGGAAGGTGTTGCGTATTTTGCGCCCGAGAAAATGACGTATGGTACGTGGAATTTGTACTGGATTGCTGTTCACCCTCGCAGTCAGAGGCAGGGATTTGGGAAATCTTTACTGAGGCATATCGAGCACTGGCTGACGGAAAGAAACCA
>JBJTOP010000195.1:0-3155 GCA_046074645.1 Planctomycetaceae bacterium | reverse complement strand
ATGGTGGCTCTCACCATGCTCCGCAATGCCGATGTTTCCAGCAAGGGGGTGCTGCCATTCTGCCAGGACACGGGCACAGCTACGATTGTGGGGAAAAAGGGCCATGCTGTCTGGGCCAAAGGTGATGAAGCGGCCCTGTCGCTGGGCGTCTACCAGGCCTACAACGAAAATAACCTGCGATACTCCCAGAATGCACCCCTGACAATGTGGGACGAGCGGAACACGGGCACAAATCTGCCGGCCCAGCTGGATCTGGCTGCCTGTGACGGTGACGAGTACCACTTTCTGTTCATTTCCAAAGGTGGCGGATCTGCAAATAAGTCATACTTATTCCAGGAGACTCGAGCGATTCTCAATCCGCAGACCCTCGTCAGCTTCCTCACTGAAAAGATGAAGGCTCTCGGTACAGCAGCCTGTCCGCCTTATCACCTTGTCTTTGTGATCGGAGGCACGTCTGCCGAAGCCACGCTGAAGACCGTTAAGCTGGCATCCACCAAGTATCTTGATCATCTGCCTGTCACAGGCAGTCCCGGTGGTCGTGCCTTCCGGGACATCGAACTGGAAGCTCGACTGCTGGAAGCCGCCCGCAACTGCGGCATCGGTGCTCAGTTCGGCGGACGCTACTTCGCACTGGATGTGCGAGTCATCCGGCTTCCGCGTCACGGCGCCTCACTCCCGGTGGGTATTGGCGTGTCCTGCAGTGCTGACCGCCAGGCCAAAGGCAAAATTACGGCAGATGGCGTGTTCCTTGAGCGACTTGAAACCAATCCGCTGCAGTACATCCCGGAACATTTGAGGGCAAGCCGCGACACAAGTGCCGTGCGAATTGACCTGAATCGTCCCATGCCGGAAATCCTCGAAGAACTCAGCCGCCACCCGATCACCACGCGTCTGCTGCTCAGCGGCCCCATCGTCGTTGCCCGCGACATTGCTCACGCAAAACTTCGCGAACGGCTGGATGCTGGACAACCGCTCCCCGACTACTTCCGAAATCACCCGGTCTATTATGCCGGTCCTGCCAAGAAGCCACCGGGCTATGCCAGTGGTTCATTCGGCCCCACAACGGCTGGACGGATGGATTCTTACGTGGACCTGTTCCAGGCGCATGGTGGCAGCATGGTAATGATCGCCAAAGGCAACCGCGGCACTGAAGTCACTCGCGCCTGCCAGCAGCACGGAGGTTTCTACCTCGGCAGCATCGGTGGCCCCGCTGCAATCCTCGCAAAGGAAAATATTCGCTCTGTCGAAGTCGTTGAATTCGCTGAACTGGGCATGGAAGCAATCTGGAAGATCGAGGTCGTTGACTTCCCCGCATTCATACTCGTTGACAACAAAGGCAATGACTTCTTCGCCACCATTGGTACGGACCAATGCCATTGACCCTCGTGCGAATGAAGATCGATTTCCGCAATGATGAAAACCGTCCGCCACGTTAAGAACAACGAGGCAGCCCGGCCCAAATCACGGTAAGCCGCAATATTGCGTGTCGTTCTGCGGTCTGAGACGTGCGAAAGCCCCGGGAACGGTCAGGGAAGCAGAATGCCGCCTGTGCCCCGAAAACCGATTGTCTGATTTCGCGGGGCACTCCGTGTGAGTCGCCATCTTCGCATTTGACCATCTCACCATCCCAATGCGCAGGTGCTGGGCAGTGCTGCCTGGAAATCGATCCATTCCCGCTGCCAAGCTTCCTGTGCACTGATGAACGCGAGACAAATGTGGCAAAAAACGCAGGGATTTCAGCGTTTGTGCCAATTCCATCGCATTCAAATTTCTTTTGGCACGCTGCTTGCTACTCCTTAACCCCGGAGGCGGTTGTCTGCGTGGTGGGACCGGACAGCCGCGTTAACTCTGCAGGAGTCAAAGGAGGGGAAGGTCAGGAATCTCGCCTGTTCCCGCTCATATGGGTGCGTGGCCCGAGCGGGAAGCTCCTGCCGAGAAACTTGTTTCGGCAAGTGCCTCGGTGGAAAGGGGAAAGGCCTCGTGCCTTTCCCCTTTCTTTTTGCGCCGAGTCCGGGATTGAATCTCGCAGCGATTCTGCTGGGATGCATGCTCAAATCCTTTTTGGTATTCCACGTCGTCTTCTCCGGCACGGCTTTCAAAGATGCTCTGCGATACTCGCGTACTGCGTCTTCCTGAATCCGTCGGGGTGACAATCGGAGCCGGTGGGGCGTGAATTCTTGACTTCGCGTGGAGCGAGTGATGCAGTTGATCGAAATGGCCCGGGACGCGGCTCGCGAGGCGGGTCGGATATTGCAAGGGTATTTCCGAAGTGGTGTGGAGGTGCGTTCCAAGGCGCCCGCAGATCTCGTCACAACAGCTGATCTCGCCGCAGAACGCCGTATCGCGGAATTGATTCGCGAGCGATTTCCAGGGCATGCGATTCTGGGTGAGGAAGAGAACGCAGGGGATATCAATGCGGAGTATCTTTGGGTAGTGGACCCGCTTGATGGCACTACCAACTTTGCACACGGCCTCCCGCATTTCGCAGTTTCGATTGCGTGTCTGCATCAGGGGCGGTCTGAGGCAGGAGTGGTCTGGAATCCCATCCGCGACGACTGGTACGAAGCAGTGCGGGGTGGAGGAGCGTGGCACAACGGCGAACGGCTGCAGGTAGCCCGGCAAACGCAACTCGATGAAGTACTGATCGGAACCGGCTTCTACTACGACCGCGGCGCCATGATGGAAGCGACTTTGGCTGCGATTCGTGATCTGTTCCGGCAGAATATCCATGGAATCCGCCGCTTTGGCACCGCCTCCCTCGACCTCGCTCAGGTGGCAGCGGGGCAGTTCGGCGGTTTTTTTGAATACCAGCTTTCGCCGTGGGATTTCGCCGCTGGAAGCCTGCTTGTGGAAGAGGCAGGCGGGCGCGTCAGCACCTGCCAGGGAGGCCCACTGCCAATCGAAAAAACAAGCCTGCTGGCCTCCAATACCGCTCTGCACGAAAAAATCCTGACAATCGTCAGCAGTCACTGGCAACGCTAACCAGCACCTCCTGGGAACTTGAAACGGGGCGTGCTGTCCAGTCAGCCTCGCGGTTCGCCATGGCCCCGACAACGTGTACAGACAAGAAGTTGCACCACCCCCGTCTCGCCCCGGAATCCCCGCCTGCGGGGACTGTCCCAGCAGGCCCGCCGGATGCTGCGAAGTGCAGTAAA
>JBJTOP010000194.1:0-27674 GCA_046074645.1 Planctomycetaceae bacterium | reverse complement strand
CGGCAACGATACTGCTGAGCAGGGCGATCCGCTCGCTGAGCACTTTCTGATTCACCATTTTGTGACGTGAAGCACATGCCGCAATGGATGTACCGTCTTGCGCCACCGTTTCCGCAGTCACATGTCCTTCGTTGATTGCTGTCTCAACCAATTTTGCATGAAGTGTCTCAACCACCGCACCAAAGCGATTACGAAAGTTGTACCACGTTCGCCTGCAAGGTGTGATGCCCTTACCAAGCCACTGAACGCACAGATTGCGTTTAGCCTCCGCATGCCATCGGGCTGGCGAGCAATGTCCCTGGAGGATCATGTAGAGTACCATTTTCAACATCAGCACAGGATCATAGGACGGTGACCCGACACCTTTGAGCAAAACGTCGAGTGGTGAATGATCCATGGCATCGACCTGCCGGTCGACGGTCAGGGCCGTTTCATCCTGCTCGGCCGCCTTGCGGCGATCCTCGAAACGTGCATCGGTTTCCGGTATCCCGCATGGCTGATGCGGCCTTTTATTTTTCCTGACATTGGCTACACTCACGACGACCTCCATGTTTTTGTGTGGGTGTTTTCACACGCACATTCTGTGCGAATTCACAGGAAACATGAAGGTCATTTTTTTGCTCAAACCCCAGCCCCGCAAGGCGTTGAAAGCTGCACGATCTCGAAGGGGAGAGGGGGGCGAGGGCGATTTTCGCCCGGATGGAGAGAACTTCAACGCCATTGGGCTGCCGCCCGACCGCTGGTCAGCCGCGTGGTGTTTGTTTTTGTGGGAGTTCTCGCATGACGATATCGATGGCACGGCCGCGGGCGCGGAGGGTGCGATCGAGTTTGCCGGCGACGGCGGCTGCGGCGGCTTGTCGGTCGAGTTGTGCGAGTTCTTCGAGATCGACGTTCCAGGCATTATCGCGGGAGGCTTGAATGAGTTCGCCATGAGCTTCTGCGAGGAAGCTGAAGAGTTCGTCGGCTTTGTTGCAGGGAACGGAGCGGTAAGGGGCTCGGGAGTTGAAGGAGGAGCGAAGCAGGTGCTGATCGGAGCCTGTTCCGGGAAGATCCTGAAGCTCGGGTCCGGATTGCGGGGTGGGTGGCGAGGCGGGTTTTGGTGCCGGTTGAGGCGGCGACGCGGTGGCAGGGGTGGCAGGAAGGGCAGCGGCACCACCGCGACGAATGCGGAGAGCGAGCAGCAGTCCTGTGAACAGGATCATGGCGACGACGACGGTGGCGGAGAGGAAGCCACCGGGGCCGGCGGGCATGGTGGCGATGGTGAACCTGGCGGCGAGGGCGGCGAGTGCGGTGGCGGTCGCGAGGACGGTGGCGGTCGCGGTATTCCGGGCGAGTGAATTTCGTCGGTGGGGCTGTGTAACGGTGGTCGTCGGGTTTGGGGGAGCTGCAGCTTCCGGTTTTCCGGGCGTTGGATAGCTTTCGACGTTGACAACGATCACAGTGGAATTGTCGAAGCCACCGCGGAGATTGGCGAGGTTGATCAGGAGTCTGGAGGATTCGGCGGGAGTGAGGTTACTGAGGATCATGCCGATTTCGGCGTCGGACACATGATTGGTGACGCCGTCGGAACAGAGCATGTAGATATCGCCGGATTCGACGGGGAAGGGACCTTCGATATCGACCTGGACGAATGCGTCGGGTCCGAGGCAGCGGGTGATGACGTTGCGGGGATGGAAGAGCTCGACGTTTTCCGGGGTGGCGCGTCCGAGCCGGATCATTTCCCATTGGAGGCTGTGGTCGAAGGTGAGTTGCTGGATGAGTCCGTGGCGGACTCGATAGAGTCGGCTGTCGCCGACGTGTCCGGCGATGGCGCCGGCTTCGGAGAGGCTGAGGGCGGTGCAGGTGGTGCCCATGCCTTCAAATTCGCGGTTCTCGCGGCCTCGATCGTTGATGGCTTTGTTGGCGGCGAGGATAGCGTGGTGGAGTGAATCTTCGACGAGACTGTCAGCATGTTTGAAGAAGGCGATCGGCAGGGTATCGACACAGATGCGGCTGGCCAGATCGCCGACGGCGTGACCACCGATGCCATCGGCCACGACAAACAGGTGCCCGTAACGGCTCCATTCGGCGTGATCGGTGCAGAGTCTTGCGGCGAAGGAATCCTGGTTGACGGCGCGGCGCATACCCACGTCAGTGCGAGACGCATATTGCACAACGGGGGAAGTTGTCATCGATGTTACTCGGGGGAGACAGCCGGCGAATTCGAGTCTCTCGAAGGGGCCTTCCGTGAAGCCGCGGAGGATGGTGACCGGAAAAAAGTTTACCGGGGCGTGGGAGTGCCGGATCGGGAGGTGCGGGAGTATACACAGGCGACATGGGTTCTGGCCAGCGAACAAAGGGGGAATCGGAGGGATGGAAAGCTCTGACGCGCAGAGCGGGGGCCCGCGGGACTGGTGAAGCGGCTGCCGGTGCCGTTCGCCAGGCACCGCGGGGCCCGCTTCCATTCAGTTCGAACGCATTTCCATCCCGCGCGTTTCCACCAGTCGCGACTCGAAGCCCCTCGGTGCAAAACCGTTCTCTGAAGCCCGCTGATCAGGAGCGGAGGAGGCGGTTGCTTCGTGGTCGGCCAGAACTGCCAGCCGCACCATTTCCGCAGTGCTGCTGACACCCAGCTTTCGCGCCGCGTTTGCTCGGTGCTTCTCGATGGTCTTCACGCTGATCCGCAGCTCCATCGCAATGCTTTTGTTGGCATAACCATTGGAAACCAGCTGCACCACCTGCAATTCCCGCCGCGACAGCCGACGGATCTGTTGTCGAGCTGAATCCCGCCGTGATTGCCACAATCGACAGGCAGCGTCCTCCTGCGGGAGCAGTCCGGCAGTGGAATCCAGTTCGCCGGGGAAACCAAAACGAGACGCCGTGGGGACAACCTGAATCATCTGCAGTTCTCCTGAGAGTGTTAATGAGCCCGTAGCGAAAGTCGCCACGGTGATTTGCCGCCCAGGTGCTCAGCACCCGCCGACGTGCGAATACTCGGGTGATATATCCCGCGCTGATGAACGCGGAGTTCGGAAAATGCTCCGGGATTGTCAGAGTCCGGGCAGTTTACCGGCGCGCTGCCAGGGGCTTTGTGCGGCACTGCGGCAGCCACCTGGCGACTGCGTGAAAACATGCGGGACCAGCGAATCAGGGTTGCAGCGGCCGGACGTCTTGCAGCGAGAATACGCGTCCGCTGCTACGACACGGATGCGCGTTCGACAGCTCGGCAGGAGCTTCGCCCTTGGGCATGGTGAAACGGTAGTCACATGGGATTTCAGGGGCGTTTTGGGCTTGAGTGAGGAGAGGTCGGGTATTGGGGGAGCAGCAGAAAAAGGCTGGGTGGACGTTTCGCGGGGCGAAACGCGACTCTGCAGTTCCCCCAAAAATCTTTTTTGATTCGATCGATTTCTGATTGACTCCATCCGACAACTATATTACAGTAGTGATACACGTGGACACTCGCAGTTTGGAACAGTTGCGAATCAGTTCCGCGTGGTCCATTGCGATCTGCCGGCTGCGGCGGATTCTTTTTTGGCCTCTATGTATTACAGTCGCAATACACATGGACATTTCATCTTCAGTGTTTGTGGTGCAGCCGTCATCGGGTGTGCCGCTTTATCGGCAGTTGATTGATCAGGTGCGGGGGATGATTGCCACGGGGCGGATCAAACCGGGAGATGTGCTTCCCAGTGTGCGGCAGTTGGGCGCGGAGCTGGAGGTGAATTTCATGACGATTTCGAAGGCATGGGGAAAGCTGGAAGCGGAGGGTTTGGTTGAGCATGTGCGTGGTCGGGGCATGGTGGTCACGGCAGCTCGCAAGGCATCTGTGCAGGCGGAGCAAACGCGACAGGTGCGGGTGTTGGTGGATCAGGCGGTAGTTCGTGGGCTGCAGTGCGGCATGAGTCGCAGCGAGCTGCTGGGAATTTTCAAGACATCGATTGAGGAGCATTTGCAATGAGTGAAGTGATGCTGGAGGTGAAGTCGCTGCGGAAGAGTTTTGGCACTGCAGAAGTGCTTTCAGGAGTGGATTTGGTGATGCGTCGTGGGGAGGTCACGGGGCTATTGGGTCTGAACGGTGCTGGCAAGAGCACGCTGCTGCGTTGTTTGCTGGGGCTGCTGCGGTGTACTGCGGGGACTGCGGCAGTATTGGGTTGTGATTCGTGGAATCTGGGTGCATCAGAGAAGGCTCGTTTGGGATACGTGCCGCAGTACGTGTTTTTGTTTCCGACGTTGTCGGTGAAGGGGATGGTGGACTACACGGCGGCCTTTTACGGCAACTGGAATGCGTCGCGCGTCACAGAGCTGCTGCGGCGATGGGAGTTGCCAGTGAACAAGGCGTGTGGAGTGTTGTCACCGGGTGAGCGGCAGAAGCTGGGGATTGTGCTGGCGTTGGGTCATGAACCTGAGTTGCTGATACTGGACGAGCCTGTGGCAAGTCTTGATCCGTCAGCGCGACGAGGATTTCTGGAATCGCTGCTGGAGCTGGCAGCGGACGGGAATCGGACGGTGTTGTTTTCAACGCACATCACATCGGATGTGGAGCGGGTGGCATCGCATGTGGCGTTGCTGCGTTCTGGGCGAATTCAGTTTCATGAGGATCTGGACGGATTGAAGGAGCGAACGAAGCGACTGCGGCTGACAGCCGGTGCATCGCTCCCATTGCAGTCCGATCTGCCGGGGGTCCTGCAGTGGCAGGTCAATGGAGTCACAGGGGTGCTCACAGTGAACAACTTTACGGCAGCGCTTCCGGATGAGTTGCGGGCGAAGTGGGGTGCGGACGTGGTGATCGAGGATTTGAATCTGGAAGAGATTTTTCTGGCGAACAACTGAAAGAGTGGGGGTGTGTGATGGGCAGGGTCCGAGCTGTGCTGAGTGTGTTGATTTCGCAGAAGCTGACTGTGATTTTCATGTTGCTGTTGGTTCTGGGGCCGCTTGGGTTGCTTTACAGACCGGGCGAGACTGAGTCCGGAGAAGGTTCGTCTTCAGAGCGGTTCCCGGAAGTATGGCCATTTTACGAGAGGGCGTCCGGTGCACTGGTCTGGGGTCACTTCGACTGGAGAGAAGTGAAGGCGGCAGCAGTGGAATCCGGGTCAGAACAAGGGTTGTGGTTGGCGCGGGACGACGGATTTCCGTTTCTGCCGCGTGGCGCACCTGCAAATCGGCAGGCTGAGCCGGACCAGCCGAGGAATCTGCATGAAATTGTCCCTGCACTTGGTCAGCTGTCGCTCGATGAATGTCAGTTGGGAATTGAGGATTGGCGGGACCTGAGTCAGTTGCGGCAGTTGCGTTTGTTTGAATGTTTCCATGTGTTGCCGCCACCGGGCAAGTTGTCCGATGGAGTCGAGGCAGTTGCCGAGTCGCTTTCGGCGTTTCCGGCTCTGCGGCAGTTGAATTTACTGGGTTCGGGCTGGATTCGTCTGGGATCGATGCCGGTGCTTGAAACTTTGATTTTGGATTCAGCCGATCTGCCGCGGGTGATTGCCGGCGATGACCTGGCATTACAGTTTCCGCAGCTGCGGACGTTGGTACTCCGACTACGCCCGGGAGAAAATGTGTCGGAGGGGGAAATGGGGATTCTGCGAAAACTGCAGCAGCACCCGAAGCTGCGGCGGGTTGAGTTGACCACAGGGGTCTCAGGACAGCGTAGATTCATGAATTCGCAGATTACGGTTTTGCAGGATCAGCTTCCGGGTTTGACTGTCTGCCGTGGTGAGGCGGGGTTCAAATTCGCGGATGCGTTTGTGATGATCGCGGTCATATTCGGGCTGCTGGTCTCACAAGTTGCGATTTCAGCAGCATTGTGGGCGTTGGCAGCTATTCCACAGGCCGGAACACTTCCGCATTTCGTGCGGACGATCCGAGGAATAGCGGTCGGCTTTGCTGTGTTGATGCTGTTCAGCGGTTTTCTGTCAGCGTGGCTGATGGAAATTCGCTGGTATTTTCCGGTGTGCCTGAATTTGCTGGCGGTGAGTCTGTCCGGCATTCTGCAACAGTTGCCGAGGTCGTCGTCGTGGAAGCAGCAGGCGGTCGGCATTTTCAGTATGGTTCCGGGGTTTTTCCCTCAGCTGATTTACTTTCTGCCGGGGACATTTGTTCCATTGATTGTTGGTGATGTCGCCTGGTTTAACGCTGGGCTGCTGCTGGTATCCGCAGTGACATTTTTCGTGGCGTTGTCTGCGATGAACTGGCAGCGTGCATCTTTATCGGAACTGAGTGAGCCTGGAGCGGGGCTGCCTGGCGCAGAAGCGCGGATGAGGGCGTTGGAGCGGGCTTATGTGGATATGAAGGGTACGACCATTCCTTCCCCGCGACGGCTCAGAGGCAGTTTCAGCGAACGGCTGCGGGCCGGTACTTCGGAATTCACGAGAAAGCAGCTGACGGGGTTGTGGATTATGATGGTGCCGGCTTTTTCCACAATGTTCATGGTGGGGAAAAGCCTGATTCTGCCAGCCGTTCTCGGGCTGACTGTCTTTCTGTTTTTTTTTCCGATACTGCTGCGGATGCTCTCGTGGCATCAGCGTCGCCAGCGACTTTCCGTTGATTTTCTGCTGCCGGCAGGTCGCGACGATTTCTGGAGGCATTTTCAAGTCGCGGTTTTCTGGGATCTTGCGATCGCGATTCCCGTGCTATTTGCAGCATGGGTGGGCCAGAACATGTGGCAGGGTACTTTCAGTCAGCATGCAGCGGGTCTGCTGCTGCAGCTGCTGCTCCATGCAGGCGCGGCCACGCTGCTCTACGGCCTGACGGTGCTGGGTGTGGTAACACCCGCAAAAGACGGGCGGCGGTACCTTTTCGGGACGATCATAGGGGGGCTGACGATGCTGATGTTCCAGGACATGATCGCTAACTGGTGTGTCCCGGGAACCCTTTCGTTTTCAGTGTGGATATTGTCTGTGTTCGTGGTGGCTGCGGTTGCAGGAGTGGTGCTGCTGGTGAGGCTGCCGGGGATACTAAGACGCCTCGAATTACCGTGATCGGGCTTTTGTGGGTTGCAGCGCCGGCGGGGTGAGAGTCTGCAAGGTGTGGGGCATTAGCGGGCGTTGATTGACCTTGACCTGAAGAGGGGGGTCGGATTAGTCTGTGATGTTTGCAGGATGCGATAGCTGTTTTTGGAGTATCGGCGGTCAGCGCCAGGGACGGGGCGATGCAGAATTTTCTGCGGATTTCAACCTATATCTTTCGCCATCGTCGGCTGGTTGCTCTGTCGATTGTTTGTGCGTTGATTGTGTCGTTGTTTTGGGCGATGAATCTGTCGATAGCCTTTCCGGTAGTGAAGGTGTTGTTTCAGAACGACAGTTTGCATGATTTTGTGGATCAGGAGATCAGCCGTCTTCAGGCATCCATCAACGCGGATACTCAGGCGCTGGACCGGATGTCTGAAGACCAGGTGAAGCAGCGTGCTCGCCTGCAGTATCAGATTGGCGAGGAATCGTGGAATCTGCTGATGATGACGCGGGTTCGCAACACGATTCTGCCGTATGTACCGCGGGACAAGTTTGACACGATGGCGGCGCTTTTGGGGGTGCTGCTGGCTGCGACGCTTCTGAAGGGGCTCTTCATATACTTCCAGGAACTGCTGGTGGGGAGCGTTGTGCAGCTGACTGTGAACGCCATTCGTCAGGACTGTTTCCGAGCGGCCCTGAAGCTGGACGTACAGTCATTGAACCGGATTGGCACGTCGTCGCTGATGTCACGAATGACGAACGACATTGAGCAGATGACGACGGCGATTCGGGTGTTTGGCGTGACGCTGGTGCGTGAGCCATTGAAGGCGGGTGCTTGTACGGTTCTGGCCTTTTGTGTGAACTGGCGTCTGGCGGCACTTTCGTGCACGATGGTGCCGCTGCTGGGGTTGGTGTTCAGTTTCTTTGGTCGTCGCCTGCGTCGGGCATCACATCGGACGATGGAGACGATGGCGAAGATTTATGAGTGTATCGGCGAGACATTTTCGTCGGCGAAGATCGTGATGGCATTTTCGGGCTATCAGCGTCATCGGCGTCAGTTTCTGGAGGCGAATCGGGAGTACTACCACGGGGCGATGCGAATTGTCAGGCTGGGAGCGTTGTCGCGGCCGATTTCTGAGACGATGGGTGTTGTAGGAGTATTTGCGGCGCTTGCGCCGGGCGCTTATCTGGTTCTGCGTGAGACTGATTCCATTCTTGGAATCAAGCTGGCAGCTGCTCCTATGAGCATAGCCGAGCTGGCAACGCTGTACGCGTTGCTTGCGGGTACGTTAGATCCTGTGAGGAAGTTGTCGAGTGTATTCGAGCAGATTAAGCGAGGGATGGCGGGCTGTGAGCGGGTGTTCGGTCTGATCGACCAGAAGACAGCTGTACCGGAGCCCAAAAATGGCCGCGTGCTGATTCCTCATCATTCGATGATTTCGTTCCGGAACGTTTCGTTTCGCTACGACGATATGGATGGGGAATCGGGCAGTCGCCCGCCGGCATTGAAGAACGTATCGCTGGACCTGCGTTTTGGAGAAGTGGTTGCGATTCTGGGTGGAAACGGTTCAGGCAAATCGACGTTGCTGAGTCTGCTGCCGCGGTTTATGGATCCTTCCGAGGGGCAGGTGCTGATTGACGGTGTGGACATTCGTGAGCTGCGAACGTTTGATTTGCGCAGTCAAATGGGATTAGTGACACAGGAAACGCTGTTGTTCAACGACACGATTTACGAGAACATTCGATATGGGGATTCGACGGCATCGCGTGAGTCGATTCTGGAAGCGGCGGAGCGGGCTCAGGCGTCGAGCTTCATCAGTCAGTTGCCGGAGGGATTCAACACTGTCGTGGGAGACCGCGGGGGTCGTTTGTCGGGTGGTCAGCGGCAGCGAATTGCGTTGGCGCGAGCGATACTGCGGAATCCGTCGATTCTGATTCTTGACGAAGCCACATCGGCAGTGGATTCGCATAGTGAAGAGATTATTCACAGTGTCCTGAAGAGTTTTGCGGTGAATCGGACGGTGTTCATTATTACGCACACATTGAGTTCTGCATTTCTGGATCTGGTCACGAAGATCGTGGTGATGGATCACGGGCGAATTGTGGCAACGGGAACACATGCGGAACTGCTGCAGTCGGCTCCGGCGTATGCTCGATTGCTGCAGTCGGATCCTCCGGCCACCCGGGCTGCGTGATCTCTGTTTGCATTCTGCTGCGGAAGTATTCCATGCCTCCAAAGTCTCTCGTGCAGTGGCGATTTCTGGACGGACGTCCGGGGCATGAGAGCCAGGTGCTGGGGCTTTCAGAAGCACTGTCTTCCCTGTGTCCATCGGAATGTGTGGATGTGCCTGTATCCAGTACTGAGCGGGGTCTGCGAGCATTTCTTCCGGGGCGATTTCGGTATTTGCAGCAGGCTCCCCGTCCGCAACTGCTGATTGGAGCCGGGCACGCAACGCATCTGGCACTCGTCCGCTGCCGCCAGCTTTTCGGTGGCCGAACAGTGGTGCTGATGAAGCCCAGTCTTCCGCCATGTGTGTTTGATTTATGTCTGGTGCCGCGGCATGACCGAGTTCTGATGGCGTGGGCCAACGTGGCTCGAACGGCAGGAGCGATCAATCGGATGCGTCCGGCGGCCGCGAAGCCTCGGGGACATGGGCTGGTGCTGCTTGGCGGACCATCGCGTCACTGTCACTGGTCTGACGACAGGGTACGGGAGGGGATTGTGCGAGCGGTCGGTGAGTCCGCGACTGCGCTGCAATGGACGGTTGTAACGTCGCGACGAACCCCGGCGAGTGTGTTTCTGGACTGGGAGGAGCGACCTGCGGGGATCAACTGGCAAACAACGGGCAAGCTGAGTGCAGCGGAGGTTGCGGCCCTGATCAGGGCTGCAGAGCGGGTGGTGGTGACCAGCGACAGTGTGTCGATGATCTGCGAGGCACTGACGTCCGGAGCTGCGGTGGAGCTGATTGAGCTTCCGGCGTCTGGCCAGAGCAGACTGTCGGTCGAAGTGCGGAGTTTGGTGGAGCACGGATTCTGGCCGGACGGTTCGAGATTCATTCCGGAGGCGGATCGCTGTGCATCCCTGGTTCTGCGAAGACTATTTCCCGAGTATGTTGGCGGAGGGGGGGAACTGGCAGCGAGTCACGGCGGCCGCTGGGGTCTGTCCACGGTAACTCTTGCGACGTCGGGAGCAAGTGCGAATATGCAGCAGGCGTTCGTACCATGAATCGCCCGCCCCTGCCTCCTGAATCGTTCAGTCGCCGTACGCCGACATTTCAATTTCCGAAAAGCCTGCTGCGTCCTCTGCTGCGGCGGGTTACCGCGATGAAGGACCGTGGCTGGCTGCCGGCGGTGCCGCTTGAGCAGCATGTGGTGATCTGCGGTTTTCCCCGCAGCGGCACAACTCTGTTTCAACTGATGCTGGAGGGTTGTGTTGAAGAGCTGGGGTGTCACGGCCGGGAACGCCGGGCGCTGGATCTGGCGACCTGCGGGCGACGGGGGCACTCGGTACTGCTGTCGAAGCGACCGAAGGACTTGTTTCTGATTCCTGAGATACGTGAGTTCTATGCTCCGCGGGGTGTGCGGGTTCAGTTCATTCTGCTGCACAGAGATCCTCGAGGAGTGCTGACGTCGCGGCATTTTTCGCGGCCTGCTGAATACTATCTTTCGGTGGAGGAATGGCGACATTACTTCGCTCACTGGAACTGGCATCGCCACGACGCTGACGTGCTTTCAATCAGCTATGAGGAACTGGTGCAGAATCCGGAGCGGGTGGAACAGCGGGTGCTGAAGTTCACAGGCTGGCAGGCTCGCTGGAGTTTTCAGGACTTTGTGAAGCACGTGCCGCCGGGCTTTGATGCCAGAGCATTGAATACGCTGCGTGAACTGGATCCTTCACGGCTGAAAGCGTGGGGTGAGGAGCAGCATCGCGAGCGACTGGTGCAGCTGCTGAGAGAGCTGCCGGAGCTGCCGCAGTGCCTGATTGAAATGGGACTTGAGCCCAGCGACGACTGGCTGCGACAGCTGCCGTGGGATGTCACATCACGCCTGGCAGCATGACGGTGCGGCATGATTCTTTCGCATCAGCATGGCTTTATTTTTTTGAAGACGGCCAAGACGGCGGGAACCAGCGTTGAGATTGCGCTTTCGCGCCATGCGGGGCCGGAAGACATCATCACACCCATATCGGACAGCGACGAAAAGCTGCGAAGAGACCATGGTGGCAGGGGGCCTCAGAATTTTCGCCTGCCGTTAAAGAGTCTGACCATGCGTCAGCTGGCCGGTATGATCCGAACGTGCCGACGCCCCGGATTCTACAATCACATGCCGGCAGCGGAGGTTCGGAGGCTGGCGGGGGAAGAGGTGTGGAACAGGAGTTTTCGCTTCTGCATCGAACGCAACCCATTCGACCGTGTTGTTTCGCTGTACTGGTGGTGTCACCGCCGGGAACCGCGTCCTTCGATCGGTGAGTTTTTGCGGTCGCCCCGGCTGCGGCTGCTGTCGCGAAACGGCATTGAAATGTACACGGACAAGAGCGGTCGGATTGTGGTTGATCAGGTGTTGCGGTACGAGCGTCTGGAGGAGGAGCTTGAAGGCGTGCGGCGAAAACTTGGTCTGCCGGAGCCGCTGGTGCTGCCGCGGGCCAAGAGCGGCCATCGGCCTGAGGGTCAGGGTTGGCGCGACGTGCTGACCGCGGCAGACAGGCGGGTGATTGAATCGTGTTTTCGCCGCGAACTGGATCTGTTTGGGTATGCGTGGTGAAAAAAACACCCACAGAGTCAATCTGCGGGTGCTGTCGTTTCAGTGGAATGAGCGTGCGGAATTTTGAGGGACTATTTCAGCGAACCCTTTTTCAGGGCGTCACCGCTGACTTCGATCGCTTTCTGAGCATTATCGCCGGCTTTTACTTTTACCACGAACTTGCGGTTGATGTAGCCGACTTTCTCGTGCCACACGCGGAACTCATGTTCGCCCACGGGAAGGCCTTCGATCGTGAACTTACCATCCTTGTCAGTCACGGCAGCATAGGGGTGGTCGACGGCGAGCCAGTAGGCGGCCATCCAGGGATGGAAATCGCAGGTGACCTTGAACGGCAGCGTTTCTGCGGATTTGATTTCCATCTTCTGTCCCTTGCCCACAGCCGTATTCGGCGCGATCAGGACGTTGGAAGCTGAGTTTTTGAGGGGGTAGGTGTGGGTGTTGTGAGCAATGGGGTCATTGGATATGACTTCGACGGTCTGGCCGGTTCGAGCAATCAGAGTGTGGGGGATGAACATGCAGTTTTTCTGGTCGAACGTGACAGTCTGCTTTGCCGGCGTCTTCAGATCCGGATGGACGGTTTTAGGCGCTTTGGCGAGGTAGATGAAAACGTGAGCGAGCCCTTTGTTGTCGGCGTTGATCACGAGATCGTCTTTGTAGGTATCGTCGGCCGCGCAGACTTCTTTGTCTTTGATCTCTGCGCCTTTGCGATGGAGCAGATCAGCGGTTGGGATGTTGCCGGAAACGATGACCTGTCCGGTCACTGTGCCCCATTCCTGAGCGGCGAGTGGTGAGGCGGAAACGGCTGACAGCACGGCTGACAGTATCAATTTCTTCATGTCTGTCTCTTTCAAACGAATTTGGGTGGGTCGGGCTGCGCGGCAGGGCTTGCCTGAGGCGTCCGAGTCTGGGGATATCAACCGCAGGATTGGTGCCCGGACAACAGATTTTATTGGGGCGTGCGCGGGAAGTCGAATCGCTGACGGCCGTTGCGGCGGAGAACCGCAGGAGTTTGCCAGTGTTGGGAGACTGGCGGTTGAAGAAACCGCCTGTATTGCCCGGATTGACGTGAGTGCGGTGAGCGTGTGGCCCAATTGGATTGGCTTTGTCGTGTGTGGTGTGTGGTGTGTGGTGTGTGCGATGTTGCCGAACGGCTACAGGTCCTTAAAGCCGGTGTGGGCGATGCGGACGCAGCGATTCGAGTGCATTGGCGTGAGCCAGCCGTTTTTCTCTGGCAATGGCTCCCGGCCCTGATTGAATAGAGGTGTGATACCGTACTCCCCTGCTACACGTATACAGATCCCCTTCACAAATGTCACCAATGCCCCCCTCTGCACTGCCTGACCCGGAAGCTTTTGCTGGCCTGATGCGACAGCGTGCGGAAGATGCGTTGTCTGCTTCGGTGCACCATGCTTCGCTCTCTCAGCAGTACCTGTCGCTGGCTCAGAAGTTTACCGGACTTGCCGAGCAGTCTGCTTTTGGGCCGGGAGGGATGTTTGAGTACGCGGAAAGGCTGGACCGTGAGGCGGCCACTGGAATTCCGGCGGCCGCGGGTTTTCCTCGACGAACTGATTCGCCAGCTCACTCAGGGTTGTCCGCAGCGGCCCGAACAGTCGCGGCTCCTGGTGCGAACACGACCTCCGCATCGACGATGGCAGGGACTGCAGAGCAGGAACGCCGGGACGGTCCGTCGATCCCTGCCACGTCCGCCGATGCCCCTCCCCCCCCTGCCCTCCCTGCCCCCCCTGCACCGCCCGCAACTGCGGAACCTGCGAGGTCCCCACAGCTGTTGTCTCCTCCGGCGAGGACATCGCTGGCGACACTGACAGCGTGTGCTCGGGAGGCCCGGCAGCAGGTCAGCGAAGACAGGGCAGCGACCGGAAACGAACCGGAAGCATTGCCGGTGAAGGATGTCTCGAGCGGCAGTGGGGCACCATCGAGAGGAGCCTCATTTTCCGGAACAGGGGCCAGACAAAAACCGCGGGCGATTCGCCGCAGCAGGATTTCCGTTCGCCGACTTCTTGACCGCGTTCGGCTGGCTGCAGTTGAGCAGGCGGATCGAGTACGACTGCGGGTGCGAGAAAAGGATCTGCAACCGAAGCTCCGCAAAACCACCGAAGAGATGGTGCATGAGCTCAAGCGCAGTCGGCGACCGGCAACGATTAGTACGGCGGTGACGCTGGTTATTCTTGGGATCCTTGCGGCGGGCAGGCTGGAACTGGTTGAAGAAGAGCCGTTGCCACCGCTTTCCGCCAGCTTCTCGGGACCGACCGAGGAGGCAGCGGAGGCGGTGCTGATCGAGCAGATTCTGGAGCAGGCGGGTGAGCAGCAGGAGAAACCAGCAGATCAGGAAGTTGCCGTGGCGGAATCGCAGCCGCTGCCCGAGCCCACTCCTGAGCCGCTCCCGGAACCCCCTGAGCTGCCGCCGGAGCTGGAGGTGACGGAACCAGAGTTGCAGCTGGCGAACCTTGAGCTTCCCGAAACACCACTTCCCGAATCGCCGGTCGGTACACAGCCTGTGAATCAGCCCCGGACAAAAACGGCGACTGCATCCAAAACTCAGTCGTGGCAACATCGCTCTGAAGCCGGCAGGAAGGAAATGCTGGCCAAATACGGGGGATCCGCCGGAAGCGAATCCGCGGTGGGTCTGGCGCTGGAATGGCTGGCAAAGCGTCAGCGTGCGGATGGCAGCTGGGACTTTGCCGACGTCGGTCCCTGCACTCAGCCTGGCAGGATCAGCAATCCAATTGGGGGAACTGCATACGCACTGCTTCCGTTTCTTGCCGCCGGACAAACACATCGCCAGGGCAATTACCGCAAACAGGTGCAGGCTGGTCTGCAGTACTTAACAAACGTGGGCATAACTGTGCCTGCGGGGTATGATTTGCGAGGAGTGGTCAATCAACGGGACGACGATCCTGAGCCCAACTACGCCTACTATGTTCACGGGGCGGCCACGCTTGCGCTTTGTGAGGCGTGGGGAATGTCGAAGGACCGAACGCTGAAGCCCGCCTGTGAGGGGGCCGTGCGATTCCTGATCCACTCGCAGGACCCGCGTGGCGGTGGCTGGCGATACAATCCTCAGCAACCCGGTTCCACCTCCTGCACAGCAATTCAGGTCATGGCGTTGAAGGCAGCTGAACGAGCAGGCATTTCAATTCCAAAGACGACATGGCAGGGAGTGAGCTTCTATTTCGACAGTGTGGCGGTGGATCGGGAGGGTCGGTATGGTTACGAGACTCAGAAAAAGGCGTTTGATATCTCGGTAACGTCAATGGCTTTGCTCAGTCGCATGTATGCGGGCTGGAAGCGGGACGACGGCGATCTGCGAAAAGGTATCGGGCTGATCGATCGCAAGGGCCCCTACGACAATCTCTATTACTGTTACTTCGCCTCGCAGGTCATGAAAAACTGGGGTGGGGCCGAATGGAATCGCTGGAACGAACGGCTGCGGGACGACCTGGTGTCGTGGCAGGACCGCGAAGGCGAAGCGGCGGGCAGCTGGTCGCCGCGAGATCGTTCGGACACGAGCGTTTCCGGTGGCAGACTTCTGACCACATGTCTGGCTGCACTGACGCTGCAGGTGTATTACCGCAACCAGCCGGTTTTTGAAGATGAGGCTGGTGTTGGTGGAGGGGTGAAGCCGGCGGCAGAAGTGACTTCCGCCGTGAGGTCGGGAAAAGATCGTTGAATGTATGGCAGTTCAGCCCTGCCGGTAAAAACCACCACAAATGCTCAATTTTCTCATTTTTGGCTGTTCTTGGGTAGCCAACGGTGATGAATTTGTGCTTGCCCTCGAATTCCTTGTCTCATCCCAAAAACTTCCTGACTTTCCGGCTCGAACAATCCGAACATTTACGCTACACTGCGGAATTGCTTTGCCCACCGGCAGGTTAGTGAGTGCAGGACCGTGGTTTGGGCAGTTCAGTTTCTGGTTGATCCGACAGGTTTAAAGGTGTTTTCTCATGTTCGCCGTGATTGTCGATGGTAACCGTCAGCACCGTGTGCAGCAGGGGTCTGCTCTTTCCGTGGATTATCGCTCGGATGCTCAGGCCGGAAGCACCATTACCTTCGACCAGGTGCTGCTCGCCAACGGTGGTGGTGCCAGTGTCATCGGAACTCCGGTAATTACCGGTGCGACCGTAACCGCGGAAGTGCTGATCGCCGAAGAAAAAGGGCCTAAGCTGGAAATACAAAAGCTGCGCCGTCGCAAGGCATCCCGTCGACACACGGGCCATCGCCAGAAGCACACGCGTGTCAGGATCACCGGGATTTCTGTACCGGGCCTGCAGGTTGTTGAAGCGTCGGCAAGCTGACGCCTGACTGGGTTGGCCAAACAAATTCGGGCGAACTGCTGCAGGCAGTTCGCTTTTTTGCTGCGCTGAAAACAGGCACCCAGGCGAGCGGAGGTCGATCGGATTTTGCGTCAACGCGGCCCGGGGGTTATGCCGTTACGTGAACGGTTCGCGGGATGGATCTTGCGGAAAAATGGCGGCGGCAGAACAATGTTGAAGACACTGTCGTTTTCGCCGACAGTGTCAGCTTTATTTTCTCGAACGGACTCGAATCCGCCATGCAGCCAACATTGACAACCATCGCCCTGCTCACAGTCAGCAATATTTTCATGACGATCGCGTGGTACGGGCATTTGCAGGGTCTGCGTCACAAGCCCTGGCTTGTCGCGGCTTTGGTAAGCTGGGGAATCGCGCTGTTTGAGTACCTGATCCAGGTCCCGGCGAATCGGATTGGTCATCAGGTCATGAACGTGGGTCAGCTGAAGATTTTGCAGGAGGTCATTTCGCTGACGGTTTTCGTTCCGTTTGCGTGGCTGTATTTGAAGGAGAAGCCCAGTTGGGACTATCTGTGGGCGGCTTTTTGTTTGCTGGGGGCTGCATTTTTTGTGTTTCGCAGCCGTCTGGGCGGAGGCTGAGCCGCTGACGGGCTGAAACAAAAAAACCTGCCGCGCTGCGGCAGGTTTTTTTTGTTTAACGAGGTCGACGGGACTCGAACCCGCGGCCTCCAGCGTGACAGGCTGGCGCTCTAACCGACTGAGCTACGACCCCTTGCGGGCCGGGAATGATAATCACTGGGCGATCAGAATTCAACCGGCTCGGGCAGATATTTCGGACTCTGCCGTGGGCTTCTTCAGAACAATCCGAGAAAATACGGGCAGTTTCAGTCAGAACAAATCTTCGATGACAGCACCGTGATCGATGGCGACAATTGGACGTCCCGAGAAATCCGGGAAATGTGCATGGGGATCGATTCCAAGCACACGGAAGATGGTGTGATGAATGTCGCCGGGTCGAAGCGGTCGTTCTTTTGGGGTTTCACCGAGACGGTCAGTGGAACCGATGAGCTGACCGCCGCGAATACCGCCTCCGGCGAGGAAGCAGAACATGGCATTTCCCCAGTGGTCGCGACCTGGGGTGCCTTTACTGAGCGGCGGTCCGCCGTTGCCTCCGTCGTTCATTCTGGGGGTGCGACTGAATTCTCCGCAGAGCACAACGAGTGTTGACTGGAGCAGGCCGCGGTCTTCGAGATCGGTGATGAGGCCATGCACGAGCCGGTCGATTTTGGGAAGGTAGTTTTCCATGCCCGCCTTGAGGTCCCAGTGGTGATCCCAGCCGCCGAAGTGGCAGGTGACAAAGGTGGTTCCGGCTTCGACGAGTCGACGAGCGAGGAGGGTGCTTTGTCCCCACGAGTTTCGGCCGTATTTTTCGCGGACTTCGGAGGTTTCGCGTGTCAGATCGAAGGCCTCGCGGGTTGCATTCCCGGTGACCATTTCGAAGGCCGTGCGATCAAAGCGATCCATGGACTCGAAGGCGCCGGAGTGGTCGGCTTCGCGTCGGATGCGATCGAAGCCGGCGAGTAATGAGCGACGGTCGCCGAGTCGTTCGACTGTGAGTCCGCTGGCGAGTGCGATGTTGCGGACTTGAAAATTGTCTGCGTTGGGATCACCTTCGGTTTCGAAGGGATTGTGATGAACACCGAGAAAGTGGCCGCCGAAGTAACCGGGACGCAATCCGATGCTCATTCCGTACGGAACGGCAATATTTGCGGGCATACCGGTTTTTCGTGGCCCGGTGAGTCGAGTGGCGAGGGCGCCGAAGAACGGGTATTTGCCCTTTGTATTTGCACCGCTGACGCCTTCACCGCGTCCGGTGAGCATCCAGTGTCCGCCGGTGAAGTGATCACCACTGTCATGGTGCAGTGAGCGAA
This sequence comes from Planctomycetaceae bacterium, assembly GCA_046074645.1. Classification (GTDB taxonomy): domain Bacteria; phylum Planctomycetota; class Planctomycetia; order Planctomycetales; family Planctomycetaceae; genus SXXK01. Next base: position 9,771 of record JBJTOP010000194.1, on the reverse strand, counting down.
CAACGGAAAAGCGATCGGCGATCTGGGCCTGCAGTGGGAAGAGTTCGGTGACCTGGACGCCTGGGACGTTGGTTGGGATGGGCGCCCAGATACCGCGGTATTCAGCGGGTGCTTCGGGCTTGAGGTCGTAGGTGTCCATGTGTCCGGGACCGCCATCGAGCCAGAGCATGATCACGGAGGTTTGGGGGTTTGCGCCGCGGGTGGCCGCGTTGGCGCGACCTGCCAGCAATTGTGGCAGTCCGGCGGCGAAGGCGCCCGCGGCTCCCACACGAACGAAACTTCTGCGGCTGATGCCGTCACAATAGCGGCGGTGTGCAGTACCGTCAGAATCGATGTGAAGCATGGGTTTATCTTTGCAGCGGGGAGGGCCCGGAGGGCGGGAGACTGGAGCACGGCGGGCTTTGAGGATACTCGGATACAAACCGATATGTCAAATTTTTCCGGCTGGAAAAGGGGCAGGTCCGGAAAACTGGTGAATAACGAGATTGCCGAAGATGCTCTGTTTATCGGCTCTTTCCGCCGATTTTCTGCGATGACTCTCTTCGGAATCGCCAGACTTCTCCGTAACATAACGGAGTTGCAAGAGTGTTCATGCCTTGTCGCTTTGCCGGAGTTTTCGAATGCAAAACCGGAACTGGATTCGTGTGGCACGGCCCGCAGTGCTGCTTCTGATTCAGCTGTTCCTTACCAGTGTCCCCGTCCGGGGTGACAAGGCGGACGATGATTTCAACGTCGCGGTGAATTTGTATCGGACACAGCGTTACGACACCGCCTCCGACGCCTTTTCGAAATTTCTCGCCGACCACAAAAGCCACCCGCGCGAAAACATCGCCCGTCTGTATCTGGCACTCTCGCTGAATGCTCAGGATAAATACGCAGAGTCGGTAACGTACCTTCAACAGTATCTCAAGGTGGATCCCGACGGAACCAACTCTGCAGAAGCCCGCTACCGGCTGGGCGAGTGCCACTACTATCTGAAGGAGTACCCGGCGGCCGCAAAGGAACTCAGCGAATTCCTCCGCCGCCATCCTGCCCACGCATTGAACGAATGGGCACAGCTGCTCCTGGGTGATTCCTATGTCGCCACCGGTCAGTTTCAGGAAGCCAGAAAGGCTCTGACCGCGCTGGTTCCGGGTAAGCCGGATTCACCGGTAAGCGGCGACGCACGACTCAGCCTTGGCCGTGCACTTGAGGGTTTGAAGGCCGCAGACAGCGCGCTCGACGAATACACGGCGGTCGCATCTCTGGGAAATCCATCACTTCGTCTGCGGGCACTGAGCCGCATTGGTGCCCTCGAATATGCTCGAAGCAGATTCCGGCAGTCGGCCGACGCATGGGAACTCATTCTGCAGGAAGCTCCTGCCAATTCAAAAATCGCATCTGCTCACTTGGGTGCGGGCATGGCCTGGTTCCAGTTGAAGGAATTTGACAAGGCGATGCAGCGTCTGCAGCAGGTGCCGGACGGCGGCGCCAGTACTGCACAGGCTCGATATCTGGCAGCCATGGCCAGCAGGGAACTCAAGCGTTTCCCCGAAGCCCGAACCTTCTTCGATCAGGCGTTGCAGGCCGCTGGTGATGCTCCACTGGCGATTGAGATTTCCTTCCAGCGTGCGCAGTTGGAGCAATCTGCGGGCGAACAGGCCACGGCCGCCAGACTTTATCTGGACATTGCCGACCGCTGGCCGAAGGAATCCCGCGTCGCCGACTGCCTGCTGAACTCTTCAGAGCTGCTGCTGGAACTCGGACAGCTCGATGAGGCCGAGCGAGTCAGCAAGCGGCTGGAAACTGAACATTCTCAATACGCCGCACAAATCAGTCCACAGGTACTGAAAGGCCGTCTGCAGCTGGCTCGCGGTGACAGGGAAGCAGCATTCAAAACACTCACAGCGGCTCGCGAACTGACCGCGGCCACTCCCCGTGCTCAGGTGCTGGCTGCCTATTACCTCATTCGTGCCGCGTGGGAGAGTGGCAAGTACCAGGTGGTGGTGGATCAGACGACAGAGCTGCAACGTCAGAATCCACCGGGATCGGCTGCTGAGATCGCTGCGGCGTCTGCACTGGCTGCTGTCAGCAGTCTTCAGTTGCAGCAGTATGATTCCGTGATCGCTTTTGCCGACAGCTTTCTCGCTCAGGACGCGGATAGCGGAAGGCGGCTGGATGTCATGGCCGCCCGCGCGGCTGCTCTTTCGGGACTTAAACAATACGCGAACGCCACCAAAGCACTCGAGGATTTAATTGCTGCAAATCCGGGTCAGGCTCAGGTGTGGACCGCCGTGCTGCAGGCTGCAGAGATTGCCCTGAATGACAATTCGCACAAAGAGGCAGCAGCGCTGTTTGATCTGGCAGTTCGATCAGCGGATGCGGTGGTAATGGAGGCTGGTCGCAGTGGTCTGGCGTGGAGTCAGTTCAAATCGGGCAACTTCGCTGCCGCCGAGAAAGCCTTCGGAGCGTTGGCGGCCGAGTATCCGAAGTCTCCTGACAGGGCCGAGCACATGGCGATGCAGGCAAGAAGCATCGAGTCTCAGGGGAACGATCAGCGTACAGCAGCAGCATGGCAGTCTGCGTGGCAAGTACTTTCCAAAGACCTTTCTGTACCTGCTCGCGGCGAAGAAAAGCGGGAGCCGCTGATGTACGTGTTTGACGCCGGCCGGCAGGCTGCTCGTATGCTGGAAAAATCTGGTAACACCGCTGGGGCTGATAAGATCTGGGAGGAACTGCTTCGCACGTTCCCCAACATGGAGGATGCAGACAAGTTGTTTGAAGAGTGGGCTGCAATGCACCTGTCTGCGGAGCGGTTCGAGAAGGCGGACGACCTTTACCGTCAGCTGCTAGATAAATACCCAGACAGTCCATTTGCCGGACAGGCTCGTCTTTCTTTGGCTGAAAGTCAGCTTCAGGCGGGTGACTACGATGCGGCCCTGGTCGAGATGCAGAACATCGTGGACGATCCTCGATATGGTTCTGCCGAGAAGGAAGCGGCCATGTTTCATGTCGTCGAAGTTCTGGCGGTTCTCAAACAGTGGCCGGCAATGGCGGGCGCTGCCGACAAGTTCGTGAAGAAATGGCCGGATAGTCGACTGCTGCCTCAGGTGCGACTTTACCTGACTGATTCACAGCTTCAGCAGGGCCAGAGTGCGGAGGCTGCGGAATCGCTGCGGCAGACGCGGGAGGACATCCTTGGCGGCAAATATGCCGGAGAAGACTGGGTGGATCGTGTCTGGATCGTACTGGCCGAGGCGGCTCTTGAGGCAGGCGACTTTGAACAGGTCGATGCCCTCGAAAAGGAGTTGTTGCAGCGCAGCCCGAAGAGTCGCTTCCTGTTTCAGATGTATGATGTTCAAGGCAGGCGCTGGAAGCTCCAGCCTCCTCCGGATTTCGCCAAATCGCGAGATTATTTTTCGAAGTCGATAGCGGATCCTGTTGGTCAGGGTACGGAAACCGCTGCTCGCTGCCAACTGCAGATTGCCGAGACATGGGTCCTGCAGAATCTTCTTGAAGATGCCGCACGAGAATACTTCAAGGTTTACCTCAACTATCGCTATGACGAACTGCGAGCACAGGCGCTGTACCAGGCGGCTGTCTGTGAAGCACGTCTTAAAAAGAACGAGGCGGCAGTTCGTGACTTTCAGGAACTCATCAAGACCTTCCCGAAATCAGAAATGGCCGCCAAAGCTCAGCAACAGCTGAAGGAGCTCGGCGTGGCACCTGCAGTATCACCCAAGTAGCTCCTTCAACTCCTCTCACATTCAGGGATGTCAGATTCCATGCATGCCGCGCCGCCACGAGGATGGTTTCGTATATCGGCACTTACATTGGCCTTTGTCGTCGTAATCGGGGCAAGACACAGCCTTGAGATGGGAGTCTCTGCACAGGCGGCGCCGCAGGAAACGGTTGTCAGCGAGCCATCGGCAGCTGAACCATCAGCCAGCCCGCCTGCGAAACCATCTCCCGTTGACGGCGGAATTCCGACAGATATTCCCGGCATCGCCCGAGCCATGGGTTTGCCGTTTACTGTTGCCTTTGCCCTGGCATCGATCTTAGGAGTCTGGTCGATCATCGAGCGACTTGTGGTCCTCCGCAGACGTCGCGTGATCCCAGCCGCTTTTGTGGATGGATTTCTCAGCCAGCTGCGGACGGGCCGAATGGATCGTGCTCAGGCGTTGGCACTCTGCCAGCAAAATCCAAGTCCGGTTTCAGAAATCTTCATGCACGGTGTTCGCAAATGGGGACGGCCAGGTGTGGAAGTGGAGCAGGCTGTGCTCGACGGTGGCGAGCGGCAGATCAGTCAGCTGAAAAAGGGACTCCGAGTACTCAATGGCGTTTCAACTCTGAGCCCTCTGATCGGGTTGCTTGGCACAGTTGTCGGTATGATCCAGTCCTTCAATGACATAGCCACAGCCGGCGCCATGGGTCAGACGGAAACACTGGCCAAAGGCATTGCGATGGCGCTGCTGACCACTGCAGTGGGCCTGCTGATAGCAATTCCGGCGATGACCGCATGGCTTTACCTTGCCGGTCGTGTGGACGCGGTTGTGATGGAGATGGACCGGCTTGGCCAGGAACTGGTGAATCTGATTTCCGCTGAAGCGCTTCGAGACCGCGCAATTCTTGTAGATAACCCGCCGCCAGTCCCGGGGCGGGTTGCCGGAGCAGACACATGACGGCAGGTGACTCACTGTCACAGCGTAAATCTCGACGCATTTCCGTGGTCGTGCCGGTCTTTAACGAGCACGCCAGCCTTCGGCGGCTGCATGAGGAACTGATCGCGGGTATTGCTCCGGTACTTCCGGATTTGGAAGTGATCTTCGTGGACGATGGTTCCACAGATACATCGTGGGAGGTTATCTGTGAACTTTGCACCAAAGACAGGGCAATTTCAGGGATACGGTTTCGCCGAAATTTTGGCAAGGCCGCCGCGCTGACCGCTGGCATGGCTGCAGCATCCGGCAGCCTGATTCTGATGCTCGATGCAGATCTTCAGGATGATCCGGCGGAATTCGGTAGTCTGCTTGACCGCATTGATGCGGGGTTCGATGTGGTCAACGGCTGGAAACAGCGGCGTCTGGATCCGTGGCACAAAGTCTACCCCAGCCGAGTCTTCAACTGGTTGGTCGGCATCACCACTGGACTTCGACTGCACGACCATAACTGTGGACTGAAGCTGTTCCGGGCGGAAGTGGCTGCTGAAGTGCGAATCTATGGGGAGCTTCATCGATTCATTCCAGTTCTTGCACATGCGAGGGGGTTTCGAGTTACAGAAGTGGCGGTGAATCACCGTCCGAGGCGGCATGGTCATTCGAAATATGGAATCCGGCGATTTCTTCGTGGTCTGCTGGATCTGATCACTGTGAATTTTATTACGGTTTTCAGCAGTCGGCCACTGCATGCTCTGGGTGGCATTGGTTTGGGACTGTTTGCAGTCGGCAGCGTTGGCCTGCTGTATCTGGGATCGCTCTGGCTGCTGATGAGAACTGGAACGGTCCCGCTGGCATCAATTGGTGGCCGGCCACTTCTGGCATATTCAATCGCCGCGGCGCTTCTGGGCGGGCAGATACTTTCACTTGGTCTTTTGGCTGAACTACTGGTTGCCGCCACCAGTCGTCCCCATGACACCTACAGCATTCGTGAAACAACTCGCCATGATTCCCTGCCCCACCAGTCCTGAACCGCATCCTTTCCGTCAGCTGGCATCCGGTCCCACACAGGAACATGCATGGGACAGGGGGCCGAGAATTGTCTGCATCGAAACAGCGATTCCACATGATGTGATGCCAGGGCTGCTGGCACTGAGAATCCATACGGACGCAGGAACGGCGGGTGGACTTCCCGTGTCCGGACACGGCGAGACATATTACGTACCCACAGCGGCAGCTGCGGTGATTCACGACTTTTTTGCCCCGAGGCTGCTCGGCAGCGACGCAATGGCGATCGAAAGCCATTGGCGATTTCTTTACGAACGCATGACCGCCTTCGGTGGCACCGGTGCTGAACTGCGGGCACTTTCGGCAGTGGACCTCGCGCTTTGGGATATTGCCGGGCAGATTCTGCAGGTCCCGGTATGGCGACTGCTTGGTGGCCCCGTGCGCGATTTCATGCCTGTTTACAACAGCTGTGGTGGCCCGTTTTACGGACGATCCAACCGCAAAGTACCAGCTGCGTCCGGCTGGCCTGGACACGGGGATCCAGGCCAGCCTGGGCCGCTCGAAGACAACTGGGCCTCCGTGCATACCCCGGAACAACTTGCGGAAGAGCTGGTGGAACTCGGCTACCGCGGGATGAAGCTCTGGTCTTTCGACGCTGTTTACCGTCGTTCAGGAGGACAGACGATTTCCTCGCAGGACCTCAGGGAGGGACTGCAGCCGTTTGAACGCATCCGCGATCGCGTTGGGGACCGTATCGAATTGATGCTGGACGGGCATGGATTCTTTACGCTGGCGGCAGCCCGCAGAATCGCTGACGGCATGGTTCCGATACGTCCGCTCTGGCTTGAAGATGTGCTTCGTCCGGAGTCCGTACACGCCATGGCTGAGTTTCGCCGGCAGTGTCGTGTACCGATCGCTGTCAGTGAGATGCTGGTAGAAGCAGACAGTTACCGCCAGGTGCTCGATGCAGGTGCCGCTGATTTTGTTATGATTGATCCCACCTGGGTCGGCGGAATCTCGGCATCCCGACGCATTGCTGATCTTGCTCAGCTTTACCAGATCCCGGTACTGATGCATGACTGTACGGGGCCGCTCACATTACTTGCCGGACTCGCCATCGGAGGCTCCCACACAGCCGTCGCCATGCAGGAAACCGTGCGGGCACACCTGAAAACGCTGTATCCACTGCTCATTGACGACACGATCGCAGTCAGCAACGGTAACTTGCAGTTGCCGAACCGTTCCGGAATTGGAAGTCGCTGGCTCCCCGAACTCTTCGATCACAGTCACCCCGGATATCGGGTTTCAACTTTCAAAGCCGGGTAGTGATGTCATCACGGTTCTCAGTCGCGCCAGTGCCCTGACGTACCGATCGCTCGCAGCCTGCTCTGAGATACCAAGCACCTGCGCGGATTCTCGGTTGGTCAGCTGCTCAAAATGTCTCAGGGCCAGCACTTCGCGGTCAATCTCCCGCATTCCTGCCAGAGACTCATTCAGCTTCTGCGACAGTTCCTCTCGCAACGCTGCCTCGCTTGGGGTTGTCAGTTGATCGAGCAGGTGAAAGGAAAGTGAAGATGAAGTGGATGTGGAGCACCAGCCGCGATCGATGGAGAATTCATTCGTAGCCGAACGTTTTCTGGTGCCAAGATGCCGCCGATGAATATCGACGAGCGTTTGTGAGGTAATCAGACGAAACCAAACGAAGATGGACCGCGATGCGTCGATCAAAAAATGATCGATCCGCTGGACCGCCGACAACCACGCCTCCTGCAAAACGTCATCTGCATCCACTCGACCGTGCAGTCGAGGATCCATGCGAAATGTGACCAATCGCCAAAGTCGGTCTCGATGGTGGGAAAACAGGATGGCCAGTGCTTCCGGATCACGCTGCACCACCCGAGCGATCAGTTCCGCATCGTCCCGCTCCACCATTGAAATCTCCCACATCCAGTGCCCACGCCGTAAGACACTTATTCGTTGCGAACTTTGAGAACAACGGACAGCCGGGAATTTCCTTCACCGAACACCGCCATAATCATCTTAGGAACTTTCCAGTTTTTTTCGCCTGATCAGGCTTTACAGAAAACCCGCCTCGATATGTCTCGCGAATTTCTGACCCTCGATGAACTTGTCCAACTCACAGGACGTGACCGACGGCTTGTCGAAAAATACGTTCAGCGAGGAATCATCCCGGGACGTCGCGTCAATGGCGAATGGCGGTTTGATGACCGGGAAATAACCCACTGGCTGGAGCAGGACCTGCGAACGCTGGACCAGACACAACTGGAACAACTTGAAAATTCTCAGCAATCTCCGGAATTTGCGACCCAACGACCTCTCGAAGCACTCCTCAAACCAGAAACCTGTGAAATTTCGCTGGATGCCGGCACCAAGCCCGCCGTTCTGCAGGCACTGGTGGAGGTTGCTGGAAGAACATGGCAGGTCTGGGATCCGGCTGCAATTCTGAATGCCGTTCGTGAGAGAGAACTGGTGATGTCCACGGCATTCACAAACGGCGTTGCCATCCCGCATCCCAGAAATCCTCTTCCCGATGCACTCGGCGAATCCGTGATTGCCTTCGGCCGCACTTCCTCGGGACTCCCATTCGGCGCCCCACAAAGATCTCTCACAGATCTTTACTTCCTTGTTCTTGCCAGAGACTCCCGCACGCACCTTCAAATTCTCGCAAGGCTGGGAAGACTCATTCAAAACGCAGCACTGCTGATCCAACTTCGCAGCTGCGAGAAATCACTCGAAGCATGGGAAAGCCTGATCAACGCTGATCAGCAGCTCGGCTGATGCCCTGAAAAACGGCAAGCCTCCCAACACACCACGCACACGATGGAGCCAAAACAATGTTGGCCAGGTGAAACCAAAGTGGAGATACTGCGTATTCAGACGCTTCCATGAAACTCAGGTTGGCAACCTGCTTGCCGTCCGGGAGCAGAGCCTCACTGGCGGACTTACCCATAGGTTCCGGAAATGGCAAGTATAAGTGCCAGCCCAACTGTTAACCGGCCTGCAGCGACGGCCTTCTCACCAGCAAAAACTCGACAAAGAAATCCACCCACCAAACAAACTGCACTGCCGCCGGCCAGCATTCCACAACACCAGGCGGCACTTGCGTGCGGGCCAGCTCCGGCAAATGTGCACTGCCATCCGAACAGAAACCACATGGCAGCAATGTCTGCAAGGCTGCCGCAAACAATGGCGCCGAATCCGAGGAAGGCAGAGAAGAAGAGTCTCATGATCCGCCGGGCCGACTGTTGGGAGTGGTGGAGTCTCTGGGGCGAGCGGCGAGCAAGGTGGAGTGGGTCAGTGGCGGGTACGTAAAAAAAGGGGACGTCGGCATAAACCGACGTCCCCTGATATAAACAGATTGAGTAGTGAGCGAGGACGGCTTTGAAATTGGAGATGGTGATCACAGCGAGGCTGTGATGGAAATCCTTAGAAAGGAGGTGATCCAGCCGCAGGTTCCCCTACGGCTACCTTGTTACGACTTAGTCCCAATCACGAAGTTTGCCCTAGGCACCTGCCTCCTTTCGGTTAGCACAGCGACTTCAGGCACCCCCCGCTTTCGTGGCTTGACGGGCGGTGTGTACAAGGCTCAGGAACATATTCACCGCAGCATAGCTGATCTGCGATTACTAGCGATTCCAGCTTCATGCAGGCGAGTTGCAGCCTGCAATCCGAACTGAGCGACGCTTTTTGAGATTAGCTCCCCCTCGCGGGTTTGCTGCCCTTTGTATGCCGCATTGTATGACGTGTGCAGCCCTGGACATAAAGGCCATGATGACTTGACGTCGTCCCCACCTTCCTCCGGTTTGACACCGGCGGTCTCCTTAGAGTCCCCAACTGAATGCTGGCAACTAAGGACAAGGGTTGCGCTCGTTAAGCGACTTAACGCGACGTCTCACGACACGAGCTGACGACAGCCATGCAGCACCTGTGCATGTTCCACCCGAAGGCGTGGCCCTGCTTTCACAGGGTTAATCCATGCATGTCAAGTCCAGGATAAGGTTCTTCGCGTTGCCTCGAATTAAGCCACATCATCCACCGCTTGTGTGAGCCCCCGTCAATTCCTTTGAGTTTCAGCCTTGCGACCATACTCCCCAGGCGGAGCACTTAA
>JBJTOP010000193.1:0-10603 GCA_046074645.1 Planctomycetaceae bacterium | reverse complement strand
CTTGCCGACGTGTCCGTTTGAGGAGTCGGATTAACTGCTGAGTTCTCTGGAGCAGCAACTGGCGGCGTGTCAATTTGGGGGGCCGGATCGGCGGCTGTGCTCTCCGGTGCGGTAACTGGCTCGGCAGCTTGACCGGGGCTTTCCTGTGACCAGGCCGACCGAGCAATCAGGCCGAGCGAGAGGACGAAGAAAACCGGCCGCGGCAGGCGTCGAAATCCGTGGCGGGCGGAGGAGAAAGATTTGATTTCCGGCAAGTCGCTGAACATGTTTCATCCCAGTTGACCGTCATAATTCCCTTCGAATGCCTGCCGTGTCTCTGCGCACGTTCAGCCTATCGGCCCGAAAAACGGTACTGATCAGCGATTTCTGGCTGTTGTGATTTCTTCAACAAAACCGCGGGGCCTCAACGGCGCCCATCATTTAATCGGTAAACCTGAGCTGAATCGGCACTTCGGGAATCCGGGAAGTTGTGATGATTGAAGATTTCGGAGACAGATTCCGAACACGCGGCTCAGCGTCAGGGTGTTCGTGGGGGAGTGGCGGGCACAGGATTTCGCAAATGTCCCGGAGAAAGCGTCCACCGGAAAACCGAGTTTCTGCCGGTGGCAGTGTTGATGCCGCTGTCTGGCAGCCTCGTTTTCTGACCTACCTGGATGCGGAGTGTGGACTGGCTGCAAATACTCTTGCAGCCTATCGCCGTGATCTCGATCGGTTTGTTTTGTGGAACAACGGTTCGAGGAGGGTGGGGGTTCAGGACGTTACGGTCGAGTTCCTGACACAGTTTCTGGGGTACCTTCAATCCCTGAATCTTTCCGCTCCCAGCATTGGTCGAAGTCTCGCTGCACTCCGGATGTTTTTCCGATATTTGATGCTTGAAGGGGTAATTACTGAAAGTGCTGCAGATCTTGTTAGTTCGCCGAAGCTTTGGGAGAGACTGCCGCGAGTGCTGAGTCCGGAGATGGTCGATGGTTTGCTGCAGGCGCCACAGCCTGCAGCAGATCGCTACGCGTCCCGCGACCGGGCATTGCTGGCGCTGTTGTACGCCACTGGTTGCCGCGTTTCTGAAATCGCCGGACTGCAGTTGTCTGATGTCAACCTGACCGACGGCTTTTGCCGTTGTACCGGTAAGGGGAATAAGCAGCGGCTGGTATCGCTGAATCCTGTTGCGATACGTGCGGTCGACGTTTGGATCAAGGGTGAGCGTCAGCAGTTGATTCAAAAGTTTGGTCGCGACGAAGGTTGGCTGTTCCTCTCGCGCAGCGGCCGCAAAGTCGCGCGGGAGTCAATCTGGTCACTGATTCGCCGTTATGCCGCTCGAACCGGATGTGGCGACGTGAGCCCGCATACGCTCAGGCACAGCTTTGCCACGCATCTGCTGGCTGGAGGCGCAGATATCCGAGCACTTCAGGAGATGCTGGGACATGCAAGCATCCGCACGACCCAGGTTTACACGCATGTGGAGCACAGCCGTCTGAAGGCAATTCACCGCAAGTGTCATCCGCGGGGTTAGACTTCCCAGCCCACGCGATATTCCTTCGAAAGCAGACTGTTTGCGTTTGTTTGATTCAGAATTCGTCCGCTGGCGGGATCGTATTCGATGGGACTGCCGGCGCGATATGCGACGTTTCCAAGCAGGATGATCTCGGTGAATGGCCCTGCATAAGAGAAGGGGCTGCCGGTGCGAGTACCTGACCGGCAGGCTTCCAGCCACTGCCGATGGTGTCCGGGGGATTCTGCGAGGAACGGTGCTGGAGGTTGGAATGTTGCAAATTTCTGCTCTGGGAGCAGTTTTGGAAAGCCATCGTGGGCGATGGCGATACGACCTTCCGAACCGACAAACAGCGAACCATTCATTGGGAGTTCAGTGGCAATGTCCGGCGTTGGTTGGGCAGTTCCCTCATACCAGTGCAGTCGCACCGGGGGACGATCTGTCGTTCCCGCGAATTCGAAAGTCGTTTTCATGCCCACCGGACCGCTGTCTGCGTGTGGTGGCGGACCCTCTGACGTGACCTTGACTTTGCGGCCTGCGAGTTCCAGTCCCCAGAATGCCGGATCGGCGAGGTGGATTGCCATGTCGCCAATAGCCCCGCAGCCAAAGTTCCACCAGCCGCGCCAGCGGAAGGGAGCGTAGGCAGGATTCCAGGGACGTTCAGTCGCTGGGCCGAGCCAGAGGTCCCAAAGCAAAGCCTTTGGGATGTTGGGGGAATCCGAGGGACGATCCAGTCCCTGAGGCCACCAGCGTCCGGGGCGATCGGTGATGACATGGACATCGGAAATTTCTCCGATGGCATTTGTGCGGAGGAGTTCCACAAGTCTGAGATATCCGGGATGTTCGTGGTTCTGTGTACCCATTTGGGTGACGAGTCTCTTTTCTGCTGCGAGGGCAGTGAGCAGCCGTGCTTCCGAAATCGTATGGGTCAGTGGTTTTTCGCAGTAGACATGGAGACCGCGGCGAAGAGCCCTTGCCGCTGCGGGGGCGTGGTGGTGATCCGGGGTTGAGATGACAACCGCATCAAGTGGGGTAAATTCAAGGAGTTGTCGGTAATCTGTGAAGGTTTTTGCGAGCGGAAATCGGCTGGCGGCGGCCGCGTGCCGGTCCAGATCCACATCGCAGAGGGCCACAATATTCTCGCTGGTCACAGCGTCAAGGTTTGAGCCGCCGCGGCCTCCGACCCCGATGACCCCGATGTTCAGACGACTGTTCGGGCTGACGGTCGAGCGGGGAATGACTGCGGATACAGAAGAATTCAGGAGCAGACCTGCTGTTGTCTGCAGGAGATTTCGACGGCTGGGACGCATGATGGCAGGGCTTTCATTGCGGGCAGGGTTCAGTAGCGGAATGCAGACGTAACAAAACGGAATGATTGTGCAAAAACGAGTCTGGGGCAACTTTGTCCTGTGATTCGGCGAGGTGACCTGGGTGTTGGAGGGCTTGAACGGTCTGTCTCCCAGGGCGCCCCTGTAGGAAACGGCTGTTCCGCATTCAGGGCGCTGTCAGAGTGTTCAGTGAGTAAATCTCTCTACCCGCTAAAGACGATTCAGTCCGATTGCCGGTGAAAAACTGAGTTTTTTTCGGGGTTTTCATGACAAAGCCTCAGTTTTTGCCCTGACAGCGGGGTTTGGCACGGTTCCTGCAAAAGAGTGGATGTTCAGTCAAGGCGCATGGTGCTGGCTCATCGTGCCTTTTCAAACTTCTGCCAGTGGTATCGTGTTAGGAGTGTGTCAATGAAGAACATGTTCACAGCTTTTGTTCGTAGCGAAGACGGCTTTCTGCTGTCATCCGAAGCCCTGCTGATCGGCACGATCGCAGTTCTCGGACTGCTGGTCGGTATCGTTTCCATTCGCGACGCCGTCGTGCAGGAACTGGGTGACTTTTCTCAGGCAATCGGTCTGCTGCAGCAGGATTACACCTACGCCGGTGTGTCTGACACCAGTGGCACGACCCAGGGCGGTGCGTTCTCTGACACCCTGGACCAGAGCGACGCGGCCGAAGCTTCCGACGGAAACGGCATCAGCGTTACCTCTCCGGCAGCTGCTGCCGAGGCCGCATAGTGGTCTGACCGTTGCGTAGGGCAGCGGTTCTGTTGATATGAGAGCGAACGCTTTATGGCGTTCGCTCTTTTTTTTGTTCTGTACCAGGGCGCTTCGCAAATGACACAGGCGCCCCATTTTTCGGGCGCTCGATTTTTGGGTCAGGCACCACTCAAGACAGACCTCACAGTTCACTCGTTTAGGAAACACCGTAAATCTCAGCTGATATCCATAAAATTTGATATGGTACCGCTGATTTTTCAGGATGATACACCCGTTGGGCGCAGAAGTTGCTTGAGGGGAAACAGCAAGCCAGTGGAACTGGCGCACTGGTCGCGTACGGATATTCGCCAGAGTATCGCTCAATAACGGAGTGCACGGATGAAGAGCGCATGGAAAAGATTTGTTGGCAGCGAAGATGGTTTTCTGCTGTCGTCGGAAGCCCTGTTGATTGCCACAATCGCAGTGCTGGGGCTTCTGGTCGGGCTCGTTGCAATTCGCGACGCAGTCGTCAATGAACTCGGGGACTTCAGTCAGGCAATTGGTCTGCTGAATCAGTCTTACAATTACCCCGGTGTCAGTGATCTGACCGCGACCACTTGGGGTGGCCTGCTGGCAGATACCCTCGACACCAACGACAGTCAGTCCGGGGTAGACGCAAACGGGATCAACGTCACCGTGCCTATCGCCAGCAGCGAACCTCAGCCATAGGCCCCGTTGGCGGTCCCGCAAACTACGATCTCGCGGATTGCTCTGCGTTTCTCGTGGCTTGAACACAGGAGGAAAGACGCTGTCTTTCCTCCTTTTTTTGTTTCCGCAGTCTATGATCCGTCGAACAACTTTCCCGTGAGCAGATCATGCTCTGAGTTGTTGTCCAGCCACGGTTACGACTGCTTCCCATGTCTGCAGATCATCAGCCGGAGTCAATCAATTCTTCCGCGGACGCGGACTCCACCCACCCAGTGGTGTGGGCCGGCCTTGTTCTTGCCATACTGTCTCTGGCAGGCTATTTCGTGCTCCGCCAGATGCTGCTCCATCTTCCTGCCTCACGAAGCAGCATCGATGAACTTCGCACCAACGCACCGGCATTGACAAGACTGATGATTGTTGGAGCGTGTTCCGCGGTACTCAATGTCGTCGCCCTGGTACTCAGTCTGATTGGCTGCGTGATTCCTCAGGGTGGACGTGCTGCAGCGGTCTTTACCAGTTTGTTTTCCGCAGGCATGCTGCTGGTGCTGTTTTCTGTGGTCCTGGTGAGTCTGCTGGTTGGCTAGTCTGGATTTCCCACAACCACAGGTCTTCACTGTTTGCCGTCTTCCGCCTGTATCCGATAAAGGTGTTCATCGGTTCTGAGAAACATTGCACCGTCTGCAAAGGCTGGTGTGGCGAGCGTCCTTCCGGGTACTGTGTTGACCTGCACTTCGCGAAACTCTCTGGCGGCATCGATCCAGACAGCACGTCCGCCTTCATTCAGGAAAAGCACGCGGCCGTTTGCGAAAATTGGGGAAGCCGAATAGTTTCCTCCAAGCCGCTCCATCCAGTGCTGTTCCCCTGTCAGGGCATTGATGCAGGTGGCGATGCCGTCATCGGACACGCAGAAAAGGTCCTCTCCAATAAGCAGCGGCGAAGGAGTGCTGGGTGCGCCCCGTTTGCGGCGCCAGGCGATATGGCTTTCCGTCACATCGCCCCTGCCTCCCATACGCACTGCGAGAAGTTCGGGGTTGTCGTAATCGTGGTTGTAGATTACGAGGCCGTGGGCAACGACGGGCTGCGGAACAACGGACCAGCCCGGAGCAAGTACTTTCCAGATTTCTTCCCCGGTTTCCAGGTCGTAAGCAGCAAAGTGATCGGGCCCTGGAGCCATGACCAGCGTTCCTTCGGGGGTTTCTGCGATGGCAGGTGTGACGAAGGAGTGGCTGATACGTGCCTTGACGGACCTGGGCTGTTTCCATAGCACTTTTCCTGTTTCCGCATCAACGGCGGCAACAAACGGGTTGACACTGCCGTCGCAGACGACTGCGAGTCGACCATTGTGCAGAACGGGAGTGCCGCCACTGCCATGGAGTGGGGGATAGTTGAGTTCCGTGTTCAGCCAAATCAGGTCTCCGTTTTCCGCTTGAAGTTTGGCCATTCCAAGGGCGCCGAAATGAACATACACGAACCCGTCATCAACAATCGGCGTGGGGCTGGCGTGGCTGTTTTTTGCGTGGATGGCGGGCACTTCGGGGATCGCGCGTACCTCCTGGTTCCAGACAACACGACCGGTGGCTGCGTCGATCGCCAGCGCCTGGATGGAGATTCCTTGACCTTGAGGCACTGCAGTGGTGAGGTAAATGCGGCCGGAAACGACCGTGGGAGAAGACCAACCGAGGCCAGGAATCGGCGTTTTCCACCTGACGTTTTCGGTATCGGACCATCTGAGCGGAACTGATTGTTCGGTGACGTGCCCGTCAGCCTCAGGGCCACGGAATTTCGGCCAGTCGGCTGGGGCAAGGGCGACAAGCAGAGTCAGGAGAAGTGACATTGGGAATCTCTTTTTGGTCGTGAATTAGTCGAGTGTGTGGATCAGCAGTCCGCTGCGGAGTTTGGGTTCGAACCAGGTGCTTTTGGGAGGCATGATTTCGCCCGCATCGGAGACAGCCATGAGTTGGTCGAGCGTTGTGGGGAACATGGAGATTGCAAGAGCCCAGTCGCCGGAGATGCAGAGGCGTTCCAGTTCCGATGTCCCTCGAATCCCACCAACGAAGTCGATGCGGGAGTCGGTACGCACGTCCTCGATGCCGAGGATGGGTTGGAGTATCTGCCGTTCGAGGATTGAGACGTCGAGTGATCGAATTGGGTCGTTGGCATGGAGTGAATCCGGGGGAATTTGTAGTCTCCACCAGCGATGGTCGATGAACAGGCAGAAGGAGCCTGGGCTGTCCGGAACAGGATTGTCTGTTTGCCGGAGGTCCCCAAGTTGATCGAGCCTGTCGAGGAGCTCCGGGACAGAGAGACCATTCAGATCACGAATCACTCGATTGTAGGCGAGGATTTGCAGTTGGGCGGAGGGGAAGACGACTGAGAGGAACCAGTTGCATTCGGCACTGGCCTGCTGGTCTGGCGGAAGTTGTTTTCGTAATTCTGTGCCAGCGCGCCAGGCGCTGGCAGCACGGTGATGACCATCTGCGATGTAGAACACGGGCACTGCTGAGAGCGCATCCACGAGTGCTTGATGGTGCGGAATTCTCCAGACAGTGTGACGAACACCGTCAACGGCGGTGAAGTCGTAGAGTGGTTTTCCAGCTGTGGCCAGTTCAGACTGTCTGCTGACTGCGTCCGTGGCCCGGCAGGTCAGGAAGACCGGGCCGGCATTGGCGTTGAGTGCCAGTACGTGTCGAGTGCGATCATCCTCTTTGCTTTTCCTTGTTTTCTCGTGCTTCAAAATCAGATTGTTTTCATAGTCATCGATGTGCACACAGCAGACGATCCCGGTCTGGGCTCGCCCGTTCATGATCTGGCGGTAGGCATAGAGGCAGTTCAGTGGTTCCCGAACAAGCACACCGTCGATCATCAGCTGTTTCAGGTTTTGGGCGGCGCGTTGGTAGACTTCGGGTGCGCAGGGGTTCTGTTCAGGCGCGAAATCGATGTCGGGGCGGACGACATGGAGAAAGCTGAGCGGATTACCTTCCGCAAGTGCGGCGGCTTCGTCGCGGTTGACAACGTCATAAGGGACGGAGGCTACTTTGGCGGCGAGGTCCTCGGTTGGGCGAAGCGCCTGAAAGGGTTTGATGCGCGGCATGACTTGAGCTTTGTGAAGGTTTTCGGGCAGATTCTGTTCCGGTGCGAGGCAGTGTAGCAGAATGAAGTTCCAGTTGTCGCGGCAGCAGTGATTCCGGTGAACAGATTGCGGCGGCCGTTTCACACTCGCCCGGCAGCGGTTCCGTGGTTATCATCTTCCAGCAGATGATCGTCCGCAAAGAGTTCCAGTCAGGATTCATTCCGTCGTGGCCGTGCTTTACTGTTACGCCTGCAATCACCATTTTGACGCGGAGATTTGCCGTTGTCCAAGGTGCGGACTGTCTGTGCCTGACAGTGCGGAGGCCGCCCGTCGTGACACGGTGATGTTCATCCATCCGCAGGCGGCGCTGATCGAGGTGCCCCCCGAGACCGAGCATCCGCTCCAGCCCGGCCAAACATTGAACATTTATCACTGCCAGAGGTTGCTGGGGCGTGGCGGTATGGGGCTTGTGTACCTCGCAAGAAACACCAGTCTGCACCGGCTGTGTGCCCTGAAGATCCTGTCACCCCGCCACACGGCTGCAGACGAGGAGTATGTTGAACGGTTTGAAAACGAAGCTCGTGCGGCAGCCGCGCTGGTTCACCCCAATGTCGTGACAACACACGCCATCGGCCGGGCCGACGGCCTGCATTACCTCGAAATGGAGTACGTACCAGGTGGCTCGCTGCAGTCCGAGATTGATTCGCAGGTACAGATTGGGCCAATTCGATCGACTTCGATGACCGTCGGTATTGCTGCGGGACTGACTATTGCCCATCGGCTTGGCATCGTCCATCGCGATCTCAAGCCTGACAACGTACTTGTGACTCCCGGAGGCACTCCCAAAATCTCGGACTTTGGCCTCGCCAAACGAATTTTGTCTGATGATGCATCCGGAGCGCGTCTTGCAGGAACTCCGCATTTCATGGCACCGGAGCTCTTCGAAGGCGCCCCGGCAACGACTGCCAGCGATGTCTACGCTCTGGGTGTCTGCTATTACCTGTTATTGACGGGACGGTTGCCGTTTGAGGGGCGTACAGTATCTGATGTGATGCGGGCGATTTTGACGGCAAACGCACCAGGACCCAGGCGAATTGACCCCGATATTCCGCTCGATATGGCCGAGTGTGCGACCTTGCTGATGAACAGGGATCCGCAGCAGCGTCCGCGGGATGCAAGTTTTGCCCTGCAGGTGCTGCAGGCGGTGTTGGGGTCTGCACGCGACCTTGAAAACCTTGTTTACGATGCGTTTCACGGTCTCCCCGGCGTCACGTGGGAAGAAACAGCCGACGGGGGATTTCGTGTGCATCTGCAACTGCGGAATTATCGCAGCCAAACGGTGCACATTGAAAACAGCAATCATCCGGCGGGTGAGCGATTGCTGTTGATTTACAGTCTCTGCTGCGAGGCGCGGCCGTCTTTCTACGAAGAGGCGCTGCGGCTGAATGCCGTGATGCACCACGGCGGTATATCCATCCGCGACATCGACGGCAGGCCATGTTTTGTGATGATCGACACGTATCCGAGGGCTACGGTCAGTGGCGAGGACATCCGTCGCAGTGCCATTGACCTTGGAGCCCGTGCCGATTCGATAGAGAATCGGCTGACGGGGCGCGACGTTAACTGAATCAGGAGCAATTACTCAGCGGTGGCATTTCGATCAATGCCGTACTTTTTCCAGACGGATTCTACCCACGCGGTCGTTGCGGGCTGGAGAACGGTAGCAGCGAGCAGATCGGCGACGGGGCCCTGGCGGAATGCGAACTGTCGTCCCTCCTGAAGAAACATCTGCCGCAGCACATCCTGATTGACAACTCGTTCGGCAGCCTGAGCGACGTAGTAAACGCCAAGTTCGTCATCCGGCACAACAGCAGCTCCGCCGGCAGGCAGCTCTTCGAATACTGCCCTCATAAAGCGATCGCCGGCATACCTCACTTCTCCGCCTGACTCGTCGGCATAGTTGATGGTGGACAGTCGCAGGCGTGGCCTCTGCATGAAATTCATTTGCGGAGTGAGTTCCTGTTCGAGCCACGAGAAGAGCTGGGTTTGGCGGACGACGACTGCAGGCGAGTCGGGCTGGTCGAGAATTGTCTGCCCCTGCAGCAGTTCGCTGGCGGGCTTGCGTTCAGCCTCCGGTTCAGCGGCTTCATCGTTGAGCAATCTGGCGAGCGATTCGCCGCGTTTTTTGGCTTCTTCGCGAGCCTTTTGTCGCTTGAGGGTCAGAACGACTTCTTCGCGAATTCCTGGATCTTTCAGTTCCGGAACGTGCGACGGTGAGAACTCTGTGATCCACCACACAAAGTGACTTTCCTGGCCCTCAACCGCGAACTGATTTTTGACGGCTTTTTTGCGAGTGAACAGGTTTGCGTCGTTCCACGGATCGTTTTCTCCGGGGAAGAGTTCGAAGACCATTTGGAAGACGGGAGTGCCTGAGGTGACATCCTGAGCCGTGCCCACAGGGACGGTGTCATCGGTGCTCAGGTCACGCGCTGACAGAAGTTTTGTTTCAACGAAGGAAAATCCAAGTTCTTTGCCGAGGTCCTGCATTCCTGTGAGCAGCGTGCCGTTGAAGTCCCGAAGCTTTTCGGCGCGGTCCTTTGGTTCGATGGACTGATCGGCCTTCACGATCGCGCGGCGTCTGCTGGAACGCTCGCGTTCCAGTTTCTGCAGGCCGCTCATCACGGTGTCAATTCTTTTTTCAATTTCTTCCCGGATCTTCTGTTCGTGGAGTTGGTCGCGAATTTCGGATTTCAGTTCGTCATCGAGCGGCCGGTATTCGACTGGCGGGATGACAAAAGGCACGGGTTCTTCGGCTGGAGTGGTTGTTGCGGGAGTTGCGGCAGGATCCTGTGCCGGGGACGTGGGAGCGGCAGCGGGGGTGGGCTCTGTTGGTTTTTCCTGAGCAGCGGTGGGGGCAGCGGGAGCGGGCTCTGGTGCAGGTTCGGGGGGCTTTTCCGTGCTTTTCTGCTCATCAGAGGGGCCACAACCGGGCGCTGGTGTATTGGATTTGGGAGCATCGGCTGGCGGAGCATCGGGCTTTGGCGCATCGGGGGCCGGCGCATCGGGCTTTGGGGCATCGGGTGCTGGCGCATCGGGCTTTGGGGCATCGGGGGCCGGAGCAGGTGCGTCGGGCACTGGGGCATCGGGTGCTGGCGCAGGCGCATCGGGTTTCGGGGCATCGGGATTTGCGGGCGTGCCCTCGGGTGCAGCGGGATCGGGAGTCGCGGGTGGTTCAGCGGGTTTGCGGTAGAAGAGATCTTTCTTTTCGTCGTAGAAGGCTTCTATTTCGGAGTCGGTTGGTGCGGGGACGGC
>JBJTOP010000192.1:0-19611 GCA_046074645.1 Planctomycetaceae bacterium | reverse complement strand
GGGGCTCCCGCCCAACCGCTGTTCAGCCGCATGGCGGAAGCCTGCGGGCAAACGGCCCCTGTCAACGCCCCAACAACGCACTCGCAAGCGCGCACCTTCGGTGCGAAACGCAGCCGGGGGCTTCCGCCCAACCGCTGATCAGCCGCATGGCGGAAGCCTGCGGGCAAACGGCCCCTGCAAACGCCCCAACAACGCCCTCGCCAGCGAGCGCACCTTCGGTGCGAAACGCAGCCGGGGGCTCCCGCCCAACCGCTGTTCAGCCGCATGGCGGAAGCCTGCGGGCAAACGGCCCTGTCAACGCCCCAGCAACGCACTCACCGGCGCGCGCACCTGCGGTGCGAAACGCAGCCGGGAGCTGCCGCCCTACCGCTATGGGAGTTAAGGTGCATGGCACCTGCGCGGTGGCGTGGCACCTGCGCGGTGGCGTCGGATCGGGGCGGACGGTTCGGCATTGCGGTTCGCTGGAATCGTGATTCTGCCTGCATTTTCGGTATAGTTGCGGGTGCTTCCGCCGAACACGTGCATTAGACTCTTCCTGCCGTCCGCTCGTCCTTCAGCTTGTTCGTTGCCGGGACTTGCTCCACAGGGATTGGGGAGGGCGGTGAGAATTGGGTGTTTTCAGAGGACTTTGCGATGACGACAAGATGGATGAATTCCAGAGGCGTTTGCGGGGGGCAAGGTGAGTGTTCGTTTCGCAGAGCGAAACGCGACCATGGGGCAGACGATCGTCATTTCACTGTCAGCTTTTGCGGGGTGGCTGTTCACCGTCTGACAGCTGCGGCGTGCTGGCTGGCTCTTGTTGTCTTTTGTTGCCGCATGGCTCAGGCAGATGACTTCACGGAAATCGTCCAGCCTTATGTGAATCGCTATTGCCTCGACTGTCACAACGCCAGTGAGGCCCGTGGAGAGCTGGATTTTACGAAGTTCAAGGCTCCGCGGGATGTGATTGATAACTTTCGCCGCTGGTCAGCAGTTGTGGAGTTCGTTCACAGTGGTGAGATGCCTCCGGCTGACGCTCCACAGCCACCGGCGGCCGAATCCGCGGCGCTCACCACCGCCATTCGCTCGATACTCACCACCGAAGCCCGTCGGCGTGCTGGTGACCCGGGACTGGTGCCGGCCCGCCGACTTTCACATTCCGAATACGATCGGTCAATTCGTGATCTCACGGGCATCGACATCCGCCCGACTCGCGACTTTCCTGCCGATCCCGCCGCTGGTGAGGGGTTCGACAACACGGGGGAAGCTCTGAGCATCGGTCCGGGGCTTGTTCGCAAGTATCTCGCCGCTGCCCAATTCACTGCTGATCACCTCGTCCTGCACACCACGGGACTGCGATTCGCGCCGTTTGCGGTGACCAGTGGGAATGAACGTCGAAAGCTGACGGAGCAGGCTGTGATCGACTTCTACCGCCAGCACGAAGTTGACCTGGCAGACTACATCGAAGCGGCCTGGCGTTTTCGTTTCCGTCCCGATTCGGCGGGGACACAGACTGCAGCCGAATTTGCCCTTCTCAATCGGCTGAGTCCCGACTACTTCGCCCGGGTTGTCGAGTTCTTTTCCGGCCTGCCTGAGCTTGACGGCTGTCCGGTCGAACTTCGCGATGCATGGTTGAAGCTGGCTCCCGCTGATCCCACGGCAGTCACGGCCACCAGCCGCTCTGCTGCGAATGTCGCCCCACCTGCAGAACTGCAGGAGCTGCTGCGACTGATCAGTCACTACCGCCGACTTCTGCACGCTCCGGAGGGTGAACTCATCAAGGCCAACGCCGGTAACTGGCCGATCGGGCACCTCGATTTTCGAGCCCGCACCGCGGCCGTTCGCACTGCATTCAGCACCGCTAGATTTCAGAACTCCGCACTGCTCAAGTCACAGCCGATCTCGGCAGCTCCGGAAAAGAACCCGGACCAGTCGCTGGTTCTGGTGCTGCGGCTCACACCACAGCCGGGGACCACCGCTGGTGCGCTGCTGCTGAAGCGTCCGGTCTTCAGCCGTGCGGATCGTCTGCCGCGCAACGAAGCCGAGGTGACCGAGCACCAGATCCGCACGCTTCGAGACGTACTCGCCAGTGCTCCGGCGGCACAGACTGCTCCACTCCCATTTGGTCAGGATCTGTCCGGTGCTGCCATTGATGCGGACTCACTGACGGCCAGCGCACCTGCCGAGTTGCAATTCGTGCTGACAGCCGAACAGCGTCGACAACTGCAGGGCCATCGACTGTTGCTGCCGCTGGAATTATCCAGCCCCGAGGCCGCGGTGAATATTCAGCTGGGGGTTGCCGCAACTGCTGCGGATGCCACAGCGGCTGCAGCGGCGGCACCCTCCGAAATGCTGGCCAGCCCGGACAGTCCGTGGGTTCAGAACCTGCGGCCGTTTGCCGAAGAGTTCTGCGAGATCTTTCCGGATCGCTTTTTCTACGTGGACCCTGGCCGCGGACTTGAAGCCGGCTTTCACCTCGTTGAAGGATTCTTCCGCGACGACCTGCCGCTCATGCGACTGGTGCTCAGCGAGCAGCAGCGAACCGAGCTCGATGGGCTCTGGACGGAACTGGAATTTGTCAACACGAGTGCCGAGACACTGCTGCGAGGCTTTGTCTGGTTTGAGCGGTCTGAACGCGAGGTGCTGCATGACAAGCGATTCGAGTTTCTGCGATCGGAGGATCCTGAGCTGATCCGGGAGGAGATTCTGGCTCGCTTTGAAACGCTCTATCTGGAGAAGCTGGGACTGAAACGCGACGCTGAGACCGGTGCTGGTCTGGACGATCGTTCACGGATGGTGCTGCAGTTTTTTGCGGACATTCGACGCGGTCTGCAGCTTCAGCAGGACCGTCTGGTGGCCGCCGAGCCCCGGGGAATTGCGGACCTGCTGAAGCTGGCCGACAAAGCGTGGCGCCGGCCGCTCACAAGTGACGAGCAGCAGGAACTTCAGGAGCTGTACAAACGTTTTCGAGGTGAAGGGCAGTCCGTCGAACAGGCACTGCGGGGCGTGTTCACGGCGGTGCTGCTGTCGCCCCACTTCTGCTGCCTGTGGCAAACCCCTGCAGACGGTCCCGGTGTTTCACCGCTGAACAGCTGGGATCTTGCCAGCCGTCTCAGCTATTTTCTGTGGTCATCACTTCCCGATGCCGACCTTCGACAGGCGGCTGCTGACGGCCGGCTGGAGACGGCCGACGGTGTTGCCGCCGAGGCACAGCGGATGCTGGTGACCCCCAAAGTGAACGCTCTTGCCGAAGAATTCTTTGGCCAGTGGCTGCGTTATCGGGATTTCGAACAGAAGGATCCGATCAATGCTGCTGCCTTCCCCGGCTACGACGACAAGCTGCGGGCTGCGATGGCCGAAGAGCCCGTACAGATGGCTGCGTGGCTGATTCGTCAGGACAAATCCGTGCTGGAGCTGCTGTCCGGTGACACCACACTCCTCAACGCACGCCTCGCCGCGCACTACGGCGGTCTGCTTCAACAGCGTTACCGTGCGGCGGCCGAGCAGCGTCGCCACGAACTGGCGGCCTCCGGTGCCTCAGCCGCAGTGCTGGCCTCCATCGATGAGGAATGGCTCCCTGTCGATGGACTGCGTGAAGCTGGCCGCGGTGGTTTGTTTGGAATGAGCGTTGTGCTGGCAAAGAATTCGGCGGGGGAACGATCCAGTCCGGTGAAACGCGGCTTCTGGACAGTCCACCACCTGCTTGGTCGGCACTTCCCGCCACCGCCCGCGGATGTGCCCGAGCTGCCGAAGAGCGAGCAGCTGGCCGATCGCAGCCTGCGGGAACTGCTCAAAGCCCACGTCTCTGACACCCAGTGTGCGCTGTGCCATCGTCACTTCGATCATCTGGGGCTGACGATGGAAGGTTTCGACGCCATCGGACGTGCCCGGACAAAGGACGCGGCGGGAAGACCGATCGACGCCCGCGTTCTGCTTGCTGATGGCAGCGCAGTTGAAGGCATTCCGGGACTGGCTGATTATGTGGTTCAGCAGCGTCGCAGCGAGTTCCTGCAGACCTTGTGTCGCCGCTTTCTGGGCTACGCACTTGGACGTTCTGTGCAGCTTTCCGACCAGTCGCTTCTTGAGCAGATGCAGGCTGCTCTGGAGGCTGGCGATGGCCGGTTTTCGATACTGGTCGATCAGGTTGTTCGGAGCCCGCAGTTTCGGATGGTGCGGAACCGTGAATTCTCGACAGCCGGTCCATAATTCCCGGAATTTCGCTCCCAAAACACGCCGATTTCCCCTGTTGACCTTGACAGCTCTCACTCCCACCTGAAGACTCAGGTTCCCCGCTTCCCACTGACACTCCAGCCTCGCCTCCAACGGAGTTTTTTCAGCCATGTCTCAGCCCCTGAATTCGCAGACAGCGCGTGTTTCCCGGCGTGTGGTGCTTCAGGGGGCCAGTGTCAGTGTGGCACTTCCGTGGTTAGAGTCTGTGCGTGGCGAGGGTGAAAAGCCCGGCACGGCTGCGCCGCAGCGGTTTGCATTTCTGTTTTTTGGCGACGGAATTCATCCGCCGGAATGGCACAGCCAGGGCAGTGGCGGCACTCTGCAGCTTGGCCCTGCCTTTGCCTCCCTTGAATCGCTCAAACACAAGCTCAATCTGATTCACGGGCTGCATCATCCCGATGATGTTGTCGGTGGCCATGCGAAGGGGGCGGCCGGCATTCTGACGGGGATTCGCCCCAGTGGTGGCCGTGACATTCAGGCGGCCATCAGTATGGATCAGCTGCTGGCCCAGCGGATCGGCGACAGCACGGCGCTCCCCAGTCTGGTGCTGGCCTGCGAACGTCCCGTGAGTGGGTTCCATGAATCCAGTTATTCGATGATGTACGCGTCGCATGTCTCGTGGAGTTCACCAGTTTCTCCGGTGCCCGCCGAACTGCATCCGGCGCTTGCATTCGACAGTCTCTTTGAAAGCCAGGGCAGCCGTACTCACGCCAGTGTTCTGGATCAGGTGCATCAGCAGCTGCGGGACGTTTCCCGACGCGTCTCGGTCGCGGACCGTGGGCGGATCGACGAATACGCTTCGGCGGTGCGTGAAGTGGAGGTGCGGCTGGAACGCATGCAGACGCGAGCGGCTGACGAGAACGTTGACTCTGCTCGCCTCCACATGCAGCGTCCCCCGGATGGGCTCCCCAATCAGCTGGATGAACACGCTCGACTCATGTGTGATGTGATCGCCCTCGCCTTCCAGGCTGACCGCACCCGTATTGCCACGCTGCTGCTCACCAATAATCTTTCCGGTCAGGTCTATCCATTTCTTGGCCTGAACGTTGATCATCACAACTACTCGCACAACTGGCAGGGCCAGGAATACGCAAAAATCACGCGGTTCTGGGTCGAACAGTACGCGCGACTGCTCACACGACTTGACTCCCTGCAGGAAGGTGACTCAACGCTGCTTGACCATTGCTGCATCATGCTGGCGAACGAGCAGTGGACGGCCCACAGTGCTCCAAGGATTCCGCTGCTGATGGCAGGCAGCCTTTCCGGAAAACTCCAGACCGGTCGTTCGCTCGACTACGAAAGCTCGAAAGAACGCAAAATGTCCTCACTGCTGCTTAATCTGATGGACCACATGGGCGTGCATCTGGATGCGTTCGGCAACGCCAGCGAGTACTTGCCGGGGGTTTAGAACTGTTACAGCAGAATCTGTGATTCATGAAAGCCTGTCGCAATCTGATCATGCTGTCAGGTGCGAACCAGTTGCCCGGCGTCGCACCAGTTCACACGCCCGTGTCCTGCTCACTTCTTCTGCCGCGCATGTTCAAGCAGTCTGCTGAAGTACTCATCCTGATCGGCAGCTGCCTCAAGTTCTGCTGCCAGTTCTGCATACACAGCACCGCCCGTCTCATCGATTTCTCTCATGACACCCTGTCGCAGTGCCGGCCGCTGGATCGTCAGCAGCTGCCGAAAGGCTGCGACGGCTGGCTTCGTGTGGCCAGCCCGAGCCAGACCGGCTGCTGCAAATAATCTGACAGACGGTGAGCTGTGTTCAACGGCCCTGAGGAATTCCTGAAGGTGTTCAGCTGGGTTCCCCAGGCGGGCAGTTCGCAGGAGTTGCCAGCAGAGCACGCCTGGGTCGCCTTCCGCGGCGTTGACCGACAGCGGCGTTGTTCCGGTGGCTGCCTGCAGGAGTCTTTCCAGCCGGGCGATGCCGTTGGCTCCGCGAAGCAGCCCGTAGCGATCCCGATCGATGCATTCTTCTTCAAGAAGTGGCTCAGGAAGCAGGTGGACGTCCCGAACATCACGCTGCCACTGGCTGCAGGCTTCCCGCAGCTCAGCAGCAACGGCGGCCAGCCCGGAATCGGCGATCAGGTTGTTTGTTTCCCACGGATCAGTTTCGAGGTCATAGAGTTCTTCAGGTGCGCGGGGCAGAAGCCATTGCCGGACGATTTCAGGAAGTGCATTCTCAGACTGCAGCCGACGAATTTCCCGAAGAGTCTCGTTGCGTTCGCCGTATTCCACATTCTGGAGGGCTGGATACCACGGCATCAGATTACGCACATAACGATAACGATGGTTGCGAACGGTGCGAACCATGTCCTGGCGTTCATCAAGTCGGTCACGAGCACCGAAGATCCGGGAGTATCCGGGATGGGCGGCCGGGCCATAAAAGGGCTGGCCCTGCATGGTCGTCGGCACAGGCAGTCCGGCCAGATTCAATACCGTGGGCCCCAGATCAACAAGGCTCACCAGACGCGAATCACGACTGCCAGGCGGAAGTGCTCCCGCCCGGTCCCGCAGCGACTCAGGAACGCGAACGATCAGAGGCACTCGGCTTCCCGAATCATAGGTCCAGCGTTTTGCCCGGGGCAGACCGTTGCCATGATCAGACCAGAACATCACGATGGTGTTTTCTGCGAGTCCCGCGTCTGCAAGTTCCGACAGGAGTCGTCCGACACTGTCATCCATCACGCTGATCAGATCCGCCAGCCGGGCCAGATCGCCGCGAACTGCCGGCTGGTCGGGATAGATTGGCGGAACGGTCATCAGCTGCGGGGAATGTCGCCGTGCCTGCGGCAAAGCCTGCACCACTTCTTTCCAGCCCGATGGCCAGACTTTGCTTTCGTGGGTCATCGTCAGATTGAAAACAGCAAAGAATGGCTGGTCGGGGTTCGGGCGATTCTTCCAGTGAGCCCGCGCTGAGTTTTCGTTCCAGACCTGTCGGGGATTCCATTCGACGTTGTAGTCGGTCTTGCTGTTATTGGTGCAGTAGTACCCTGCTTCCTGAAGCAGCTGCGGGAAGAGCCGCAGTTCTTCCGGGAGCCTGACCTTTGAACGCATGTGATTTGCGCCCAGCGAGATCGGAGAGAGCCCGGTGATGATCCCGGTACGGCTGGGCGCACAGACGCCGTGACAGGAAAATGCGTGGGTGAAGAGCGTGCCTTCTGCGGCCAGCCTGTCAAGGTGTGGTGTATCAGCGTTGGGAACGCCGTAGCATCCCAGCAGCGGGCTGATGTCTTCACAGCTGATCCAGAGAATATTGGGCTGCCCCGCCGCGACTGCAGCCGCGCCACAGAGAACGGCAGCAAGGCTGGCAGAAATCTGTCCCCACGTCAGCAGAAATCGGATCCACATCGGTAATGCTCCGTTTTAGAAAAGCACAAGTCAGCAGGGTGTCAGCACAGCATAGCCGCAGGCCATCCGATCGTGCTTGCGGGGCATACAAATGCCGGCTGTCACGGCAATCACGAGATCCTCGCCCGTTGGCAGCGGGAATGAATTGCGGTGGCAGACATCCGCTAATCCACTCAGCATCTGCGGGATCGTACAGGAGATACTGTTGCCGTGGTGTTCCAGATTTTCGAGAATTCGGCAATTTGGAAATTCGTGTCGTGCGGCCACCTTGAAGGCGCGCAACAGCTTTCCGGACGGCTGATGCGGCAGCACCGTGACTGGCTGGTCAGGCGCCGGTGGGTGTGCCTGAAGAGCCTGCCGCAGCGCCAGCAGCAGCAGTTCAATACCGCCGACGAAAACCGCCTCGGCCTGCATTCGCATCACACAACGCCGGATGGGTTCTCCGTGAAAGGTAAAACCGTCCGTCGTTTCTGCAAAGAACAGAGGCCCACGGGTGTCAGCGGATGAGACCGGCAAATCCGCTCGTCCAAGACCTCTGATTCGCCAGCCGGGCACGGATTCTGTCGAAGCAGGGGTTGCTGAAGCGTTTGCATCGGAGCCGTCCTGTTCCACGATCACCGCTGTAGCCCCGGCACCGACAATTCCACAGAACACCCGGTCGGCGCTGCAGTGCCACGTTTCCGGAGTTTCCACGTTGAGCAGAGCAATGCGGTGCATCACGGGATCTTTCCGGAACAGTTCTGCTGCGTGACAGAGCAGCTGGATGAATCCGGAGCAGCCGAGATTTGCAGCGTGAACTTCCCGCACGTCACAGGTTTGATCCGCAGCAACTGCCGCGGCGACCTGTTCAGTGATGACCGGATTCGCGTGGGAATGACACAGCAGGACGGTGTCACAGGAACTGAGTGGTGTGCCTGTGCGTTGACTGAGACACAGGTTCAGGCCCTGCACCAGCTGCAGCGGAGTGATATTCGGCATCAGCAGGCGACGGGATTCGATTCCTGTGAGTCTGCGCACAGCGGCCACGTCGCGAAAACCGCAGCGGCCCCCCTGTCGAGACAGCCCGAGGACCTCTTCATTGCCAAGCGGCTGGAAGAATCCCGGGCTGTCTGCCAGACTGACGGCCGCGGCAATTTTCAACCCCGGAAGGGGCTCAGACTTTAATCTCATACCCTTTTCGCTGTTCCCGAGCCTGCCATGCGGCGGCCTGTGGATCGCCAACGATTTCTTCCTTGTCGGGATCCCAGTTGATTGACCGTCCCAGACGAATGGCGATGTTGGCGAGATGGCAGACGGTCATTGCTCGATGGTGGCTGTGCACATCGCTGATGGGCTGCGTTCGGTCGGCAATGCACTCGAAAAAGTTTTTCATGTGATTGCCGGGCGTCTTGCCCTTATAGAGCTGCTTCAGCGTTTCCTCGCGGAGCGGATTCGCACTGAGCGCATCGACGGCTTCGCCGGTGAGCTTTCCGCGATTGACGAAGATGCGTCCGTTTGTGCCTTCGAGCATCAGGCCGTTGTCGAAGCCGAGATCGTTGGCAGAATCGCGAATGTGCAGCACGGCGCCGCCAGCGAACGTGGCGGTGACGTGAAACTCCGTGGCGGTGTTGTACTGTGAAGGATCCGTGGGAACACCATCCTTGAGCGGCACAGGATGTTTGGCCATGACAGGTTCAACTTTGACCGGGCCGGTGTTTTCAAGGTTGAAGGCCCAGGCTGCGATATCGACGTGATGAGCCCCCCAGTCGGTCATCTTGCCCCCGGAATATTCGTACCACCAGCGGAACTCATAGTGGCAGCGAGAATTGCCATAGCGGCCTCCGGTCGCCTTGTAACGGTACTCTGTGAGCGGTGCCTGCCCCAGCCACATATCCCAGTTGAGTCCTTTGGGAACTTCGGCAATCTCAATCGGTCCACTGGACGGAGCTCCCCCGATGGCCACCGTCACATTCTTCAGATCACCGATGCGTCCTTCGCGGACCATCGCAACGGCTCGCAGGAATCGCAGATCCATTTCGCTGCGTTGCTGAGTACCGACCTGAAAAACGCGGCCGGTTTTTTCGAGCACAGCGCGGATCTGTTTGCCTTCCTCGATCGTCAAGGTAAGCGGTTTTTCGCAGTACACATCCTTGCCAGCCTGCATCGCTTCGATGGCAATTTTGGAGTGCCAGTGGTCGGGTGTGACGATGGTGACGACGTCGATGTCGGGGCGATCGAGAATTTTACGGTAGTCTTCATGGACCTCGACAGTGCGTTCAGCGCCGGGGCGGCTTTGCCGCTTCAGAGCGGTTTCGCGGCCTTTTGCGGCGTTGTTGGCATCCACATCACAGACAGCGGCACAGTCACTGAAATTCATTGCGGCAGGACCGACCGAATTCCAGCGATCGCCAGTGCCGATACAGCCCAGAACGGGCCGCTCGTTCGGACTGCGAAAACCGCCAGCCCGCAGAGACGGCCCCAGCCATAATGGGGCAATCGCTGTGGCAAGAGATGCAAGTGAGGCGGATTTGATCGCCTGACGACGTGTTGGGGAGGGCTGCGACGTGTTATGCATTCAAAAGACTTTCAGGTGGGCAGTTGAGTTGGGAAGGCAGGACAACCGTGGGACTGAGTCTACAGCGAAGTAACGAGAGAATCCATACTGACGGAAACTGACATTACAGACCGGGCCGGGGTGGTTTGACCGGAGCCTCGATTGTCTGAATGCCTTTGGCACGAATCTTCCGCTTCCAGACACTGTCACCGCAGGTAACGTAAAGCACGTCTCCATTTTCACCCCCGAAGGTCACGTTGGAGAGCCATTTTGGAGCGGGCTTGCTGAGTATCAGATTGACGCGTCCGAGCTGATCGAGCACCTGAAGGCCGAGGGCTGTGGTCACATACACACGTCCTTCAGTATCCACGGCTACGCCATCTGCATCACTGCGGCCGTGATCGGTCACATGCAGCCAGCCGTACTCCTGCTTTGCGATCAGTTTTCCTGGCCCGGCGATTGAGAATGACCAGCAGAAGCGGCCGCGAGTATCGGAGACGGTAAGCAGCGTCTGATCGGGCGAGGTCATCAGTCCGTTGGGAAACTCAATACCACTGTCAACCTCGGTCAGTTTTCCTGCCGAGTCAAAAAACCAGACCTTTTTGGCGGTCGGTTCCGTCACGTAGCCACTGCCGTCCGGAAGCAGCACGAGGTCATTTCCGCTGACACCGGAAGCAAAGACTTCGAATGAGCCATCGCTGTTGTATCGCACGATCTGCCTGTCTGCGGTCCGGCAGGCGTAGAGTCGTTTGTCGGGGCCGAAGGCCAGGCCGTTGGCACTTCCCGTCTGTTCCGCAAAAACGCTCACACCCCCCTTTGCATCGACGCGATGAATGCGGTTGTTTGGGATATCGGTGAAAAAAAGTTCGCCCGCCGAATTCACGG
Organism: Planctomycetaceae bacterium; assembly: GCA_046074645.1. GTDB lineage: Bacteria > Planctomycetota > Planctomycetia > Planctomycetales > Planctomycetaceae > SXXK01. The sequence continues at coordinate 8,630 of JBJTOP010000192.1, read as the reverse complement.
CTGGCCCTTCAGTGAAGCCATGCCCGGAACTGATCAGTTGCCAGTCTTCGCCTTCAATCACCAGATCCGTGCGACGTTCGCGTGCACGGCCGGGTTTCAGCGGGGCAGGGTGATCCCGCCAGAGCCATTCAAGAGCTTCGGGGACGATGGCCGCACCGTGGCGGCTGTTGTGCGCTCCGTCGCCCCAGACGTGCTTCACGTCGTATCCGGCATACTGCAGAGCTGACAGCATGGCCTGATTGGCGTGCCACCAGCTGCCTGCGTAGATATCGAGATCCCGGCTGCCATCCTGCAGAAAAATTCGCAGCGGCTTGTTTTCTACTTTGCGAACAAGTCCGGGAAACTGATCGCCACCGCGGAGCGCGACGTAGGTGCCGATGGTGCTGAACACGCGGCGAAACGCATCCGGTCGCTCCCATGCCGCATTAAATGCACAAATGGCACCGGAACTGGCACCGGCGATACAGCGGTCATCAGGGTTATCGCTGAACGCCCAAGTCTTCCGGACTTCAGGGAGCAGTTCTTCGATCAGAAACCGCGCATAGCGATCGCCGAGTCCGTCATATTCGAAACTGCGGTTAAATCGCGGCTGAGCCTGATCCGTCGCTGCCGGGACCTGACCATGATTGACGAACAGTCCCAGCTGCACCGGGATGCGTCCGGCATGAATCAGGTTGTCGAGAACCGTGGGGAGCTTCCAGCCGCTGGCCATACCAAGTCCGTCCTGAACGATCATCAGGCACGGCGGTTTTGCGGCATCATAACCAGCCGGCACGTAGACCCAGTACTGGCGGACAGTGCCTGAAAAGATGCTGCTTTTGAATTCGAACGGGCCCTCCACTTTGCCTTTCGGAACGCCAGCCTGTTCGACAGCTTCCGGCGGGACCGGCCAGGATTCTTCCTGAGCGTAAGCGGAGGAGGTGTTCAGGGACAGCAACAGTGCGGCGACGAGTGATCGGGCCACCGCCATAAACAGCGTTTTCATTGGGACCTCGTGGGAGCTTCAGGAAGGATTTTCGCGTTCAGTTTCCCGCACTTCCAGCGGCGGCGGGGCGAGGATGGCCGCATAGGATTCCAGCCGTTCGGCGGCGGCTGCAAGCATTGCCAGCAGGTGCGGAATGTCGCGTTCGACGGTCTGCGCCAGCTGTGAGGACCGGCCACGAAACTCGTTGCCTTCATGAGAGACCTCGATGTGCCAGCGTTTCACGACGGGGATCTGCTGTTGTGCGAATTCCATGGCCCGCTTTGCCTGTTCGAGGGCCTTCACTTCTTCGATGCAGCTGGGGCGAAAATCGCCCGTGCGACGCATACGGCACTGATGCAGCCGCACCCGAGCCTCATTCATCTCCCTCATGCAGTGCTCAATCTCACGCTTCCAGTACAGTGGACGGTCCTGCTCCAGCCAGAGCATCATCTGACGGAGCTGACCATCCAGCATCTGCAGGCAGGAACGAGCTTCGTCCTGAAACACGGCCACTGCCGCCGCAAACCGCCTCAGGGCATCTGTGGAATTAACGTTGGCTGACCCTGACACGGTAACGCCCTCCAGTGAACATTTCAGTGCTGCTGCAGATATTCCTCGACCAGCTGAGCTTTTCTGAGCAGGTAGGGGATGAATTGTTCGTTGGACTCGACGAAGCGGGAAAGTGCCTTCATATTGGCAGAAAACTCTTCCGTGAATCGCAGGTTTTCCTGATCCCGCCACGTCTGCCCAAGATGGCTGAGCTGAGCGGCCACGACCCCGGACTTCTCTGAAAGCTCTTCGTTGAAGCGTCGCAGCAGCTGTGCGAATCGTCGCAGTTCCCCGGGATCAACGATTGCCTGAGCCATGGATCACACCTGTTTCTGTTCAGATTCAGCTGATGAAGTTTCCTGTTTGCAGGGTCACTGGCGTTCAGCCAGCCACCTGCCAAGAGCCGTTTGTATGGGTTCGCTGGTGAGCAGCCGTGTGTAGCCGATTCCAAGTGCCCCGCATTCTTTTTTCAGTCGCTCGGCGAACAGCGAGTACTGTCTGAGATATTCCTGGCGGAGCCGCACGGGATCGACGAGCAGCCGATGTGAGAGCTGTTCAAGGTTATCAAACCGAGTTGGGCGTTCAAAGGGAAACTGTTCTTCTTCAGGAGCAGCGATTCGCAGGATCGACACGTCGTGCCTTGCGTGGCGGCACTTCTGAAGCACACGCACCAGTTCATCAAGGTCATCAAAGCAGTCGCTGATGAGCAGAATCAGGCTGCGGCGCGGAATGGTGGGCAGGAGCGATTCGAGAATCGCTGCAAGACTGGTATCGGCGCCGGGCTGAGTGCCTTCGAGAATCTGCAGCAGCCGTCGAAAGGTGTCGCGATTGCTGGAAGGCTTGAGCTGTTCGCGGACTTTGGAATCAAATGTGGCAAGGCCCACCGCGTCCCGTTGTCCCAGGAGCAGCCAGCCGAGCGAGGCGGCGACAATGCGGGCATAGAGGAACTTGCTGAGCTGCTGACCGGCGTAGCCCATGCTGCCGCTGGCGTCCAGAACAATCCAGGCCCGCAGATTGGTTTCGTCCTCGAATTCCTTGATGTAGTAGTGCCCCGTTTTTCCGAAGGCGCGCCAGTCAATGTGGCGAATTTCGTCGCCCGGGTAGTACTCCCGGTGCTCCACAAATTCCACACTGGAACCCTTATACGGGCTGCGATGACGGCCCATCATCAGGCCTTCAACCAGCCTCTGAGCAATCAGTTCAAGGCGGCCGAACTGCACGAGCTGCAGAGGATCGTCAGGGAGTGTTGCCGCGGACATATCAATGCATCCACGAAGGTTCCAGAAAACGAATGCCGTAAGCCAGCAGAATTCCAGCCAGCAGTGCCACCGTCAGCTGCAGGCGGTTGTGAGCATGAAATTCCATTTCCGGGAGCAGGTCACTGAGAGAAATGCAGAGGAAAATTCCGGCGGAAAATGCGAGCGCTGCATCGATCAGCGGTTGCTGCAGGCCATCAAGCGATGTCAGGCCGGCGCTGAAAAGCAACGCACCCAGCGGACACATGCAGGAAAAACACAAATTCACCCAGAATCGTGACCGGCGACTCCAGCCACCCGCACGCATCAGCGATGTGATCGATACCGCATCGAGCGGCTTGTGCAGCAGGATCGCCAGAAATGTTCCAAAGCCGAACAGCGACAGCCAGACTTGATGACCCGACTCGGCATGCACGCTGGCCGCCAGAGCCATGCCGTCCAGCAGCGTGTGCAGCGAAAGACCAACCGTGATACCGATCCAGCTCAGCTTGTGAGCGTGGTGACAGTGCGGAGCCTGCTGGTGCTGCGGCTGATGGTCGTGGTCGTGGTCGTGATCGTGATCGTGCCGGCAGTCCATCGCCGCGGCGCTGATGCGATTGGTACCGCTGCGCGGATGATCGACCTGCGGGAGCAGCGGCGGGTGGTCGGCACAGGGGTCTTCTTTTTCCGTCGATATTTCCAGCGGTCCGTGATGGTGAAAATGGAAACAGCGGATCAGCAGAAACATGGCGAGGATGCCGGCCATCAGCCACCACGCCATCTGATCGGGCGTCTGGTGGCCGTGCAGGGAATGCGGAAGCAAATGGAATACGGCGATTCCCAGCATTAATCCGCCAACAAAACTGGTCAGGGTTTGAGTGGCCGTGTGAGTCATCTGCCAGATTGATGGCAACCAGCCGCCGAAGAGTGAGGAGAGGATGATGGCAGCACAGTAGCAGGTGAGCAGCCAGGTTCGGCGAGTGACTGTGGCGGGGTCGGTGGGAACCGCGCGCGTTTTTGTGACGTCTGTCGGCACGACTGTGCCCGGTGCGCTGCTGATTGCACCGGGGCCAGTGCCAGTGCCGGTGTCAGTGTCAGTGTCGCTGCCCGTGTCGTCAGCGGCTGACTGGAGCCCGTCCGGCAGCGGTGTGGGCAGCGTGTGCACCGGCAGCGTGCCGTGAACCAGCCACAGGAGAGCTGTCAGGATGAACGAAAAGAAGAACATCAGTGATCCGGGTGTCAAGCGAATTCGGCAGTGAAAGCGGGCTTTCCAATGAGTTTCCGTAGTCTAGTGAGTCTGTGGTCGGGATGCAGTCTTCCGGCTGCTGCGAGCCGTGAAAAGGATGGAAATTCCCGTGGAAGGCCGGGTCAGTGGAATGCGTGCCGGATGTTTGTATGCTGACGCCCCCGCGAAAGCCACGCAAACCACCACCCACCAGTCCACAGGGGAATAGCAGGCATGGATCCTTCAATGGTTGATCGTCGCGATCCGTCAGCGATTGCCGCACCCCCGCGCCGTCCACTGCAGATTCTCAGCCACATCGGCCCTGGTCTGATCATCGCGGCAAATATCGTCGGTTCCGGTGAACTGATCATGACGACCAAAACGGGGGCTCAGGCAGGCATCGCTCTGCTCTGGCTGATCCTCGCCGGCTGCATTGTGAAGGTTTTCGTCCAGCTTGAATTCGGACGATTTGCGATCAGTCACGGTGAGACCACCCTGGCTTCGCTCAATCGCGTCCCCGGGCCGCGATTGTTTGGCATGAACTGGATTGTGCTTTTCTGGCTGCTGATGATCTCGACCTCCACCGCCCAGCTGGGTGGCATCGCCGGCGGTGTTGGCCAGTCTCTGTCGCTCACACTGCCACTCACCGGCGACTACGCCGTCGCCACCCTCTGCCCTTCCACGAAGGAGATTGATGCGTGGGTGAAGTGGGCCGGAAGTCAGGGACAGGAAGGACGCTCCGCTGATTCCGAAAAACGCGACCGCGTGATGCTCCGTATTCAGGGGGACCTTGAAAAGCTTGGTGAACGCGGTGCAGAGATCCAGCGGCTGGCACTCGCCGGAAAACCGCTCGTGGATGCGTCTGGCGTGAGTCTTGTGGATCCGCCGACGCGGGACGATAAGTGGTGGGCAGCGGCACTTGGTATCATCACGGCTGTGGTTCTCTTCGTTGGTCGCTATCGAATGGTGGAAGTGTTTTCCGTGGCCCTCGTTGTGGCCTTCACCTTCATCACCATCGGCAACGTCTTCGCCCTGCAGCAAACTCCACTCGCCCTGTCGACCGGCGACTTCCTGCAGGGACTCAGTTTCGGTTTGCCTTCCGGCGATAAAGCTCTCGTGACAGCACTCGCAACGTTTGGCATCATCGGAGTTGGTGCGACGGAGCTGATCAGCTATCCCTACTGGTGCATTGAAAAGGGCTACGCTCGCTCCGTCGGCCCGCGTGAGCCCTCCAGCGGCTGGCTTGAACGGGCCCAGGGCTGGTTCGCTGTGATGAAGTGGGATGCCTTCGCCTCCATGATCATCTACACGCTCGCCACGGCGGCCTTCTACCTGATGGGCGTGATTGTGCTGCATTCTGAAGGCCGCGATCCGGAAGGAATGCGGATGGTCAGCACGCTTTCCCGCAGTTATGTGCCGATCTTCGGTGAATATGCCCGATGGCTGTTTCTGTGCGGCGCGTTCGCAGTGCTGTACTCGACGTTCCTCGTGGCCAACGCCGGCAACGCTCGCATGATCGCAGATTTCTGCGGAGTCATCGGACTCACCACCCGCGACCACGAGAGCGATGCGCGGGCTCGACTTGTTCGCATCATCTCAACCATCCTTCCCCTGGTCTGCGTGGCCGCCTTCCTGCTGGTGCCCGAACCTGTAACGCTCATCCGCATTGCCGGGCTCACCCAGGCCGTCATGCTCCCGATGCTGGGCTATGCCGCCATTCACTTTCGCCGCCATGTGACCGATGAAAGGCTCCGCCCCGGAAGACTCTGGGACACCGCACTCGGAATCTCCACCGCAGCACTCCTGCTGGCCGCCGCCTGGGGCATCTGGAAATCCAGCGCAGAACTGTTCGCAAAATGACCACCTGAGGACGACCTGAAGACCACCTGAAGACGACCTGAAGACGACCTGAACGGGCCGTCGCTGCGGATGAGTTCGATTCCGCAGACAGGTGAGATTCTCTGCGCCCCCGTCAAGCGCATTCGCATCGGATTTCCCCTGCGGCAAACGAAACGCACGTGGTTTGACGACACGTTCACAAAAATCAACACGAATCGCCATGAAGTCTCCCGCGATGAATTCCGTTCTGCTATGCTCATCGCCGTGCATCCACGCTGTCTCGGAAACCACGGAAAACTCATGAAATGGATTGCCGCGGACAACAGTCCGCTCACACCGGCCTCTCACGAAGATCCCCGGACCCCAGGGGTGCTCAAACGCGTCATTGCTACACGTGAAGATTTTCAGGCTGGCCATCTGCAAATGCTCAACTGGGCCGTGCTGCCCGGTCACCAGTCATTCCGGCTGCACCTGCACCAGGACATGCAGGAAGTCTTTGTGCTGATTCGTGGTCAGGTGGAAATGCGCGTGGGTGCTCAGCGCCGCGACATGGGACCGGGGGACACCGTCATCGTGGATGCCGGTGAAGTGCATCAGATGACCAACCTCACCGAAGAACAGGCCGAATACATCGTATTCGGGATCTCTTCCGGACGCGGCGGTCGGACAATCGTCGTCCCCACCCAGCAGGACTCAGCCCCATGATCATCAAACTTGGCAATTGCCGCATGGAACTGGTGCAGGGGGACATCACGCGTCAGCAGGTGGATGCAATCGTCAACGCAGCAAATAGTCAGCTGGCCGGCGGTGGTGGAGTGGATGGTGCCATTCACCGGGCAGGTGGTCCGGAAATTCTGCGCGAGACATCAGCGAAGTATCCGCAGGGCTGTGCCACCGGAAGTGCTGTCGTCAGCGGTGCCGGTCAGCTTGCGGCAAAGTACGTGTTCCACGCGGTCGGCCCGGTCTGGCGCGGCGGACGTCAGGGCGAACCTGAACAGCTGGCCGCTGCCTGTCGTGCGTGCCTGTTTCATGCTGTACAGCTCAACTGCCAGTCGCTCGCAATGCCCGCACTCAGCTGCGGAGCCTACGGTTACCCGCTGGACCTTGCTGCCAATAATCTCGTCAAGACAACCATGGATTTCATCCGCTGGCACCACCAGCCTCCGCTGGTTCGGTTTGTGCTCTATGATGAAGGCACCTGGAGCGCCTTCGCGCGAGCGGTTGAGGAGGTCGTACCGCGATGATCCGCTGTGAGATTCGTCGCGTACAGACATCCGATGGACGGCTGCTGGCCTTCCGCCACTGGCAATCCGCCGGCTGCCGCGGAATTGTGCTGGCAACACACGGCATTCAAAGTCACTCAGGCTGGTACGAGTATTCGTCTGAACGGCTGGCGAGTGCCGGCTTCGACGTTTACTTCGCCGACCGCCGCGGATCAGGACTCAACGGCCGCGGTCGCGGACACGCCGAACACGGGATGCAGCTGATACACGACCTGCGCACACTCCGCCGCCTTGCCGTCGCCGAACATTCCACCCAAACCCCGCTGCACCTGCTGGGACTCAGCTGGGGGGCCAAAATCGCTGCCGCCACCGCAGCACTGTTTCCGAACGAATGCACCAGCCTCACGCTGCTTTACCCAGGCCTCTTTCCAAAGCTGCGGCCAAACTGGAAACAGAGTCAACAGCTGCGACTGGCCAGGATTTTCGAAATCTGTCGTCCGTATGTGCCAATTCCACTCGATGACCCCGCACTGTTTACAAACGACAGCAACGCTCAGAACTTCATCGCAGCTGACCCGCTGGCACTCCACACTGTTTCCAGTTCACTCATCAATGCCGGCAGCGATCTGGACACTATCATCCTCGAAAAACTCAGGCTGTTCCACCGGCCCACTCTGCTGATGCTGGCCGGTCACGATCAGATCGTCGATAACCTCGCCACCAAAACCTGGCTGTCTGAACAGCACCTGCCTCAACTCACAGTCATCGAATGGCCGGCGGCCAGACATACGTTGGAATTTGAACCCAATCGGGCTGAGATATTCGATCAATTAATCGACTGGCTGCCCTCCAACGGCTGAAACACGCCCGGCCCCCCCCCGCTTCGCACCACTTTCCCGCAGGGGACGGACTGCGTGTTTACGGATCCTGGGACCACAACGAAGCGGCCAGCCGCGAATGATCCGCTGCCCGCAGGCTGCCGCCATGCGGCTGACATTGCGGTTGGACCCAGCGGTCGGGCGGAAGCCCCCGGCTGTGTTTCGTAAAGCAGCAGGTCCTTGGCACCTCTGGTTGCCCTCTGGTGCAGAATGTCAACAGTCGCTCCAAACCGTAATTTCCATCGGTAGATTTTTGACATTCCGAGGTTTCCCGCGACTGCAGCTTGATTTAGTGCATGATAGTCTTCTACCCTCGGGTGCGAATTCAATTGACTCTCCTTGATTCATCGTGCTTCAGCCCAAATTCGTCCTGCGAGGTGTCTATGGCCATCGGAATTGATCCACTCATCGACTATGCCTTCAAAATGCTGTTCGGAAACGCTGATCGCAAGATGCTCACCATCAGCCTGATCAATACGGTGCTGGTCGGACAGCCACCGGTGACCGACATCACATTCCTCAACACCGTCCATAACAAGCTCAGTGCTGACGGCAAACTCCTGATCCTCGATGTGCTGGCGGAGGACGTGCTGGGGCGAAAATTTAACATAGAGGTTCAGATTGCGCTGCTGGCGGGGATGGCCGAGCGAATGGCGCTTTATACGGCCGAGACCTGGATCAGAGGTCTGCAGGAGGGCCAAAGTTACGACAAGCTGC
>JBJTOP010000191.1:0-6928 GCA_046074645.1 Planctomycetaceae bacterium | reverse complement strand
TTCACAGGAAACATGAAGGTCATTTTTTTGCTCAAACCCCAGCCCCGCAAGGCGTTGAAAGCTGCACGATCTCCCGGGGAGAGGGGAGCCAGATGCTCTTTCTGCCAGAAAGTCAACGCCATTGGGCGGCAGCCTGCGGGGATGCAGTTCACTTCTGCTCGGTCGGCTTCGCTAAATGCTGATCGAACCAATCCAGCAGCGCCTTTTCTGCCTGCTGACCCTGAGCTCCCGGGAATCCGTGAGCCGCTCCGGGCATCACCACCAGTTCACAGACCGCTCCCGCCGTCTGCATCGCCGCATGAAAACGCTCGCTGTGCGAGATCGGCACCAGCTCGTCTTTGTCCCCGTGAATCAACAGCGTAGGTGCTGATCGCTTTGTGACCGACAACAGCGGTGATACGTCCACCGCCTGGTCGTCCGGAAACACAATCGCCGGAAACTGGCGGCTGAGCGTCTTATGATTGACATATTCGCGAATATCCGTTGGCGGAAAATACGCCGCCACCGCCTGCACATGGCTCGCCGTCTTCTCCAGCTCAATCGCAGCGTCCGGGTCACCGTCGTCACCCATGGTGCCCAGCACCAGCGACAGATGCCCGCCAGCACTCCCGCCGCAGACACCAATGCGCTGTGGATCCGCATTCCAGCTTGATGCCTGCTGACGCACGTGACGCACCGCCAGCTTCACGTCAGCGACCGCGTCCGGGACTTTGAAATACGGACTGCTGCCGTGACGCACGAGCACCAGCGTGTAGCCGCGATCCACAATCTTCTCGAACAGATTCAATCCCCTCTTCTCAGCTCGAACCACGGTTTCCGGCGCTGCCCACGTCGATACCCAGCCACCGCTGACCATGAACAGCACCACTGCTCCGTTGGCATTCTCCGTCGGCCGAATCACGTCGTAGGTCAGAGCCATCCCGGCCTTGTGGCCGTAGATCACATCCGGCGTGATGGTCCGCCACTCCTGAGCCGGGGCAGGGCAGGGGGCATGACAACAAAGAACAAACGCTGTGAGCAGAATCAGGAGACGCATGGAGGGGACCTTCGCGCGTGTGGGTTGCGGAAGCAGGCAGACCAGCTTCGCAGTATCCACTCTGGCTGTGGTGAGTGCAACCATGAAGACTCGAGGCCGCTTGTGGAACGCGCGTGTGCACTGATACCATCCGTCCAGCCAGATTCCACCGGCTTTCAAAACGCCGGAATTCCTCGCGCTGTTTTGGCGGCCCTGTCGTCGCCGCCCACCCTCCCAGGATCGCACCCAATGACCTGTCCCATGGCAGCACTGCTGCCGACTGCCCTCCTGCTTCTCAGCTCCCTCCTTCCCACTGCCGCGGCTGCTGATCCCGAATGGAAAACTCAGAACATCGAGGGCTGGACCGTCCATGTCCGTGACAGTCTGCTCACTGAACAGCCCGAGGCCACCGAAAAGGCACTGGCACTCTTCACCGCCCAGCTTCAGGAAATCATCCGAGTTGTTCCGCCGCCGGCCGTCGTGGAACTGCGCAAAGTTCCGATCTGGTTTTCACCGGAATATCAGGGTGAACAGCCACGGGCTGAGTATCATCCCGGCGCCGGCTGGCTGAAAGACAATGGACGCGATCCCGCCATGGCCAAAGGCGTCGAATTCAGCAACGTTCGCATCTTCGAACGCGAAACTCGAAGAATGCCCAACTTCACCCTGCACGAACTGGCTCACGCTTACCACGACCGCACACTCCCCGATGGCTTCGACAATCCACAGCTCAAGGCTGCGTTCGAAAACGCCCGCAGCAGAAAACTCTACGAGCAGGTCGAACAACGCTTTGGTGATGGTCGCTCAGAGATTGTTCGCGCCTACGCCATGACCAACCCCATGGAATACTTCGCCGAATCCAGCGAAGCCTTCTTCTCCACCAATGACTTCTTCCCCTTCAACCGCGAACAACTGGAAAAACACGATCCACAGATGTTCGCGCTCCTCAAAACCCTCTGGGATACCAACGCTGCACAGCAACCCGAAAGCAAGCAAAACGCCCTGCAGAACTGGAAACACTCCGGCTCCATCTGGCTGCTCACGACACCCGAAGGCGCAAATCTGCCCGCCAGTGTGCAACTCAAAAACTTCCCGGTACTCCTCCGAATCCATCGGGATTTTCTTGACTTCTCGCAACTCATGCCCCACGGCGAAGATCTCCGCGTCGCCGCTCCCACCGGCGAATTACTCGACTTCCAGATCGAACACTGGGATGCCTCCGCCGGCACTGCCTCCGTCTGGGTTCGCGTCCCCCTGATCCTCGGAAACGCCAGACAGGAACTGCGGCTCCATTGGGGCAATCCCTTTGCCACCAGCCTGTCCAGCGGCCAGGCCGTTTTCAACGAATCCAACCATTACCGCAGTGTCTGGCACCTGTCTGATCCACAGGTCGATGAAGTCGGTCACACCTCCGCAATGGATACCGGCACATCAAGCACCCCAGGGGTCATCGGAGCCGCTCGACACTTTGCTGATCGCAAAGGCATTTCCGGAGGCGAAGAAATCACTGCGCTGCCAGTCGGTTCCGAAGAACACAGCACAGAACTCTGGTTTCGCACCGAAGAAATGAACTCCACACTGATCGGCTGGGGAAACGAAGCGGGACAGGGAAAAGTTGTCATGCAGTTCCGCAGCCCACCCCATATTCGCATGGACTGCTATTTCTCCGATGGAAATGTCTCCAGCGACAGCCGACTCCCCCGCGGCCAGTGGACACACGTCGTACACACCTATCGCGCTGGCGAAGCAAAACTCTACGTCAACGGTGTGCTCGATGGTACCAGCAAACGCAGTGGCAGCCCTCTGAACATTAAAACCCCAGCCCGACTCTACCTCGGCGGCTGGTACAACAACTACGACTTCGCCGGTGATATCGATGAAGTGCGGATCTCCAGCGTCGCGCGCTCATCAGATTGGATTCAGCTGCAGTACGAAAATCAAAAGCCCGCTCAGATGCTCTCCGGAGTGATCGTGCGACCAGGCACCGAATTCGCCGTCTCCACAACCAAACTCACAGTCCTCGAAAACCAATCCGCCCCCATTCAACTCACTGCCAATGGCGCCCAAAAAATTATCTGGATGCTCAATCGCAACGGTCAGCAGACGGTCGTCGCCACTGATCGACTGAGCTATGAGTTCAAGGCAGGACGCGTCGTCGCTCATCCAGCCACGCAGCCGTCAGATGACACGTCCGGATCACAGCTCACCGACAATCCCCTGCAGGCCACGCTCACTGTCACAGCCATCTATCCCGATCATCTGAAATCACAGGACATCGCCATCACCATCGTCGATGACATTCCCGAACCTGCGTTTACTCTCGCCGCCCCGGAGTCGTGGGATGGACGACAAACCATCGAAGTCACTCCCCAAATCTCCAATCTCGCAGCAATGCAGGCGAAAAATGCCGCTCAGCTCAAAGTGCAATGGACCATCGATGACGTCGCCGCTATCACCACAACCACTCCCGAAAACCTCGTCCTCAACCGCAGTCTCGGCAGCGGACAACTAAAGATTACCGCCACCATAGAAAACGGCGGTGCTCCCATCCACCAGTCGGCCACCATCGCCGTGCAGGAACCACCCTCGTCTCAGGATCCCTGGATCAGTCCACCGCTTTCAGTATTCGAACAGCCCGAAGACAATCAGTTCATCACCCGTCAGAGCAACACTGCTCCTGATGCGTCCTTCGGTACACTGCGATACGCCGGTAAACTTACGGAAACCGCAGATTCCGTGTTTCTGAAAGTCTTCGCAGACGATCAGCTCTTCGCCACGGAAACCGCAAAACCTGATCCCGACTCCCAGTACAGTCTCGCGGTCAAACTCAAACCCGGACTCATCCGATATCGCACCGAGTTCGGCTGCAGTCAGAACGGTATCGAAACCATTCTCCACCGCGCTGCCAACATCGTCTGCGGCGATGCTTTCATCATCATCGGCCAGTCCAACGCCGTTGCCACCGATTTCGGGAAGGACAACCCCCTGAAAGCGAATGACTGGGTCCGCACCTTCGGTGCCACTGCCGGAGACCCCAACGGCTCTCGACTGAAACTCTGGGCGCCCGCTGAAGCGCGCAGCCCAGGCGGTCGCTCGGAAATCGGCTACTGGGGAATGGAACTCGGACGCCGAATTGTCGAAAGCGAACGCATCCCCGTCTGCATTCTCAATGGCGCTGTCGGCGGTACTCGCATTGACCAGCATCAGCGGAACCCCGCTGATCCAACCGATGCGAACACCATCTACGGCCGCCTGCTCTGGCGCGTCCGCGAAGCCCGCCTCACACACGGCATCCGCGCGGTCATCTGGCACCAGGGCGAAAATGACCAGGGCGCTGATGGACCGACCGGCGGCTTTGGATACGAAACCTACCGCCAGTTTTTCATGCAGCTCGCAGCCAGCTGGAAACAGGACTATCCCAATATCCAGCACTTCTATGCGTTTCAGATCTGGCCAAAGTCCTGCGCAATGGGCATCGATGGCTCTGATAATCGACTCCGCGAAGTCCAGCGCAATCTGCCACGACTGTTCTCTCGCCTCAGCGTCCTCTCCACTCTCGGAGTCAAACCGCCGGGTGGCTGCCACTTCCCGGCCGCAGGCTATGCCGAATTCGCACGCTTCCTGCACCCCATGATTCAGCACCACATCTACCAGCATCCAGCCGGGAATTTCGATCCGCCAAACCTGCTGCGAGCGTTCTTCCTGTCCAGCGAACGCAGAACACTGGTGCTCGAATTCAACCAGCCTGTTACATGGTCAGAAAGCCTCGCCAGTCAATTTTCCCTCGATGGTGAAAAACAACACGTCCTTGCCGGCTCCGCCAGCGGAAACCGCCTCACACTGCAGCTCAAACACCCTTCTCAGGCTCACAGGATCACCTACCTCGACAGCGACAGCTGGAACCCCGATAACATCCTCTACGGACAAAACGGCCTCGCAGCACTCACGTTCTGCGATGTCGCCATCACCGATAACAACCCAGTTCCCCCGCCCGACGCCCAACCACGCCAGTGAGACGGCACAAAAGTGCCATGCACCCGCATGTCCCAGCCGCATGGCGGCAGCCTGTGGGCAAACGTCCCTGCCAACGCCGTTTTCCAGCAGCACACATCCGCCGCTGCGTGTGACCGTCCGGCCGATGCCAATCGGCCGTTGCGGGATGATCTCAGGCGTCAGCCGTCTGCAGCAACCGCCGCAAGAAACTGATCGATCAGCCCCTCGGGGGCCTTCACGATATGCTCGGGACCGGGAAACCCTCCGCTTTGCACATCTCTGATGAAATCGCGAAAGCCCTCGACGCGCTCGGTCTGCAGCTCCTGCTCCATCCGGAACAGGTTGCGATACTGTTTCGTATGCCGCGGATACGGTGGTGCATGATTGCCGAGGATGTCTTCGGCAAACAGAAACTGAATGTCTCCGCCACTGCCCGCGCCAATGGATGAGGTCACAAGGCGCGTGCGACTGGAGAGCTCTTTCAAAAGCTCCGCCGGGATCACCTCAACCTCGACTGCCCACGCACCGGCTTCCTCGAACGACTGAATCTGCCTGAAAATCCGGACGGCCTCTGCCAGAGTTTTCCCAACGGCTTTCAGGCCTCCGGTCCAGGTGGAAAGCCGCGGTACGAGACCGGTATGAGCCTGCACGGGAATTCCAACGCGCGCGACAGCCTGAATGAAATCCGGCCCCCACTGACACATCACTCCGTCAGCACCGGCCTCCATCGCATCAAAACCGGCCCGCACTGCCTCATCCACCGTCGCGACCTTCGTCAGCCCGATGCAGAAAGTCATGAAGGTATTCGGAGCCGCTTTGCGAATGGCAATCGCGCTGGAGGGATTCTTCGGGTCAAACCGAACCTTCATGGTATCGATACCCGCCTCTTCGGCCGCCACGGCCTCGTTGATCGTGAATGGCATGGTCTCTGTCAGAATCGCCTTGCCCTTCAGATCCTGCAGGTGCCTGACTGTGTAATTCCGCGTCGCATACTGGCCACCGAGAGTCATCGTTCTGTGAAGACCCCGTTTCTGCACATCTCGTGGCGGCAGGTTGTTGGCTGGAGTACCGTCTGGATTCATGTTCGGATGTTTCTGTGAGAGTGAATAGCAAGGGGCACAGGACCGGGCGAAGCCAAAACTATCCGAGATCCGGTTTCCAGTCATGCCGTAGTATCGTAGATTCAGCAAGAGCATTCATCCAGCATTTGCCACCGTGCCAACCATCGAGCCCGGTCTGCGGGACGGCGAAGCTGGGATGATGAAACGGCGCGAACACAGGCAAATTGGGATGTTTTCAGTGCTGCCTTCCAGCTGACATTCCGCAGCTTGATCGAGTCGCAAAAACGCTGTGTGGCGTGCGGTCGAGGTCAATCGGCCGGTCAGGCTTTGCTGCGTTCCCGATGCGGTTCCGGCAGCGCTGGCACGCACTGTTACCTGGGATTGAAATCCCCCCGCACGCCTTGTCACGGTGGAGTGGATCCAAAGTACCGTCGCTGCCGGTGTCATGCACCTTTGGGCAGTAACGGGCCCTTTTTGTCGGCCACGGCCCACCTCATTTCCCCTGTGTCTGCGACTGCGGGGACTGTCCCCGGCAACCGCGCAGTCGTTGCGGTTTCTGGGGATTCTTCGGTTTGTGACGATTCTACCGCCCGGCCAACCGCCGCTGTTTCAGGGCTGCCGCCTCGCCCGCGGGGACTGTCCCCGGTGCCGCACCAAACGATGCAGATGCCAATAAATTCACTGGGATTTTCGCTGCAGGTGCCATGCACCTTTGGGCCGCCAACCCAGCGGGAATTTTGCACTGCGGGTAAGCGCTGTCGAGGGCCGCTGCGAGTGCGTTTGCGGGGTGAGTTGCCCGCGGACTGCCGTCCGGCGGCTCAGGGCAGTGTGATGCGGCTCAGCAGGAGATTCGCCCTTG
>JBJTOP010000190.1:0-18579 GCA_046074645.1 Planctomycetaceae bacterium | reverse complement strand
GTGCAGGATTCCGGTTGCTGCACACCGGGTCCGCTGTTGAAAAAGCTCCAAGCCAGGAACCAGAGCTCTCGCGCGATCGAAAATCGATAGGGCTTGTATTTTCGGACATCGAACCAGGCAACTATGCGCTCGCAGTCAAGTCCTCGATAACAGATACGGTAGGCTGGGCTCATCCCACGCGTTCCTACAGCTTTTCATTAGGTCAGGCAGCCTCTCGTGGCGATCAGGTCGAGTATCCGCAGTTTCTGGCACCGGGGTTTCGGCAGGATGACCTGAATCCCGGAGACCGCGTGGATACTCGTGTTGTCAACCTGTACTACTACCGCGATGCACGGCACATCGCCGAAATCATCAATCGCACCATTCAGGATCTGAACCAGACCGGTTACGACGACGCACAGAAGTTTGCCGAACAGGCCAGAACTGTCGCGGAAACAGCAGTGGATAAGCGACGAACCCAGGAGCAGCTGGCGGTCGATGCTGCGGTCAAAACCCGGGACATCGAACGCCGCCTTGAAGAGGCTCGACGCGATCTGGAAGAAAACCGGCAGAAGGAACTGCAACGCAAATACGCCGCGACAGAAGTGGAGAACGCCGCCCGCGCAATTACCGGTGGAGATGGTAAATCGGTTGATGCGGACATCACAAAGGTTGACAATGAAATCGCGGCGACCGCAGCTGAAATTGGCAGGCTTGAACCTCAGATCAATGCAATGCCGGCCCCTGCCAACATAGGGACTCTTCGAAAGGACCTGCAAACGGCAAGGGATAAGTTCAACGATCTGCAGCGAAAGAGGATCACCCTTCGGCAGCTGCAGGTTCGGCTTGAGGACAGCAAAGCCGCGCAGGAGAGACTCAGCGCCGAAAAGACTACACTCGAGAGGCTTCTCAACGCTGACACCGGACTGCCTTCTCAGATTGCCAATGCTCAAAACCAGGAGATCCAGGAACGCAACCGTCTGCTTGGTGCCGAGCAGGACGAGGACCGCAAAGTCGCCGAACAGTTTCGGCGCGAGGTGGCCGCGGGCATAGCAGACCGCAACAGTTACGCCAAAGGGAAACTGGAATCGCGAGATCCCGTGGCACAGGTCTCAATTTCCGTGGTGGGGGCCAACCGCCTTCAACTGCGAGGGCCCATCAAGGGGCTTAACCGGATCTGCCGCATGATTCACCAGCTGGATACGCCAGTGGGGCAGGTCAAAGTGGGGATCCACACAGTACAGGTCAATGGCGAGCACGGAAATCGGATGGACGTGGTCTATGAACGCATCAATCGGGAAGTGCAGCACGCGCGATTCCTGGTGAACGCCTCCGGTCAGCTGATGCGGCGAGCCGTTCAGGAGGTTGCCAGCGAAGTTGCGTTGGAGGCAGATCAGGGGATGTATCCAAATCTCTGTCCACCGGTGCCGACCGTCGATCCTGCGACCGGAGAATCACTGCCGCTGGATCAGATCGCTCAGGATAAACTGATGCGTGATCGACGCTACCTGTACGCATTCTTCGGTGGCGACTTTATCGGAGAACTTGAAGAGCTGGATTCTGAGCTGCTGAACACAGAGAACAAACTGTTGTCGCTGAACTCTATGGACACCATCAGCCTTGCTGGTGCAATGTTCGTGCTGGCTCATGCCGACCACCCGATCCGGCAGCGGATCATGATGCGTTTTGAACAATTGATCGCTGGCGAATTGCCACTTCGCGAACGGGAAAATCTCCGCTCGCTGACTCAGCTGACAAGCCACGGAAATCCACTTTCGAAACACATTTCGAAAGCCATGCGGGTTGACGCAAAGATTGACGAGGAAGTGTTCTTCAATTCCTCGCGGACCTATCGATTTCCCAGCACAGTTACTTTTTTCCAGAACACCATCTCAACTCCTGGAACGCTCAGCCCCGCCCAGCTGGCGACAGTGAAGATGGCTGAGGCGTTAAAAGCTCAAATGACAAGCGAACTGGAGTATCGCAACCTGAGTCTTGAGTGGTCTTTGCTGCCATCGGATGAGCACCTGCAGCAGGCGTATGCCCAGGATCGCGAGGCGTTTGTCAATGCCGAATCAGCAGCAAAGGCCGGACTGCGGAATCTGTCCGAGGTTGCGTCGCTCGCATTTCAAAGAGCAACACTGCGGCCCGTGAACGACGCCGATACCGGCGGCATTCGCCAGGCCATCAGCGAAATGCAGACGAATGAACTTCAGGATCTGGCCCGCAGGGCTATTGCCAGCAAACGTGCTGCAGACCGTTTCATCATCAGCATTAAAAACCCGCGTGTGGATATTATTCTGGATGAGGGCGACGGAGCCCGACTGGTTGAAAAAGACGCAGAATACGCGGCCCAGCGAGGTCGTCTGGATGCCTGCCGCCAGTCGTTCGAAACCTCCCGCGAAAAGCTGCGATCCAAACGACTGCTGGAGCAGTTCATGGATGAACAGGAACAGCAGTCCGTCGATCTGATGGAAGCCATCCGACACCACTCCTCAAATGTTGACAACTATCTCAAGCGGCTGGCGATTGCCGTGGAAGAGGATGTAGATGCCCAGTTTTATGCTCCGGCCTTCCAGAGAATCCGCCGCGTCTCACGCTCGTGGGACGTTACGCTCGGTCAGATTGAAACCACGACCATCCTGACAAATAACCGAACCATGGCGCGGGTCCTCCCTGGAGCATCGTTCGAGTTCAATCTGCCGCCCCGACAGATTCTGATGACGGAAGCGATGCAGGGAGCAAAGGCCCTTATCAATGAATACGGTAATCTGACTCAGGACCCAACTTTTATCGGTGGGGTGAAACTGCTGAGCGGCGGCACAGCAACAGGAATCGTCGGCAGCAGTGCACCCATCCAAACCATCCCCGGTCAGGCACCTGAATACCAGCCCGGCTCTGAACTTGAAAAACTCATTCCCGATCCAGCCGTTTACAAATTTGAAACAGGTACAGGCTTTGAAATTGTGCCCGTCATCCAGCCGGACGGAAACTCCATCGTCTACAGCTTCGACTATCAGTTCACAACAAAAGTACGCGAACCTGTCCGAGCCGACGAAAAGCATCTGGGAAGAATTAATCGCCACTTACTGCACACGGACGTGCAGACAAGCAGCTACGAACTGCGAGAGATCAGCCGCTATACAGTAGCACTCAAGGCGTCCCGCACAGACCGCGGCGTTCCAGGCCTTGAAGACATCCCAGGTGTCGGAATCCTCTTCCGCCCCCTGCCTCAGGACGAGAGTTCCCTGCAGACCAACATCATCCTCGGCAGCAGCACCATCTATCCAACAGTGTTCGACCTGATCGGGCTGAGATGGTCCCCCTATGTCGAGGCCATGCACAGTTCTCGACTGAATGCGGAAAAATCAGAACAGCTGTCTCGCCGACAGACACTGCGAGACAGTCTGCTCCAGAAAACCCGCGGCGAAGTCAATTCCGTGCTGGGCATTCAGGAATCCCAGCCACCGCGAGTGAACTTCAGGGTTGAATGATACAACGCCTGTCGTGTTATTTCGTCTCTGGAGTTGTCGCGGAGATCCTGACACGATCCCCAGCATGAAGCAGAATGCAGCGTTCGCTCTGCCGCTCGTTGTTCCTGTCAGCTTGCGACTCGATATTTGATCCGTCGCCGGCCTGAAGACGCATGATTGACTTGTTGTCCTCGCTGCTTTCCCGAGCTCTGACTGTTTCTGAAAACTTCAGTGCATTCGCTCCCAGCTGAACTTCCGGCGCCAGGCCAAGATGGCGCACAGAGATTCGTACTTCTGCTCCGGTCCGCTGACTGATACTCGTGCGAAGGTGCAGCTCACTGCCGGAAACTCGGTGTTCGGTACCATTGACAGTCACCGCATAGCGGGATTTGCCAGGGAACTGGATCACGATCTCTGCGACTCTCTGTCCGGCGGTGAGCAGACGCGGCTGCCGAACGACGGCAGCGGGCGTGTAAGTGGCAGGCGGGAGCGGGAATCCAGACGGCGAATCCTCAACCATCGAAGTTGAGGCCTGCTGGCCTGCGCCGAGGCTCAAAACCGGACTTGGCGCTATCTCTTGCACCGACACGCCCGGCGAAGATGTCTTCGTTTTATCCGCAGGTTCATCAGCAAAGCTGCTGCTGCAGGAGCTGTGGACCATCAGTATGCAGACGACGGACCGGAAATAGCGGTCGATGCAATGGCGTGATTGCAGAATGTTCATAGCGCAGCATCCAAAGACTTGTGCTGGAAAGGGTCACTCAGAAACTTTACCCGGCGCAGATACAACAGCGTCAAAATCTCTCATGGCATCTGAAAAACCGTCGGAAAATGAATGACGTTTTTGGATTCTGCCGAATGGGGACTGCGGGCGCTGTGGGAAGGCGAAGCTGAGATGATGAAACCGAGTTAAGAACACCTGATTTCGTTCTTTGGATCCGCTCCACCGTGACAAGGCGTGCAGTGGATGTCAATCCCCCGGTAACGGTGCGTGCCAACGCGGCCGGAACCGCATCACGAACTCACCAAATCCTGACCGGCCGATTGACATCGACCACACGCCACACAGCGTTTGATCAGCCGCATGGGGGCAGCCTGCGGGCAAAGTTGCTTTCCAACGTCCCACCAACGCCATCTCCAGCGCGCGCACCTTCGGTGCATAACACAGCCGGGGGCTTCCGCCCAACCGCTGAGCCTCGTGGATCCGCTCCTGGCTTGCTTGTCGAACGGCAGTTCCGGCCGATTCGCCCGGAGGCACCTGGAAGCCCCCGGACCTGGGAGTGCTGAGAAGAAATTCCGATTGTGTCAGACAGGCCGGTTTTGACGATCAGGGGAATTAAAAGGGCGTACCGCACGCAATGGAGAAGGCGCGATGTCCGAGTCGGAGTTCGTGGAAATACTTAGGTCGAGCGTTAATGAGCTGCTGCGCTGGGTGGGTTTCGGTACTCTGACAGGGCTTGCGGCGAAGGCCATCCTTCCCGGCCGGGACCCAGGTGGGGCTGTTTCCACCATGCTGACTGGCATTGCCGGAAGTGTGATTGGATGCGGAACAGCGATGTTCTTCTGGCGGGATATGACAATTGACCCCATCAGTGTCCGCGGTTTTTTCGCTGCCGTAGTCGGGGCCTTTGTACTGCTCTTCTTCTATCGGCTGCTCTCCGGTTCCTTTTTCCGGGAAACCAACGACGGCGAGGATCGCTGGCTGCACAAGTTCCGCCGCCGTGTTAAACGCCGTTACATCGCCGATGATGCTCTGAGAGACATGGCCTGACGCGTGTTGGAATTTCCCGACATCCGCGAATTCACCGCAAAACAAAGCCGCTGGAGTTGATGGAGGCTGTTCTCGCGGGTATGCTGCCGCGTTTCAAAAATTCCGACGATTTGTGCTGTGTCCGGGTTTCTGTCTCTGCGGATCCTCTGGACATACAGCAAAATCATTGCGGTTTCTCCGGGTGTCTGGACGACGACAGCGGTTTTTGCCATGTAACGTGGCTGCCTGATGTCGGCTCCTGAATCCTCGGTGGTAGCTCTGTCGGATGCAGGCGACTTTCGTTTCCATGTCTGTTTAGTTGCTGGCAGGGTCATTGTGTTCCGCACAATGATATGCTGGAAAACACTGTCAGTTGGTGGATTTTTTAGGGTTGTTCCCAATGTCGGAAGATCTTTTGTTGAAGGTGGAGCGTCGTACGGTTCCCGGGTCCAGGGGCGCCCGGCTGGTTCGCAGTGCCGGACGGGTTCCTGCAAATTTGTATGGTCTCGGTAAGCCCGGCGAATCTGTCACCGTCTGTGAAGAAGTCGTCGAAAAGCTCGTCGCTGATCGCTCTTCCGTCGTCGATGTCGAGCTGGACGGTACCGTCGACAAAGCCATCGTTCGCGAAGTGCAGTGGGACGTGTTTACAACTCACGTGCTGCACCTGGATCTTGTCCGGGTTGACCCCAACGGCCGCGCCACCGTCGATGTCACTCTTGAACTTCGCGGCGAACCCGTCGGTCTGAAGGACGGCGGTGCCCTCCGCCAGCACCATAAAAAACTCAAAATCAACTGTCCCGACTACCGCATTCCCCGATCCATCCCGGTAAGGATCGGTGCTCTGCGGATTGGCGATGTGGTCAAGGCCAGCGAAATTCCGCTCCCCGAACATTCTCAACTGGTGACCGCTGCCGACACAGTCATCGTGGAACTTTACGATCCGCGAAAAACCGGCTGATCAATCTGCTCCGAAAGTCCCTCCATGAAACTCATTGTGGGGCTCGGAAATCCCGGCCAACAGTACTCAAAAACGCGTCACAACGTCGGCTACGACGTCCTCTCAGAACTGGCGCTTCGCTGGACCGCCCCCAAGGCCCAGTTGAAGTTCCAGGCAGACATCCAGGAAAGCTTTCAACAATCCCGCAAAGTTCTGCTCGTCAGACCCCTGACCTTCATGAACAACAGCGGTCAATCCGTCATACAAATCGTGCGATATTTTCAAGTTGTCCCCGCTGAAACACTCGTCATCTGCGACGACATGAACCTGCCGCTCGGAAAACTTCGCTGGCGTTCCTCCGGGTCCGCCGGCGGACAAAAAGGGCTCGCAGACATCCTGCAAAAGCTCAACACCGAAAATATCCCCCGCCTGCGACTGGGAATTGGTCGTCCCCCCGGACAACAGGACCCAGCCGCATTTGTGCTCCAGCGTTTCCGTGCCACTGAACAGGACATCACTGACACGATGCTGAAAAAAGCTGCCGATTCCGTGGAATTCTGGCTTTCCACAGACATCGCCGGCGTTATGAATCGCTACAATCGTGAAGAACACCCGCCAGTCAACTAGCCCGCTCTATTGATCCTCAGCACACCGCTGTGCCATCATCTTCCCAACAGGAGCCTCAGTTCCGTGTCTGTCGCAGCTCAAAAAGTCGTCAAGCCCCACTTCTACGAAGGCATGTTTCTGGTCGACAGTGGCAAGTTCGCGACTGAACCGGATGCCGTCGTCAACGATATCCTTGGCGTGCTCAAAAAAGCCGGCGCCACCGTCGTTGCTCACCGCCCCTGGCAGGACGGAAAACTTGCGTACGAAATCGAAGGAATGAAGAAAGGGCTCCACTACATCGTGCTCTTTACCATGCCCGGTACCGGCATGAAAACACTCGTTCGCCAATGCCAGCTCAGCGAGACCATCGTTCGGCATCTCACCATCAAACATTCTCAGCGAATCTTTGATGCCACCGTGAATGCCGTCACCGGTGTCACCGCTGCTCCCGAAGAACCCGCCCCTGAAGCCATCGAATAATTCCTCGACAGCTGCTCAGGCGATTTCCTCCAGTTTGTCCCCTCTCGAATCCCGTCGTCAAGGTCCTCGTTCAGGAGTCCGGCATGGCAGCATTTAACAAAGTCATCCTGCTCGGCAACCTGACTCGCGACCCCGAAGTTCGATATACGACGGGTGGCACCGCTGTCTGTGATATCACGCTGGCTATCAATCACACCTACACCGATAAACGCTCCAACGAACGCCGCGAGGACGTTTCTTTCATCGATGTCACCCTTTGGGGTCGAACCGCGGAGATTGCTGGTGAGTATCTCGCCAAAGGTCGCCCGGTCCTCGTCGAGGGCCGACTCCAGCAGGACAAATGGGACGATAAAGAAACCGGACAGAAACGGTCGAAGCTAAAAGTAGTCGCCGACAGCATGCAGCTTCTTGGTGGTCGTGGCGAAGGTGGTGGCGGTGGTGGTCAGGGGCCTGGGCCCGGTGCTTCCGCACCCCGCAGCAACGCCGGTAGACCCTCAGCCGTCGGCGAAGGCTACGCATCGGCAGAACCCGGTCGCGGACCCGATCAGACATTCTACGACGATATGCCTGCGGGCAACGATGACGTTCCTTTCTAATCCAATAGTCAAACTGAATCACTCACCCTTTTCTCTCACCACTTGATCACTGCTGAAGTTCCATCCACAGCAGTCACTCTATGGCGTAAAGGACCTGTTCCCATGGCTGGCACGACCACTCCTGCAAGTTCCCGGAACGTCGAAGTGCTCCTCGTTCATGATGTTGATAATCTTGGCCACCGTGGTGAAATCGTCCGCGTGAAGCCCGGCTACGCTCGCAATTACCTGCTGCCGCAGGGCAAGGCCACGCTCGCGACTGAACACAACAAGCGGATGGTCGAAAAGCACAAAGAAAAGCTGGCCGCCATCGAAGCATCCCGCGTCAAACAGTACCAAAGAGTCGCCGACGCTGTCAGCAAATACAGCGCCACCATCGAAGCCCACGCGACGGATGACAACCACCTCTACGGTTCCGTCGTGGCGCGTGATATCAGCGAGGCGCTCAAGGCCGCAGGTCACCCAGTCGAAGCCGAGCATGTGCGGCTCGAAGGCCCCATCAAAGAACTCGGTATGTACACTGTTAAGCTCCGCTTCCACGAAAAGGTGCAGGGCGAAGTCAAGGTGTGGGTGGTACCCTCCGCCACCGGTCGCTGATTGCTCACTCGCCGTTCGAATTCATGCTGGGGCACCCCAACGGCTGCCCCAGCCAGAATCTCCCGGAATCACCTCAGACATGCTCTGGCATGTCTGTTTTTTTTCGGCCTGGTGCTATGGCTGATGACAAGATTCGACTGCCCCCGCAGAACCTCGACGCCGAACGCGGCGTGCTCGGCAGCATCCTGCTCATGAACGAAGCCATCGACGAAGTCGGCGAATCGCTGCGGGCAGAGCATTTTTACAACGATGCGCATCAAAAGATTTACGCGGCCATTCAAAAGCTCTACGAATCCGGCGTGCGTGGCATAGACGCCATTACGCTCGCTGAAGAGCTCATCCGCCGCGGCGAACTGGAAGCCATCGGCGGCCCCGCCTACCTCGCCGAAATCCTCGAATCTGTTCCTCACGCCGCCCACATTCGCTACTACGCCACCATCGTTCGCGAGAAGTGGATGCAGCGTAGTCTGATCTATGCGTGCACGGATATTCTGGCAGAGTGCTACGCGGCCACAGATGAGGTCGAAGGTCTGCTCCAGGCTGCAGAACGCCGAATTTTCAGTATCGTGGAGGAACAGGGAGGAACCGCCAGCATCGCCATGGGCGATATTCTGATTGAGGCCTTTAATCGCATCGATGAGCGGCTTCAGAAGTCCGGTGATGTCACCGGAATTACCAGCGGCTTCCGGGATCTGGATGAACAAACGACAGGCTTCCAGGCCACCGAACTGATCATTCTCGCTGCCCGGCCTTCCATGGGCAAAACAGCTCTCGTCTGCAACATCGCCGAAGCCGTGGCCCGTAAGTCCAGCAAAGCCGTGCTCCTGTTCAGCCTCGAACAGTCCAACCTCGAACTCGCCGAGCGTTTTCTTGCCATCACGGCTCGTATCAACGGTCACGACCTTCGCTCCGGAAACCTCTCCGACGAGCAGCACGCTCTGCTCCTCAAAGCTTCCGATGATCTCGCCCGACTGCCGCTCTACATTGACGACAAGCCCGGTCGCACGATGACTCAGGTAGCGGCACTTTCCCGACGACTCCACCGCCGGTCACCTCTCGGAGTCATCATCATCGACTACCTGCAGCTCATCGAACCCGAAGACAAAAATGCTCCTCGCGAGCAGCAAATCGCTGGGATCTCCCGCCGGCTCAAATTTCTTGCCAAAGAACTCCGCGTCCCCGTAATCGCCCTCGCACAGCTCAACCGCGGCGTCGAGCTCCGCGAAGATAAACGTCCACGGCTCGCCGACCTCCGCGAAAGCGGTGCCATTGAGCAGGACGCCGACATGGTGATGTTCCTCCATCGCCCGGACGCCTATGACCCTGAAGATCGCCCCGGCGAGGCGGAAATCATCGTGGCCAAGCATCGCAGCGGCCCTACTGGCATCGTGTCGCTCACATGGCGAAAGGAATTCATGCGGTTCGAAAACTACAGCCCCATGCACGATGGCGACTTCAAAATCTGAAGCCGCCAACTCAAAAATCCCTCAGTTTCCCTCCCTTCCCTGCCGAACACCGCTTTTGCATTGTATCCTGCGAGGATTTCGCTACACTCCGCCCAACCGGCTCACGCCGAAATTCACGTGCTTCCAATTCCCCCGGACAGCGTCGCTCCAGGAAACCACCTGCTGCCTCACTCAGCGGTGATTCTCCCGACTTGTCGCCAACGAAAGTTTCAAAACATGTCCATCAGCCAGGAACACAAGCAGTCTATCATCAGCGAATTCGCCACGAAGCCGGGCGACACCGGTTCGCCCGAAGTGCAGATTGCTGTACTGACGGCCGAAATCCAGGCGGTCACTGAACACCTGCAGACCCACCCCAAGGACTACGCCGGTCGCCGCGGACTGCTCAGCAAAGTCAGCCGCCGCCGACAGCTGCTGGACTATCTCAAGCGAAACAGTCTTGCAAAGTACCTGGCGATTATCGGACGCCTTAATATCCGCAAGTGAAAAAGACGTCGCAGTCTGCTCGGCAGCCTGCGACGGTTGTGTTTTCGGGGGTGTCCTGATCCCCCAGTTTGTTGTGTTGCGTGACAAAAAATGTCTTTGTCATTCGTTTCGTTTGTCGTTCATTTCGTGTCGTTTTTGCGGAAAAGTTCCGCAGGTTTGGACTGCTGCCGCAGGTTCGTAGCGGATTGCCGCATCCTGGGGCGACTTTGAGTTGTCAGACGGTGCAGATAACGCAGGTGATTGTCCTCTGCATGGTTTCCTGATGTCGTGAAGTTGCTTGCCAACGCGATGAGTGCGATGCGTTCTGACTGCGGCGCCGGTCCGTTTTCCGGCTGGTCCGGGTGAGGAAGCGTTGTGAATAAAGTTACTGTTCAGTGTGATTTCGCAGGTCGTCCCTACAGCATCACTTCGGGTGAACTGGCCAAACAGGCCTCCGGTGCCGTGCTCCTGCAATTCGGCGAAACCAGTGTGTTCGTCGCAAGTCAGTCCGGACCCTCCCGGCCCGGTACCGATTTCTTTCCTCTGACCGTGGATTACCGCGAGAGACTCGCGGCTGCCGGTCGATTCTCCGGCGGGTATCTCAAACGCGAAGGTCGCCCCACAACCCGCGAAATTCTCACCAGCCGACTCACCGACCGCCCCATCCGGCCGCTCTTCCCCAAGGGCTTCCGTGATGAAGTGCAGATCATGTCCAACGTGATGTCCAGCGACGGTGTCAACGACCCGGACGTGCTCAGCATCACGGCCGCCAGTGCTGCACTCATGGTCTCCGGACTTCCGTTCCGCGGTCCCATCGCTGCTGTCCGTGTTGGCATGGAAGGCGACCAGCTGGTACTGATGCCCACCGTCGAACAGATGAAGACCAGCCGACTCGACCTCATCGTCGCCGGCTCCGAATCCGCAGTGCTCATGATCGAAGGCTTCGGTCAGCAGATCCCGGAACAGGAAATGGGCGATGCCATCATGTTCGCCCACCGTCACATCCAGGCGCTCTGCAAACTCCAGAGAGATCTCGTGCAGCAGGCCGGCATCGCTCCTGCAACCTTCCCCGAACTCCCGCCAAATCCCTTCTACCCGCTGCTCAAAGCAGCCGCATGGGATCGGCTCACTGTGGCTAAAACCACAAAGATGAAACAGGAGCGAGCAGAGAAGGTCCGTGAGCTCAAAAAGGAGCTCATCGAAAAGTATTTCCCCGCGGATGCTGAATCCACTACTGAAGGGCTCACCAAGGCTCAGTTCGCAGAAGCCTTCCATGATCTGGAAGAGCACGTTGTTCGCGAGCAGATTCTTGCTGGTCGACGCATCGACGGACGGGCAGTCACCGAACTGCGTTCGATCAGCACCTCCGTGGGTGTGCTTCCTCGTGTTCACGGCTCCGCACTATTCACTCGTGGCGAGACACAGTCGCTGGCCACCGCTACGCTCGGCACGACTCGCGACCAGCAGAAAACCGACGGACTCTTCGGCGAAGAAGCCTCCCGCTTCATGCTGCACTACTACTTCCCGCCGTTTTCCGTCGGTGAATGCAAACCAGTCCGAGGCCCCGGTCGTCGCGAAATTGGTCACGGATGTCTGGCGGAACGTTCCGTCGCGCCCGTCATTCCACCGTCCGAAAAGTTCCCCTACACCATCCGTCTGATCTCGGACATTCTTGAATCCAACGGCAGCAGTTCCATGGCGTCTGTATGCAGCGCCACTCTGGCTCTGATGGATGCTGGGGTACCGATTCTGCAGCCGGTAGCCGGAATCAGTATCGGGCTCGTTGACGAAGGCTCCCGCTACACACTCCTCACCGACATCATGGGCGACGAAGACCACTTCGGCGACATGGATTTCAAAGTGGCCGGTACCGGTCGTGGTGTGACTGGTATTCAGCTGGATCTGAAGATTGCCGGCATCAGCGAAGAAATCATCCGCGCCACGCTCGAGCAGGCACTCAAAGCTCGCAAGGAACTTCTTCGACAGATGCTCACCACCATCCGTCGCCCCCGTACAGACGTCTCCACCTTCGCCCCACGTCTGGTACAAACTTCCATTAACCCGGAAAAAATCGGCCTGCTCATCGGCCCTGGCGGCAAGACCATTCGCGCCATCCAGGAAGAATCCGGTGCTCAGATCGACATCGCAGAAGACGGTCGCGTCACCATTTCCGCTGCCAATTCCGAAGCTGCCGACATGGCTCTTGCCCGCGTCGAAGCGCTCTGCGAGGAAATCCAGCCAGGCCGGATTTACATGGGCAAAGTGACGTCCATCAAGGACTTCGGTGCCTTCATCGAAATCGCCCCAGGCAAAGACGGGCTTTGTCACATCAGCGAACTCTCTGACGGCTTCGTCAAGAATGTAACCGACGTCTGCCGCATTGGTGATACGTTCGAAGTCAAAGTCATCGCCGTCGATGACCAGAACCGCGTCAAGCTCTCCCGCAAGGCAGTGCTGGCCGCAATGAAAGCCGATACCCCCGAAGACGAGCAGGACTGATCCTCCGCCATTTCTCAAAGCCTGTGTGGCGGTCAATTGCCTGCCACGCAGGCTTCTTCTGCGCCTTGCTTCGCGCTCTTCGATTCCGCAGGCCCCACTCCCATGGAAAATGCACTCGAACACGAAGAACGCGAAGCACTCCGCGCACGCACCACAGAACTTGCAACCCTCGCCGGCGGTCTTGCTCACGAAATCCGCAACCCTCTCTCCACCATCGGCATGAATCTCGAACTGCTTGCCGAAGATCTGGAAGGCGACGATTCTCCCCGAGCCCGCCGCATGGTGCGACGCATCGCCAGCCTCCAGGGCGAATGCCGAAATCTCGAAGACATCCTCAACGCCTTCCTCCAGTTCGCCCGCGCTGGCGAACTCCGGCTTGAACCTGGCAGCCTCAACGACGTCGTGGCCGACTACGTTGAATTTCTAAGACCTCAGGCCTCCA
Organism: Planctomycetaceae bacterium; assembly: GCA_046074645.1. Taxonomy (GTDB): domain Bacteria; phylum Planctomycetota; class Planctomycetia; order Planctomycetales; family Planctomycetaceae; genus SXXK01. Next base: position 5,292 of record JBJTOP010000190.1, on the reverse strand, counting down.
GCATGGACGTCGAGCTTCGCACTCATCTCGACGCTGACCTGCCCGTCGTCCCCCTCGACAAAGCACTCATGCGACAGGCACTCGTCAATCTCTGCCGCAATGCCCTGGAAGCCATGCCCGAAGGCGGCTCCATCGATCTGCTGACACGCACTCGCCCCGCCCATATCCTCCTCGAAATCATCGACACCGGTCGAGGCATGGACGAGAAAACTCGCAGTCGCATGTTCCAGGCCTTCTTCTCCACTCGCTCCGGCGGCAGCGGTCTGGGACTCCCTACCGTCCGACGCATCGTCGAAGCTCACCATGGTCACATCGTCTGTGAAAGCGAGCCTGGACGAGGAACCCGCTTTTCGATTACTCTTCCCATCCACTCCCGTCCCCCCGAAGTTCCCGTCTGAACACGATTTGAAAGCTCCGCGCCATGCTCATCGCCGACTTCAAAAAATCCACCTTCGACCCCCGCAAGGATATCGAGATCGACAAGATCTTCCGACTTGCCGTCAAACACAAATGCTCCGATATTCATCTCCAGGTCGGACGCCCCCCGATCTTCCGCATCCGCGGTGGACTCCGAGAACTGGAAATGCCGCCCATCGGCGAAAGTCAGATGATCGAACTGACCTTTCCCATGATGGACCAGCGAAATCTCGACATCTTCCACAAAAACGGCGGGGCCGACTTTTCAAAGGTCGTCATAGCCGACGGGGATGGCTGGCGATTCCGCGTCAACCTGCTCACACAGCTCGGACGCGTCGGCATGGTCGCTCGTAAAATCGAACGCTCCATCCCACCCTTCGAAAAACTCTTTCTCCCCCCCTGCATGGTCGATCACTGCAAGTACGATCAGGGAATGGTGCTGCTCGCTGGCGTCACCGGCTCCGGAAAAAGTACAACCATCGCCTCCATGCTCGACTGGATTAATCGGAATATGAACAAGCATATTCTGACCATCGAGGACCCAATCGAATTCATCTACACCTCCGACAAATGCCTCATCAACCAGCGCGAAATCGGTCAGGACGTCATCGACTTCCACATCGCAATGAAACACGCGGTCCGCGAAGACCCCGATATCATGCTCGTCGGCGAAATGCGTGACCGTGAAACCTTCGAAACCGCCATCCACGCCGCCGAAACAGGACACCTCGTCTTCGGAACCATCCACGCCCCCGGCGCACCAGGAACCATCTCCCGTATTCTTGACCTTTTCCCGTTCGATATGCACAAGGCCATCCGCGCCAGTATCTCCATGAATATGAAGTGCATCGTCGGACAGAAACTGCTCAAAACCATCGTCGATGTTCCGCCTCGAGTTCCCATCGTCGAAATCATGAGCTTCAATCCCACGGTCCGAAAACTCGTCATGGAAGAAGCCGACGAAAAACTCTGGGCCGCCATTCGCATCGGAAAAACTGAAGGCATGCAACTGTTCAATGACAGCCTGTATGACTTCGTCATGCGCGAATTCATCAGCCGTGAAGCCGCCTTCGAAATCTCGCCAAATGTCGAAGAACTGAAGATGAGGCTGAAAGGGATCGAAGTCAAGGGCGCCGCCATCCTTTAACCGCTCAGCTGGAAGCGGGAAGCCTGCAGGCTGCCGGAAGGCAGCCCGCAAGCATCACCGTCGCCTTGCCGGGGGGCGGAGGAACCGCAGCAGCAGCAGCAGGACGGCGAGCGCGGGGAGGGCGAATTTCAGACGGCTGGCGTACCACGCGGCGATTGCCACCAGAAATAATCTTCCGGGTGTCAGCACTGCCCAGGCGGCTTTTCGGCGGCCCGAGGGAAAACAGAGCCACAGCGAGCCGAACACGATACCGATTCTCATCGCAGCGGCGGGCCAGACGGAGTCCGGGGTTGCGAATACGAAACCGGTAACGGCCGTGATTCCGCAGACGATTGTCACCAGTCCAGCGCGTTGCCGCCGCCGCTGCAGTTCATCCACCACGGGTGCTGGTGCATCCTTAGCCATCGTTGGTCGGATCCGCGTTTCTTGAAAATCGAGGTGGCCAGAGAAACAGCAGCAGCAGAATGCCAATCAGTGGAGCAAGCCCGATGAGCGCCAGTCCCTCATCGAAGGATTTGGTCTGATCGAGGACGCGTCCGAAGACTTTTTGCAGCCAGGAGGAGACCAGCCAGCCAAGTGCTCCCAGCAGTCCGCTTGTTTTACCCATGTGCTTCAGGCTGGCGTCCTGCGACAGCGAGTAGTAGCAGGGGAACAATCCCAGTGACCCGGCGGCCACCACAAGCAGAACCGCGTAGAGCGGCAGCCCCAGCGGGAGCTGTGAAGCGATCACCGTGAATGCTGTCAGCACGGCGCAAGCCAGATAGATCAAAACTCGGGATGCATGAGCATTGAAGCCAAGTCGCCCCAGCCAGAGTGCTCCGGCCCCGGCCGCAAGGCAACCGATATCGGCTGCGAAGTAGTACAGTGAATTAAAATACAGGGCCTGCTGTTCCGGAGCGCCTCGGCCGTCCTGCAGAAAGAGTGGGAGCCAGGCACGAATAAGCTGCCACGTGATATTCAGCGAAATCACGACGGGCACGAGCGCCCAGAAGCGAGGGTTGGATATGCATTCTCCGAGCCAGTCTTTGAGGCCTGACTGAGCTGATCTGGTATCGTCTGAAGTGGCAAGGCCAGCCGCGGGCAGGTCGCCGGGGCCGATCGAGATCATCCACAGCACCAGCCAGACTGCGCCGAAAGATCCAATCACGAAGAACGGCAATCGCCAGACAGCCGGGTCGGGGCTGCCAACCACCATGGCCTGGATGAGCAGCGGAGTTACGATCGCGCCAATGGCGCCGCCGCTTTGCAGCACACTGTTGCTCATCAATCGGCCACTCCCCTGTTGAATGATGCGAGTTGTTCGCAGGGCACAGGGCCAGTGACCGGCTTCGAAGAAGCCCAGCAGAATGCGGCAGTAGAGCAGCGAGCGAAAGTCGTTACAGAATCCTGTGAGAACTCCGACGAGCGACCAGAGCAGCAGTACGGTGGGATACAGCCAGCGAACGGAATAGCGGTCGGCCAGCATTCCGAAAAAAATTGAACCCGCGGCAAATGCGACACCAAACCCAAACTCAAGCTCACCATACTGTTCGTTGCTGAGCAGAAAGGCGTCTTTGATCCGCTGTGAGAGATTGGCGAGGGTCTGGCGATCCATGTAGTTCAGCATGGTTGCCAGCAGCAGCAGCAGACTGACCCACCAGCCCCAGCCCGATGATCGCGCGGGAGATGGTACGTCCGGAAATGGAACTTCGCCAGAGACACTGTTTGGAGAACCTGACATCGGCAGTGGCCCTGAAGGAGTCTTGCTGCTGGGGGGCTGACGGAATCAGCGACCACCAGCGGTGGCGAATGCCTGACCCAGTTGTGCGGCGGAAGCTGAATAGGTGCTTTGCAGCGCCTTGCCGACGTCGGGATCCTTCCTCAGTTGTCCTGTGAAGGCCTGAAACCGCTGCATACCGCCCTGGCTCATCAGGAATTTCACCAGCAGATAGCCGACGTCGGTGACTTCGTCAGGAGCAAACGTGCCATCTGCGAACAGGCGAGCAGGGTCGGTGATGGTGGAGAGCGCCTTTGCGGCGCGGCCGGGGATGGCCTTGATATAAGGGGAATCGGCTTCGAGACCGGCTTCGGTGAGCCCAAAGCCCTGTTTGAGCCATTCAGGGAGCGCGGAGCCATCGCGGGTCAGGTAGGTCTGACTGACCAGCGAATTGAGCAGTTGGGGGGCAGCGAGTGAAGTGTCGGTTGGAGTATCACCGACATCGTGCATCGCCACGTAGGCAGTTTCAAAGTTGGTGTTGATCACGGAGTGTCCGGAGACAGCTTTGGGGGTTCTGCGGTTGTTCATCAGGACTGTGTTGAATTCTTCGTAGTCGAAGCGGTCTTTGGCGATGAAGAGGATGAGTCGACCGCGGAAGGGAGTGGCGTTGCCGGGAATCGGGAACTTACCGCGAAGTTGTGTGAGATGGGCTTCGGCAGATTCGCTGAGTTCTTTCAGGCGATCCTCGTCAACTGATCCGTGCAGATGAAAGTTGGTGGTAGTGACCGAGACGCCTGTGGAGCGGGGCGAGACGCGTTTCCAGATCGCTTCGGCCTGTTCGACGCGACGTGCTTCGAAGTCTGCGTCCGACATTGCGGCCAGCTTTGCAGCCTCGATTTCTGCGTCTGTGGGGACGATGCTGCGGAGCGGGGCTTTAGGATCAGGACCGTCGAATTTGGCCCCTTCGCGAATCCAGGTTTCCAGAGCTTTGGCCTGGGAGAGCTTGAGCTGTGCCTGGCCTGCGGGCATTTTGAGCGGTTCCTGGCGGAGCACCAGATCGACGATATAGCTTTCATCGGGCTTGCCCGGAACAATCGTGTTGCCGGTCGGACCACCCTGCAGCAGCTCTTCGAAGGTTGTCAACTTGTAGTACCGCGAGGATTATTGCCGGAGTGACATCCGACGCAGATATTGACCAGCCATGGAGCGACGTCCTTTTTGAAGGATACGGATTCGGAACCGGTGGCCATGGCGACCTTGACAGGCGGTTTTTTGACGACGAGTGAATCGCCGATGGGAGCATCCATACTTTCGCCATCGAACGGCGCTCCCTGTTCGACCCAGCGAACAAAGGTCATGATGTCTGCGTCTTTCAGGCGAGCACTCTCGCGCGGCATCCGCTGCATGTCGTCGGTATGCACCAGTTTCAGGGTGAGCAGACTGCGGGCGGGGATGCGAGGTACCACCACCTGGCCGCTGCGGCCACCCTTGCCGATGGCCGCATAAGTGTCCAGCCGCAAATTCCCGGAAGCCTGGCCTTCGTTGTGGCAGCGAATGCAGTTGGTTTTCAGCAGCGCGGCCACTTCGGATTCGAAGCTGACCGGGAGTGCATAGCGGGCTTTTTCGAGCGTTGTGCGGAAAGTGTTCCAGCTGCGGTCTTTCTCGTCTTCAGGGATCGCCAGCTCTTTCACGCGCGCATCCGCTTTGGCGATGATCTCTTTCGCCTTGTCGAGTTCTTTCTTCTTCAGCATTCCCGGAACTTCCTTGAGTTCCTTCGTCAGTTCGCCCAGCTCTTTCCGGGTTTCGGGGGGGATGCCTGGAGCCGACACGTACGGGACAGCGGGGGAGGCTGCAGCAAGGCTTTGCAGCAGCAGAGCTGTGACGACGAGGCAGCGGAAGAGCGGGCGGGGAGAGCCGGCAGAACTGGAAAACACTTGGGAAACCATGACACTGGGGCTCCGTCGGAACAGCGGACGACAATTCGGGAAATTCGGATAGAACAGACCGGATCTGCCGTTGTCAAGGGTCTTTC
>JBJTOP010000189.1:0-9269 GCA_046074645.1 Planctomycetaceae bacterium | reverse complement strand
GCTGGCACCGCAATTGCGTTGGCGCCGGCACCGGGAGGATTGGCGGCTGTTGCGTATCCGGTGAAGAGCGTGGAGGGTAAGGTTGATGAGAATGTAACGGGAGGAGTTCAGTTGCGGAGTGGTAAGCAGATCGGATCCGTTAACAGCATTGATTCCGATCTGTCGCTGCTGGATGACCTCTTTGCGGACATCAGCCTATTGCCGTAATCCAGATCCTTCAGCGGCTGGGCGGAAGCCCCCGGCTGTGTTTCGCACCGAAGGTGCGCGCGCTGTCGAGGGCGTTGCTGGAGTGTTGGCAGTGTCCTTTTGCCCGCAGGCTGCCGCCATGCGGCTGAGATTGCGTTTGGGATTGCGTTTGAAACCAGCGGCTGGGCGGAAGCCCCCGGCGATGTTTCGCACCGAAGGTGCGCGCGCTGGCGAGTGCGTTGGTGGCGTGTTTGCAGTGTCCTTTTGCCCGCAGGCTGCCGCCATGCGGCTGAGATTGCGTTTGGGATTGCGTTTGGGATTGCGTTTAGAACCAGCGGCTGGGCGGAAGCCCCCGGCTGTGTTTCGCACCGAAGGTGCGCGCGCTGGCGAGTGCGTTGGTGGCGTATTTGCAGTGTCCTTTTGCCCGCAGGCTGCCGCCATGCGGCTGGGATTCAGTTCGTGGAGATTCCATTTGCGGGGGCCAGCAGTGGGAGATCATCGGGATCTTCTGCAGCAGCGGCGGTCGGCGTTTCCGTTTTCATGCGGTGTGCGAGGACCTGTTCACAGTAGGCTCGCAGTGGCGAGATCAGTGCGGCATGGACGAACCGTCGACGCTGGCGGAAATCGGATTCCGGAATACCGGCGGCTGCTGCGAGTTCCTGCATTTGCTCCATGGCCTGGCGACTGGCCAGCACTGACAAATCAACGTCCTGCTGGACACGCACTGCAGAACGCGGCTCCCAGGCTGTTCTGGCTTCCCAGCGTTCGATGAGCTTTTGCAGGACGGCATTCAGCAGGTCGTATCGCGCGGCTGGATCGGGGACGAGCTGTGGTTGTTCAACAAGCATCTGCAGCGAGGAAATCGCAGGTCTTACAGACGCATCGCCAGGTGAGGCATAGAAGACCAGGTGCAGTCGATGCCGCAATTCGTCAGCAAGGTCAGGGCGTTGCAGCAGTTCGTACAGGCGGACGACCTCATAGTGTGCAAACAAGCCCAGCAGCGGCTCACCACCTGCCGAAAGCCGGCTCAGTTTTCGCACTGCCTGCAGCGATTGCCCGGGAGCGTTCTGCACGGACTGCAGTGCCTGACCGAGCGTCAAAAAGTAATCCTGCCGCACCTGATCGAGCGGATGGGTCGAGCGAATGATTTTTCCGCCTTCGACCTTCTCAACAGGCGGCCGTGGACTGCGCTGCATTTCCATTCGCAGTGATTTGCGATATGTCCATGGCTGATCGGGCATTCCAGCAAGAATCTCGACCTGCTGCTGCAGAGCCGCCAGACGTCGTTTTGCCTCTTCATGGGCTTCGCCTGGAGTCACGGCCGAGGCAATCTGCTGCTGAAAGGGGGCGAAGGCGGCACGCAGTTTTTCCGATTGTGCGACGTCATCGCCGGGGGACACTGCCAGCGGCAGCAGTGAGCCGCCAGCGGCTGCTGTCAGCGGCTCCGGAGGCCGAGTTTTCGCAAATATGCCTGAGTCCCCACCAGTCTGAGCCAGTGGCAGAACGGAAATCTGAGCCCAGTCCCAGCCACATGCAGCAGCTTCCCGCTGCACGTGACCCCGCTGCAGATGCTCAAGCAGCTGCGGATGAATCAGACCTTCCTTCGAGTCGGAAGCCGCGAGCAGAAAATCGCCGGGAAGCATCTGAATGACACCGGAGTGCTGAAATTCCGCTGCCAGTGTTGCGAGGACTCGCCGCAGCAGTTCGGGCTCCGCGTGCTCCAGAGTCAGCCGCTGGCAAAAAACACCCTCAGCACTGAGTCTTTCATGCACGGAAGCATAGAATTCACGAGTCAACAGAGAGCTATGCCGCAGCGTTGAACCTGGTCCGCCGGCCACAACCACCACATCAAACTCGCCAAGTGTCTCGGAACGAACCGCCAGTGGCAGTTCCGCATGCATCAACTGCACACGACTATCTCGATCCGGTCGTTCTGATGCATGACGCCAAAGAAATTCTTCAGCTGCCGCCGTTGTTGCGGCATCGGACCGCACTGCCAGAATCTGCTGCACGGGAAAATGTGTACAGGTACGTAACGCTGCACCGGAGTCGTCACCCAGCATCAGTACTCGGCCAGGCCTTGAATGGTTACAGAGTGCGAAAATGGTGGGCAGCACTTCTTCAGGAGCCTGTGGCTGGATTCGGGTATCACTGCTGGCTTTCGCGGTCACAACACCAGATCGCAGCACTTCGAAACTGACTGCAGATTGCCGCCACACAGACAGATCCCCACCCGCATCAGTGGCTGTCCATGCAAGCCGTGCAGGTTCCGTGTACCGGATCAGATCCATACTGAGTCCACGGCTGCGAGCCGCCATCGTCCGTCCGGCGAACAGCAGTCGCGATGCTGCCGGCAAATTGAATCCGGGGGCAAGCAACGGACTTGCTGTCAGCATCAATGCCAGAAGAGCTGCTGGACGCAGCCCGATCCGCTGCACCCGGGAAACTTCAATGGCTCCGGAAGACAGCCTGAGAGCACCGGTACAGAATACTCCCAGCCCCAGCACCACCGGCAGCAACCCGGAGACGGACACAAATCCGCTCAAACACACACTCAGTGGCAAAGTGACGGCAAGGGAGATTTTAAACCAGCGGTCATCGCTGACGGCTGCTGCAGACTGTCGCGGAATCAACCCACAAAACAGCAGTGCCGAGATCCCGCCCGCCGCCCCTGCCCGCAGAAACTGCTGCAGAATGCCCCGAGCTGTCTGCTCGGTGATCGCCAGAAACAGGTGAGGCAGCAAAGGCTGCAACCAGGCAAAGAAAAGCAGCATCAGGAAGCAGGAAAAGGTGACAAACCTGCTGCTGAGGCTGCCGGCCGAACACCGACTCAGCGAACGCGTGACAGTGGCCGAGATCGCGACCAGCAGAGTCAGCTGCAGCACACTCAGGGGAAAGAGCTGCCCCCAGAAGCGACCCAGAGTGACTGTCAGCAAACCGGCCACCACTCCGCAGCAGGCATGCAGGACATTCTGGCCTCGGCCCACCGAAGTCAGTGGAGACTCGGACAAACCAGCTGAACCGGACTTCTCAGCTGGAAACGCGCCCAGAGACACGCTGACAACTGCCAGCCCAAGAAACGCGGCCATCAGCATGACGGGATGAATACCAGAAAGGCTTAAGAAGACGACTGCTGGGAGTACCGCGATGACGGGCAGTAAGCTGATCCGCTGACTACCTTCACTGCTGCTGTCCAAAATACGGCAGACCGCAAACACAAGTGCCAGGATGCAGCTCAGAAACACAGCAGGGACACCATATATAATGGCTTTGGACAGGCTGTTGTCGATTGGAAACACGTCGATAACGAGTGACAGAATGGATGTGAGCACCCAGGGGAGTGCGGCAGATCCAGCCAGCCCCAAACCAGCTGCTGTGAGCAGGGGGGCGATTTGTCGTGTTCCGGGAGTACCGTGGCCTGAAACGGCTCTCTGGAGCCACGCAGTGAGACCCACGGCCCCCGCAAGGGCCCCTGCGAGGGCAGTCTCGGAAGCCACTGAGAGGCCGCAGAGGGCCACCCAAACGCACGCGGCGTAAAAAACGGCCGTTCCTGACAGCAGGATACACGAGACTCGACGAAGCAGAGACAGACTACGGAGAATTGACACGGACCGGCATCCTTGCCATGGCTCTTCCGAGCGATTGTTTTGGAAAACGACGACTATTTTGCGGATTTTCCTTGAGGCCTGGACAAGCAGCCACTGCTTTGGCAGGATTCGGTATCCATCATTCCGCAGAATTGTGCGGGAATCCTACTGCAAATCCTCATTCAGCCTCAAGACCGAAGACCGGTATGCACCGTTCCCTCGAATGTTCCCTGACAGGTGAGTCCCACGATGCGTCCGTCCTGCAGGGGCTCAGTCGTGCTGGAAAACCACTCCTGGCCCGCTACGACCTCGATTCTCTGCAGCACTGGCAGCCTGCGGACGTGCGTCAGAGCCACGTGCGTTCAATGTGGAGATTTCACCCCGTGCTTCCGGTGAATTCGTCAGTGGAAGCGGTGAGTCTGGGCGAGGGTTTGACGCCATTTCTGCGATGCCTGGAACGCGGCCCGTTTCAGGGTTTCGGGGATCTGTGGGTAAAGGACGAGGGTTTCAATCCGACGCAGAGTTTCAAGGCGCGGGGGATGTCGGCGGCGATCACGCGTGCGGCGGCCCTGAAAGTGCGTGCGGTGGCGCTGCCGTCAGCGGGAAATGCGGCTGGCGCGGCCACAGCGTATGCCGCACGGGCCGGGATGCAGTGCGTGATCTTCGTTCCCGAGGACACGCCGCCTGCCAATCTGCTGGAATCTGCCTGTGGCGGTGCTCGCGTGGTACTTGTGAATGGCCTGATCAGTGACTGCGGGCGTTTGTGTCGCGAAGCCTGCCAGCGATTCGGTTGGTTTGATCTGTCCACGTTACGAGAGCCATTCCGGATTGAGGGCAAGAAGACGATGGGCTACGAGCTGGCGTTCGACCTCGCAGATGCTCGTGGCACCGCAACTCTGCAGCTCCCGGATGTGATCCTGTACCCCACGGGCGGAGGGACGGGGCTGATCGGCATGTGGAAAGCCTTCGACGAAATGGAGCGGCTGGGGTGGATTGGCTCCAAACGCCCGCGGATGGTGGTTGTGCAGGCGGAGGGTTGTGCGCCGATCGTACGCGCGTTTCAGCAGCAGGCGACATCGGCTCCGCTGTTCCCGAATGCTCAGACAATTGCATCCGGGCTGCGAGTTCCCGCGGCGATTGGCGACTTCATCATGCTGGACATTCTTCGCAAAAGCGAAGGGACAGCTCTGACAGTCACAGATGCAGAGCTGATGCATGGGGTGGACGAACTGGCGCAGCTGCAGGGGCTGCACTGTGCACCGGAGGGTGGTGCGGTGTGGAAGGCTGCTCTGAAACTTCGCGACGCCGGCTGGCTGCAGCCGCATGAAAGCATCGTGCTGTTCAACACCGGGGCTGCTGTGAAGTACAACCATCTGCTGCGATGCGACAATCCGATTCGACTGGATCACACCAGTGCAGCTGCCATTGATCTGCTGGCAGATTCACTGAACCTCTGAAGCGAGCCAGAAATGACAATTGAATCCACACTGCAGCTGCTGCGGGTCTCCGCAGCGGACCGTCGTCTGTCGCGGGAAGAGCGTCAGCGGCTCAGGGATCGCGCTGCCGGTCTCGGAGCTGAGGACCTTGGCAGATTGCGAAACGCGGCATTCGAGCTGCTGCGGGAGCGAATCACGGATGACGTTCTTCGAGAACAGCTGAGCTGGCTGGAGGATGTCATTCGCGTGCTTTCTGGAACTGCTGGCGCCACGACTGACGTCGCGCCTGTCTTTGATGCCTGGTTCAGCCCGCAGCAGAACTGTCCCGGAAAAATTCGCGAACTGATTGCCGCCGCCCGGCGCACCCTTGATATCTGTGTCTTCACAATCACGGATGATCGACTGACCGCGGCTGTGATGGACGCCCATCGCCGCGGGGTGAAAGTAAGAATCATAACCGACAACGACAAGGCGGCTGATCTGGGGTCCGACGCGGATCGCCTGAGGGAGTGTGGCGTGCGTTTGCGGATTGACAGGACTCAGTACCACATGCACCACAAGTTCGCAATTTTCGACAGTCAGCTGCTGCTTAACGGAAGCTACAACTGGACTCGCGGCGCCGCAGAGCAGAATGAAGAGAACTTCCTTGTGCTGAACCATCGGCCGCTGACAGCGAGGTATCAGGAACAGTTTGAGGCCTTGTGGGACTCTCTGAAGGACTCCTGAAAGTCTTTTTCTTCATATCCAGTCCGTTTCATGGCACCAATTTCGGACTGGGGTTGAGGAGATGCAGCCTGATGCGGCATAATTGGTGGAAATGGGCAATCTTCCACGGATTGGAGAAGGCTGGTCAGGGATGGCAAAACGCGGCCGCAATGTGTGTGTAGTCGGAGCTGGACCAGGAGGTCTGGCAACTGCGATGCTGTTGGCGCAGTCCGGCGCCCAGGTGACAGTTCTGGAACGGATGAGTCGCCCTGGTGGCCGATGTTCAGCCATCGAGGAATCCGGGTTTCGCTTTGACACCGGGCCCACATTTTTTCTCTACCCCAGGGTGCTCAGGGAAATCTTCGCGGCTGTCGGTCGGGACCTGCATCGTGAGTGTCCGATGGTGCGGCTGGACCCCCAGTATCGTCTCGAGTTTGGCGCCGGTGGGCGAATTGATGCCACTGGTGACCTCGCCCGGATGGAGCAGCAGATTGCTGCCATTTCGCCCGCTGACGCCCCGTCCTTCGCAAAGTTTATGGACGAAAATCGAGTGAAGCTGGAGCGTTTCCGGCCGATTCTTGAGTCGCCATTCAGTTCCATCCTTGACCTTCTCAGGCCTGCCGTGCTGCAGGCAGCGCCCTGGGTGCGGCCGTGGCGGTCCGTTGCGGATGACCTCAGTCGGCATTTCTCGGATGAACGCCTCGTCACGGCTTTCTCGTTCCAGTCAAAGTATCTGGGAATGTCGCCGTTTCAGTGTCCCAGCCTGTTCACAATCCTCGCATTCCTTGAATACGAATATGGCGTCTGGCATCCGATAGGTGGCTGTGCTGCCGTGAGTGAGCGGATGGCCGCGATCGCTCAGGAAATGGGTGTCGAGATTCGTTACGGTGACGAAGTCGAGTCGCTGCAGTTTGAAGGTCGTCGCGTTGTGGGAATGCGTACCACCGCTGGTGAACAACGCTGCGACGCACTGGTTATCAATGCTGACTTCGCGCGAGCGATGGAGCGACTGGTGCCGGATCAGCTGCGCCGACGCTGGAACAATCGGCGAATTTCCAATGCTCGATATTCCTGTTCCACATGGATGATGTATCTGGGCGTGGAAGGTCTGCAGAAAGATCTGCCGCACCACACAATCTACATCGCGAAGGACTACCAGCGCAACCTTCGGGAGATCGAAGAAGGCCGGGAGCTTCCGGAGGATCCGTCATTTTATGTTCAGAACGCGTGTGTCACCGATCCGTCTCTGGCCCCGGATGGCATGAGCACTCTGTATGTGCTGGTGCCTGTGCCGCACCAGAGCGAGCGACTTTCGTGGCCACAACTTTCGCTGCCTTTTCGAGCGCGCGTGCTGCGACAGCTGCGGCGAATTGGACTGGACGACATCGAACAGCGGATTCGTTTCGAGAAGGTGATCACGCCGGACGACTGGCAGCACGGCTACCAGATCTATCGCGGTGCCACGTTTAATCTGGCGCATAATCTCGGCCAGATGCTGATGGGGCGTCCGCAGAATCGCTACGAGGATCTGGACGGTGTGTATTTGACGGGCGGCGGCACTCATCCCGGAAGCGGACTCCCGGTCATCTACGAATCAGCACGGATATCAGCGCGTCTGCTGTGTGCGGACATGGGACTTGAGTTTCCCGAGTATCAGCCGGCTGCGGGTGTGGTTGGGCCTGCCGATTCACAGCGAAGGGCCGCCTGATATGGACATGGCCGTGGTGCGACAGGGGCAGCTGGAATGGGCAGCCAGGCGTTTGCCTGAGCGTCTTTCCTGTCTGCGTCGCGCGCGGCTGCGGCTGGCGGCAAATCCAGGCGCGTTGGCAGCGCTTGTCCAGCGAGGAAATCGTGCGGAAACTCTGGCCGCCGAAGTGCTGCCACTGCTCGATGCCATGCGATACCTGGAAGTATCGGCCCGACGAGTGCTGCGGGAGCGTCGTGTCGGTCCGCGGGGACGCCCGCAGTGGCTTTGGGGGACCGCGGTTTGGACGTGTCATGAGCCGCTGGGTGTGGTTCTGGTGATCGGTCCCGCAAATTATCCACTGATGCTGCCGGGGATTCAGCTGCTGCAGGGCCTTGCTGCAGGGAACGCGGTTCTCGTCAAACCAGCCGCGGGCGGCAGTGCCTGTCTGGAACGACTGCGGCAGGTACTGGTTGAATCCGGAGTACCGCAAAGTGTTGTCAGGATTTCCGGAGAATCACCAGCCGATGCTGAAACCGCCATCTCTGCGGGTGTGGATAAGGTGTTTTTAACGGGTTCAGCCGAAACTGGACAAATTGTGCAACGGCGATTAGCTGAGTCGGGCATCCCAGCTGTGATGGAGCTTTCCGGCTGCGATGCGGTGCACGTTCTGGACGGTGCCAGCGAGTCCCTCGTGAGCGCCTGTGTGGCGTTCGGATTGTCCTTTAACAACAGCTGCACCTGCATGGCTCCGCGAAGGCTGTTTGTGCGCGACGCCGTTGCGGAGCAGTTGATTGGCGGCATTTGTCGCGAGCTGGCGGCGCGGGGGGCGTCGGAAGAGCAGCTGAGTGGGCCGGCCGCGGAGCGGGCAGCGTCTGCCGTCCGGATGGCATTGGAAGCTGGCGCTGTACTCCGGCTGGGGCGTCTTGATTCCGGTTTGGGCCCCGGTCGTGAGCAGCTTGCTGGTCCTGTGGTTCTTGATCGCGTTCGCCCTGACATGCTGGTGGCCCGCATGGACATGTTTGTGCCGGTGCTGTCGGTGCTGAGAACGGTGGACGAAGACGAGGCGGTGCGGATGTCGGCTGAATGCCCGTACGCACTGAGCGCTGCGGTGTTTGGCCCCACGCAGGCCTGTCGCCGCTATGCTCGACGTCTGGATGCCGGGTGTGTGGTAATCAACGACATGATCGTACCGACAGCTGACCCGCGAGTGGCATTTGGAGGGCGTCATCGAAGCGGCTTTGGAGTGACCCGCGGCGCCTCGGGGCTGCTGGAAATGACGCAGCTGAAGACGGTCATTCGAGCACGTGGATTTTTTCGACCGCATCTCGATCGGCCAACTCCAGTCGATTCAGAGGTGCTGGAACAGTTGATTGGCCTGGAGCATGCCTGCAATCCTCTGGCAAAACTGCGGAAGGTTTGGGGAATGGTCAGGGCCGCATGGAAGCAACGTTCATTTCGAGTTTCGCTGAACAGGAGAGTGCAATGAAATCGCAGACGGATGTGGTGGTGATCGGCAGCGGTCTGGGGGGCCTGGCAGCAGCATGTACTCTGGCGGCCAGAGGTCATCGGGTGACAGTGGTGGAGAAGAATGCCTGGGTTGGCGGCAAGGCGGCCATTCTGGAGGATCGGGGCTATCGGTTCGACATGGGGCCGACAATTCTGACGCTG
>JBJTOP010000188.1:0-2793 GCA_046074645.1 Planctomycetaceae bacterium | reverse complement strand
GCCCGTCTGACCAGTACACGTTGTTGCCATTGATGGATGTGCAAATCACTCATCGCTGCGTGTTTTCCCTTTCGGTTTCTTCGCCGCTTTCTTCTTTGCCTCCTTCGCCTGCGACTCGATCGTCTTCAACTTATCAAGCGACCGGGCAAAGTGCTCATCAACCGGCTGCGGCAGCGCGGCCTGCTGAGCTTTGAATTGCACGAACTCGGCCTCGGCTTTCTCCCTGGCGGCGTCGTGTGAAATCCTGCCGGCGTGAGTCAGAATCTCGCGGTCGGAAAGCTTCAGGAAATCGTCCAGCTTGCTGATCCAGTCGGCCATCGACATTGGTTTGCGATTGAGCGCCTGTAACTCGGCAAATTCCAGATACGCGGTGACGATACGGTTGAGCGCTTCGATCTCGTCCGGCTGCAGATAGTTTATGGCAATCGAGACATCGCTTTTGCGGGGGCGGTCGCCGTCCCGGCTGGTCAGTCCCATGTGCGGCTGCGACGAATCGGCCCGCTGATGGACCACCTCGGCAGCCGTGTGGCCGTGAGCGGCTCAGTGCATCTTGTTCTGGACAGTTTTGAAGAACAGCAGCGAGCTTTCGGCCCTGGGGTCGTAGTCGATGCTGGTGGCGTAGATGTCCAGCACCTTGCTCCAGAATACCCGCTCGCTGCTGCGAATATCCCGAATGCGGGCCAGCAGTTCCTCGAAGTAGTTGCCAGCCCCGGCCCGTTTGAGCCGAAGGTCGTCCATCGCGAATCCCTTGATCAGGTATTCACGCAGTCGCTCGGTTGCCCAGCTGCGGAACTGTGTCCCGCGATGTGAACGGACCCGGTAGCCGACGGCCAGAATGGCGTCGAGGTTGTAGTGGTCAACCGTGCGGGAAACCTCGCGATTTCCCTCGGTTTGAACTGTCAAGTATTTCTTGACAGTTGCCTCGGGGTGAAGCTCGCCGTCCTCGTAAATCGTCTGCAGATGCTGGCTGATGTTCTGCTTTGTGGCTTGAAACAAGTCAGCCATCGCCTTTTGCGAAAGCCAGACGGTTTCATGAGCCATGCGCACTTCGATCCGGGTCTGACCGTCTGCGGTCTGAAAGAGGATGAATTCGCCGGAATCGTCCGCCGCCGGTGCGGGGAGGTTCTCTGTCATGGGTATTCCTTTCCAGTGAAGCCGAGACTGGCGAGATTCTTCAGAATCGCCTTGTCGAGTTTTGCGGACTCTGTGAACTGGTCTTGCAGTTTGGCAGTGAGTTGCTGCATCCGCTTGTCGAATTGCATGTCGTCGGCGGCCAGTGTGTCGTGATGTTCCTGGAACGCGTCAGAGATGAACTTCCGGAACACCAGCCCGAGCACGACGTGCTTGTATTCCGCGGCGTCCATGTGACCACGCAGCTTGTCCGCCGCCGCCCAAAGCTTCTCTTCAAAGCCGAGGTTAGCGCCGTTGCCGTTTTTTGCTGCCGATCTTTTTGCCATGATGTTTGATTCTTCACCACAATCCATGATTCAATCGATGTGTGTGAAGGGTTCGCCGGGGCTGAGCCAGCAGGGTGTGGCGTGTACCAGCGGATGCCCTGGTTCTGACCGGCCGCTGCTGATTTCCGGCACAGCATCATACAGGGGAACCCGCAGGGTGCAATTGCGAACAGTTTTCGATCCCGTTCAGGCGTTCAAGCGATAACGGCGCTGCCTACGAAACCCGGCAGGATCCATCGATTTGAACGATGCGGAGTTTCCGCAGAGTTGCTGCCGCGCGGAAGTTGGCGGTCCTTAAAGATTCGGCCTGCCGATGCCGTGTCCGCGCCGCAAAGTGCCATGCACCTCTGTCTGAGCGTTTCTGGGCCGTCGACTGGCCAATTGAGTCCACCACTCATTCGGAGGAGGGCTTGAGGACGAGCCAGCAATCTCTGCCGCTTGAGGACGTATTGAGCACAGTTTTACGCGTTGACTGCATGCGGTGGCCGTGCACGGGAATCCACCAAAGGTGCCATGCACCAAACCCAGAGTATTCAGTGTTTTTCCCTGTGGAGTTGCATGTGGTGCGCGGTTGTGTGTGGCGAGCCTGGAACTTTGACTGGAGTGTTGGCCGCTGCGGTTGGCCCGCGGACTGCGGGCCTCGGAATTGCGTGAGTGATTACGACTTTCTGAACTTCTGTATCAGAAATGGCAGAAACCAGATCAGCGCGAGTCCTCCGCCGACAATCTGACCGCAGGCGTAGGCAAGCATGTCAACCCGAGCTTCGACCATGGAAGGGCTTGAAGCTGTGGAGACGATTCTCTGGTGCATCACGACACCAAAGAGTGTCACCAATGCCACCAGCACTCCTGACAGCATCCATTGCAGTTTCCGGTTCTTCATCGTCTGATCCCCAACTGTGTTTGTCCGGCTGATGCTCGTTTTCCGAACGGGAACAAGTGCTGAAGTGGCATGGCAGCGTTCGGCGTGGAACCGTTCCTCAGCCTTCTGCCGACGGAACACTGGGGGATGGTAGCAACGTTCTCGCGCCGTGCGAGGCCGCGCCGCATGCCGCAGCAGGATCTCCGGACCTGAACCGGGGGCGACGGATGCTTCCCGGCAGCGGAGGTGCGGCTGCGGAACGGCTCCTTGTGGGTGGTTCCAAAGGCATTGCCTCTTACCTTTATGCGCTGGCGCAATTCATGTTCTCCCAGGTGCATACAGGCAGCCCGGAGGTGCCATGCACCTGAATCAGAATCGCCAGCGTTTTTCCTTGCGGTGATGGGTGTGCTGCGCGTTCGGGTGTGTGGCGGGTGCGTGGAACTTTGATCGGGGTGTTGGCGGGGGCGTATTGCC
>JBJTOP010000187.1:0-62738 GCA_046074645.1 Planctomycetaceae bacterium | reverse complement strand
CTGAAGGTGCGCGCGCTGGTGATGGCGTTGCAGGGGCGTTTGCAGGGCCGTTTGCCCGCAGGCTGCCGCCATGCGGCTGACATGCGGCTGTGCCCTGAGCGGTTGGGCGGGAGCCCCCGGCTGTGTTTTGCACTGAAGGTGCGCGCGCTGGTGATGGCGTTGTTGGGGCGTCTGCAGGGGCGTTTGCAGGGGCGTTTGCCCGCAGGCTGCCGCCATGCGGCTGACAAGCAACTGGGCGGGAGGCCGTTTTTTTGTTGATGCAGAGGCGTTGGCGATGTGATTTGTATCGCGTGCATTCCGGTCTCGAAACGTCTCCGCTTGTCGCCTCTATTTTGCAGCACTTTCGCTGCTGGCACTGCGGAGCTGGGGACGGAATTTCAGGATGTCAGCGCGTTGCTCGATGAGGCCACCGATTGCGAGGAGAGTGGCTTCGTCGTAGAGGCCGGCGGTGAGCGTGCAGCATTCGGGGCGGGTTTGGGGAGGTTTTTCCTGCATGATTACGGGCAGGGCCAGTGATGGGTGGCCGGTCAGGTTGGTGATTCCAAGGTCATCGCCGCCGACATAGACATCGACTTTCTGGAAGACTTCAGCCATGACCTGCATGAGGCGAAAACGAATGCGTGCAGCGTGCATGTAGTCCACGGCCGACATGAAGCGGGCTTTGCGGAAGATGGCAGGCCAGACTCCGAGGCCTTCTGTGATGTTCTGATTGGTCCAGTCGCGGAAGATACAGGCGGCTTCAACATCCAGCATGCTGGCGGTGGCCCATTCCTGGAGGTCCCGGGGCAGCTGAACATCGACGATCTTTGCTCCCAGCGCCTGCAGGTGATCAAGTGCGGCCTGGTCCGGGGGCTGAATGGGTTTGTCAGCCGCGCGACCGACTCGCAGTTTTGACAGATCGGCCTGCATGGGCCACTGGAACCAGCGATCGACGCTGCAGGGGTCTGCGGAGTCCGCACCGTGAGTGGCAGCGAGGACGATTCCGCAGTCATCGCAGGTGCGGGCGAGTGGGCCGAGCTTGTCCATGCTCCATGTGAGTGCCATACAGCCGGCGCGGGAGATGCGGCCGAAGGTTGGTCTGAGTCCCGTAGTCCCGCAGCGGCGGGCCGGGGAAATGATGCTCCCGAGCGTCTCACTGCCAATTGCGAACGGCACCAGTCCGGCAGCCACGGCCGAGGCCGAACCCGCCGATGAACCACTGGAGCCCTGATCGATGTTCCAAGGATTGCGGGTCTGTCCGAGGAACCACTGATCACCCATCGCGAGAGCTCCGGTGGAGAGCTTGGCGACGAGCACTGCTCCGGCGGCTTCCAGCCGCGAAGCCACAGCAGCGGTCGCTCGCGACTGCCGATCCCGAAACTGAGGTACTCCCCATGTGGTCGCATAACCATTGACAGACAACAGATCCTTGGCGCCCCAGGGAATGCCGTGGAGCAGGCCGCGATCGGTGCCTTGTGACAGTTCGCGGTCCGCTGCCCGGGCCTGAGCCATAGCGAGGTCCTCAGTGAGAGTGACGACGCAGTTGAGTCGCTGGTCGTCGCGCATGAGGCGGTCGAGGCAGTGGCGAGTGAGCTGTTCGGAAGTGATTTGGCCGGCGCGAAGCATGGATGCCAGCGTTCGTATGGGCAGCCATGAAAGATCAGCGGGTGGAGCGGCGGGTGGAGCGGCGGGTGGAGCGGCGGCGGAAGACTTCGCTGCGTCGGAAGGTGAAAGCCATGGGCGAGCGGCTGCGGCCTGCTGGCGGATGGCGGGGTCAGCAGCTTCCGGATCGAAGCGGAGTGCCGGCAGGTCAGAAAACTCGCAGGAAATCGCTCGCAGCTTTTCCAGGTTGCTTTGCAGGCCAGGCAGTGAGGCCACGAGTTTCGTGCGTTCCTGAGCAGTCAATTCCATGCCGGCGACCCACTCGGCCGCCGCGACGCTTTCCGAAGTGAGTGCGCCCGCCTTCGCTGCTTCATCCGCCAGCGCACGCTGAAAGACGGCCGTGCCCACGCCGACAGCCGAAATGACCTTCAGCATTTCACGACGACTGGAGCTGACTGATGGTTCCATGATCTATTCCCTTGCTGCAGCAGACGGCTGTTGATCGACGTCAGAAACGGTGAAGTAAATTCCAGCCAGCGCGAGCATCGCTCCGCAAAGCACTCGCAGCGTGATCGGTGTGCCCAAAAACAGTCGCATCAGCGGGATAATAAACAGTGGAGTGGTATTCGTCAGTGTGATGGCGACGGCCAGCAGTGATTCCCGGTAGGCCACCTGGCTCATCCAGATTCCCAGCCATGGACCACAGATCACGGCAGGTGCGTAGGCTCTGAGCGTCTGTGGTTGAAATGCTGCTCGGAAAGTGGACGGCAGCTGACCGGACAACGTGAGCGGAATCAGTGAAAGAGCGGCTGCGGAACAGACACGAATTACGGTGGCTTCAAGAGCATCACAGCCGGAGCTGCCGGCCACCGCCGCGCCAGCGGTGGCCACATGGCTGAATGCCGCGCCAGCCGCATTGCAGACAGCTCCGCCAAGACCATACAGCACGCCCCCATAAACACTGCCAGGAAAATGCCCGGCAGCATCTGACTGGGTTCGACTGTCCGAGACGACAATCAGGATTCCACTGAAAGTTGCCAGAACACCCAGCAGAACGGATTGCGTCAGTGGCTCGCCCAGAACCAGCCAGCCGATCGCTGTGCCAAACAGCGGTGCCGTGGTGGAGACGATCAATGCGCGACGCGGCCCCAGAATCTGCAGACTTCGGAAATACAGAGTGTCGCCAATCAGAATCCCGAAGATACTGCTGAGCACCAGAAAGCTCAGCGTTCGCGGATCCGCATGAAACATGCCGGATCCGCTCATGCGTGTGGCAATGGCCAGATGCGTGAGCAGGATACCGGATGCAAGCAGATTCTTGCCAAAGTTCAGTTGCCAGGCCGTCAGACGGACTCGCGAATAGAACAGGCTGGAAGTGGCCCACAGCGCGGCAGCAGCGAGCGCGGCGATTTCACCCATGAATGTGGCGTCTTGTCTGGCAGAAGTCTTGTCCGGCAATGTTGACCAGGCCGGGAGCTTTGGTAACAGGTCAGATTCTCCCCGCACTCCCCGCTGTCTGGCAAGCGAGACTCCTGCGAATCGCAGCAGGAGGATTCATAAAAGTCCGGACACGACGCTGAAGGAAGACCGTGTCGTCTGTTTGAACAGCGCTGCAACACTTCCTAGACTCGGCGGTCAGCCACGACGCGTTCCCGACTGCGACGTCAAACGACATTCACTCTCAGTACTCCATCTCAGTCTGCCTGTTTTTGTGCAAAGTCAGACCAGGACAAAGGCGGTTCCCCCCTATGTCAAGCGAAATCCGCTCCGAAAAGCCCGATCAATCTCCGAAATCCCGCCCGCCGCGACGTGGTGGCCGGGAGTCTCTGGCAAATCGCCGAGCACGGGCAGCGGAGATCGTGCAGGAACTGATGCGACTGTTTCCCACGGCAGACTGCGCCCTGAACCATCACTCTGCGTTCCAGCTGCTCACGGCCACCATTCTCTCCGCACAATGCACCGACGAACGCGTCAACCAGGCCACTCCGGAACTGTTCCGGCGGTTTCCCAACGCGGAAACGCTGGCCGTCGCCGAGCAGGCCGAAGTGGAAGCCATCGTCAAACCACTCGGCTTTTTTCGTGCCAAAGCCAGCAATATCCGCGGCATGGCAAGTGCTTTGGTGGAACGTCATGGCGGCCAGGTCCCCACAACGCTTGAAGAACTGATTCAGCTTCCCGGTGTCGGTCGCAAGACGGCCAGCGTGGTGCTGGGAACCTGGTTTGGAATTCCCTCCGGAGTCGTTGTCGATACTCACGTGACACGACTCACCAATCTCCTTGGGCTCGTCAAATCCCCGAACGCGGAGATTATCGAGCGGGAGCTGATGCAGCTCGTACCCCGGAACGAGTGGATCATGTTCTCGCACCGACTGATTTATCACGGACGAAAAACCTGTATCGCCCGGCGGCCAAACTGTGTTGCCTGCGGCCTGTTGCCGCATTGCCGACGCGTTGGCCTGCCACCAATCAACTAAACATAAGTACAGTTAATTTACACTCATTCCCTGAGCATCTCTGGACATTCTGCCCGCAAACCCGCACAATACGGACCGCTGCGAGTTGTTGTATTGCTTTTCCGTTCCGATCGGCAGCATTCTGCGCAGTCTGGTAAAGCTGGGATGAAAAGTCGAGACACGGTACTGGCGTTGCTGCGGGAGCAATCCCCGCTGATCGCTCCATCAATGCTTAAGTGTGACTTTGGCAATCTTCATCGCGAGGTGGAGCAGCTGGAGTCTGCTGGTGCATCGTTGCTGCATCTGGACGTGATGGACGGTCATTTTGTGCCGAATCTGTCCTACGGTCCGATGGTGATAGAGCGAGTGCGTGGATTGACGGAGGCGGTGTTTGACGCGCATTTGATGATTTCTGAGCCGGGTCGATATCTGGATGCGTATGTGAAGAGCGGGTGTGAGGCGATTACGTTTCACATCGAGGCGGTCCCTGAGCCGCTGGATTTGCTTCAGGACATCCGCAGTCGTGGCTGTGTGGCTGGGGTGGCGATCAATCCTGAGACGCCATTTTCGGCGGTTGAGGGATATTTGCGGTTCATGGATTTGCTGCTGGTGATGAGTGTTCGTCCTGGTTTTGGGGGGCAGAAGTTTATTCCTGACGTGCTTTCGAAGATTCGAGCGGCGCGGGCGGTTGCCGGCGGTGAATTGATTCTTTCGGTGGACGGGGGGATTGGTCGGTCAACGATTGCAGCCTGTTCGGACGCGGGTTGCGACGTTTTTGTGGCCGGGAGTTCGATTTTCGATGAACCGTGCTACTCGGCGGCGATGGCCGAGCTGCGACAGCTGGCGATGGAACCGCGGGCAGTCGGCTGAGGGATTCGAGGTTTATGTCCACAGTAGTGCTCATCCGAGCTGGTTCAACGGACTATGATTCCGAGCATCGACTGCTTGGTACTCTGGACGTACCACTGAACGACCGCGGGCAGGAGGATGTATTGCGAATCGTCGATGATTTGCAGCGGCGGGGAATTCGTCCCGAGCTATTGCTGACGTCTGCGACCAATCCGGCGAGCGGCACGGCGCGAGCGATTTCGGTGGCCCTTGGCGGTGTCAGGGTCAAAGAGCTGGTGGAGCTTCAGAACGTCAATCAGGGGCTCTGGCAGGGATTGCCGGAATCCGAGGTGCGACGTCGATTTCCTCGATTTTTTCGTACTGGAAAAGAGGATCCGAGGGCGATCTGTCCGCCGGAAGGTGAGACACTTTCGGATGCCTGCGAGCGGCTGGAGGAAGTGTTGTGCAGGGCTATTCGTCGTCACCAGGTGCTGGGCATTGTCGCCCCGGAACCGCTGGCGACTGTGATTCGCTGCACATTGCAGCATCGTCGGCCGCGGATGACGGATTGTCTGTGCGGTGAGGAGTCCGGCGAGCAGCTGCAGGTTCTTGAGACCAACTGTTTTGAGGCGTCCGGTTTCGTATTATCCGGCGAGTCATCGCTGGAAGACGAGCCCGCTTCTGTGCATGAAAGTTCCAATCAATGAGCGCTCTTGAAAATCAGGAAGTTGTGAACGCCCCGCCAGGCAAGCGTCCGAAGCGTGGAGTTCCCGCCGGCCTCTGGATCCGCTGCGATGCCTGCGGCGGCACTCTGTTCCGCAAGCAGGTTGAGCAGTCTCTGAATGTCTGCCCGGAGTGTGGCCATCATTTTTACGTCCCAACGGCCATGCGGCTCAGGCAGCTCCTGGATCCGGACAGTTTTGAAGAGTGGTACGCGGACATGACATCCGGTGATCCGCTGAGGTTTGCTGACCGTCGCAGCTACCCGGACCGCGTGCGTGAAGAGCAGGCGAGGACGGGGTTGAAGGACGCCTGTACTGTCGGACGCGGCTACCTGCGTGGTCGACCGCTGGTGTTCGGGATCACGGACCCTTCGTTCATCATGGGGAGCATGGGTTCCGTCGTCGGCGAAAAGCTGACACGAGCTGTGGAGCGTGCCACTGAGCTGCGTCTGCCACTGGTGATCGTGAGCGGTTCCGGCGGCGGTGCGAGGATGCATGAAGGCATCGTTTCACTCATGCAGATGGGCAAAGTCTCCGCAGCACTGGCACGCTTCCGCCGTGCTCAGGGACTGTTCATTTCAGTGCTTACAAATCCCACGATGGGTGGAGTGGCGGCCAGCTTCGCATCACTGGGAGACATCATCGTGGCGGAGCCCAAAGCCATGATCGGTTTCGCCGGACCGCGTGTTGTCGAAGCCACCTGCCGCATGAAACTTCCTGAAGGTTTTCAAAGCAGCGAGTTTCTGCTGAAACATGGTTTTGTGGACCGGATTGTCCCGCGGCCTGAAATGCGATCAGAACTGGCCCGGCTCATCGACTACGGCAGCCGCTGAGACGGAGCAATCAGAGAAAGGACGACTCTGATGGCGCACTTTGTCTGTCCTGAATGCAGCGCAGTTCTGGAGTACCCGGAACACGGTGCAGGGAGTATGGTGCGCTGTCGATCCTGCCGACAACTCGTCATGCTGCAACCGGGCACAGGTGATGCCGATCAGCAGACCGTGGAAGCTGCTGCGGATGCTCCGGCAGAAGCCACAGCAACAGATCCGGCCACAGCACCGCTGAGTATTGCTGATCAGGTCCATGAGCTGATGAAGTCCTGTCGCTTCACAGAAGCAGCTGATCTGCTTTCCGCAGCTCCTCGAGAACACAGGCAGAAGGAACTCACCAGTCTGCTGATGCATGTGCAGTACCTGAGGAACCTGCGGGACGCCGCGATCGAAAGTCTCAGCCGCCCCGGAGATGCTACTGCAGACGTCGAACGCTACCTGAGGGCATTGCAGTCTGAAAACCTCCGCGATGCGGAGCTTGAACATCAGATTCAGAAGATCAGGCAGGCTGCAAACTCCGATCGTGGTGGCGCCCTGGTGCTGATCCTCGCTGTCGGCGCGGCGCTTGCCCTGCTTGGTTCGATCTGGCTGGCCTTTTTCGGAGAAACATCGGAATCAGCCGCCCCCGGAACCGAAGAGGAAGCAGAAGCGAAAGCCGCAGCGTCGCCGCAGACTCCGCAGGCTCGCTTCGCTAATGCCCTCAAAGCTCTGCGGTCGGGCAACCGCAGTGAAGCCGCTGCCAGCTGGTCGTCGGGGATGGCTGTCTCCAAAGGCGAAGAGTCGGCGGAGAGCCTCGAAGAGTACTGGAAACGGGAAAAACCTCGATTCGAAAGTATGGCAGACCGCGAGCGGAAAGCCGCGGCCGAGGAACTGCAGCAGGTGGATGAGCTGGCCCGGTCCGGAAACAACACTCTCCGCGTTCGTCTGGTGCGCTGCGAACTGCTGCAGCAGGCAGCTGATCTGCTCATCGCTGACGAAGAATACGGCGACGCTCTGGGAATGCTGGAAACGGCCTCGGCCCTTGCCCCGCGATCTCCACGCACCCGGCAGCTGGCCGGGAAAGCAGTCGAAGGCATGATCGCCGCTGCAGCAGCCGGAGATCCTCAGTTTCCCTCCGAAATCGTGATTCCGGTAATCGACCGTGCGAATTCCGCCGGGCTTTCCGCCATCGACAAAGAGCGGTTGAGGGGGCTGCTGGACTCGTCGCAGCAACAGTCGCTGGAAGCATTCCTGAAGGCTCCGCAGCAGGCGTCACTTCCGGCTGCTGTGGACGCTTTCGGGCGGCTGAGTCTTGAAGGGAATTTGCCAGGAGGTGCCGAAACTGCGGCTGCCTTTGACGAGGCGTTTGCCGCCCGTATCAGCGCCGATCTGGCAGCGGGGCGGCTTCAGGATGCGCTGCTGGGACTGAAAACAATGACTCAGATTCACAAGGCTGTCCCCGACGTCGTCCTCGATTCGCTGAGAATGCTGCCAAGGTCGCGACTGGAGCAGATTCCGGAACAATTTCGCAGCGGACTGATTGTGCGCAGCAGCACTCTGGGACAGCGATTTCAGCTGATTGAGCCGGGGCAGTTTACCGACGGCGAAGCTGATTCTCTGCGGACTGTGGTGCTTACCCGCTGGCACTATCTGGCAGAAACGGAACTCACCCGCGGCCAGTACAAAACCGTAATGGGAACACTCCCGGACGAGGCCATTTCGGATGCCTGCCCAGTTTTGCTGACATGGGACGAAGCGATGGAGTTCTGCAAAACGCTCAGCAGTCGTCCTGAGGAGCAGCAGCGTGGACAAAGCTATCGTCTGGCGACGGAAGCCGAGTGGGAATTTGCGTGCCGGGCAGGAGGCTCGGGCGACTGGTGCTTTGGCAGTCAGCAGGAGCTGTTAACAAAGCACGCATGGTATCGGGACAACAGCGGTGGCCGGCTGCAGGAAGCTGGGCAGCTGACCAGCAGTCGCTGGGGCATTTTTGATCAGCATGGAAACGCGGAGGAGTGGGTGAGTGACTGGTTTGGGCCGCGACAGCCGGGTCAGGACACGGATCCCGCGGGGCCGGAATCCGGGACGCTCCGCACGGTCAAGGGCGGAAGTTTCCTGTCTGACTCAGCCGGCGTAAGCGTGCCGTTTCGTCGGGGACTTGAATCCGGCTCCGGACTGTGCGGACTGCGTCTTGTGCAGGAGTTGACGGTTCACGTCGAAGCCAGAGCACGCTGAGTCTGCGATCGAAGCGCGTTGACAAAAAAAAGCCCCCGCATGTGCCGATGTTCTGGCTCAGGCGGGGGTAGACGAGAGTTGACTGCGGTTACTTACTGGATGGATGTCAGTTGAAGGAGCGGGCGAAGCAGCTGTCGACGGGATTCGACAACGCTGGACGCTGCGGTGACCGCCTCTTCAGCGGCTGCAAGCTCTGTCTGCATGGCTTTGACGCGACCTTCGATCGGAGCCATTTCAGCGGCCAGGGCTTTGACCTTCTGGTCAGCAGCGGCCATGGCAGTCTTCGCGTCGCTGCCGGTTTTTTCGGCCGTGGCGACCTCCGCCTTCATGCCTTCGATCTGCTTGCCCATGGCCGCGATCTGCTCGGTCATGGCGGGCAAAGCTTTCTCCTGACGATCGGCGATTGCCGCGAGATTTTCAGTTGACGCCTTGATTTCGGCGTTGTCCGGGAGCAGTGCCAGTGCTGCTTTGGCCTGATCGATAGCTGCTTTCAGAGATGGCACTGCTTTTTCTGTGCGGGTCCTGAGATCCTGTTGAGCGACCATCTGCTTATCGACAGCGGCCATCGAGGTCGTGACATCCTTCATCTTCTGTTCTGAGGCAGTGGCGAGAGTCATGGCCTCGGTCATCAGCTTCTGGGCAGCGGCCATTTCC
Source organism: Planctomycetaceae bacterium (assembly GCA_046074645.1). Lineage (GTDB taxonomy): Bacteria > Planctomycetota > Planctomycetia > Planctomycetales > Planctomycetaceae > SXXK01. The sequence goes on along the minus strand of JBJTOP010000187.1, from coordinate 53,459 downwards.
TGCTGCTTTTGTTCCAGTTCCGCCTGAGCGGTCAGAGAAGCGATCTGAGCGTCTTCGCGTTTCTTCCTTGCGGCTTCCAGAGAGGCCAGTTCATCACGGAGAGCGATGTAGTTCTGCCATCGTTCCACCTGGGAATTGACACGATTGACCTCCTGCTGGACGGAGGCGAGTGCCTGTTCCTTTTCGTCGAGTGTCTTCTGGTAGGGGGGAAGGGCGGCATTTTCGGCGTCGAGGACACCCTTCGAGGCGACCAGGGCCTGCTCGTCTGCTGCCAGTTGCTTTTTCTGAGCGTCCACTGCGGCCACGAGAGCGGCAATGGCTTTCTTGAGTGCGTCGAGTTCTGTCGTTTTGGTGGTCAGTTCGGTTTCGCGTTCCTTCACCTGGGCATTGAGCTGTTCGACGACTTTTTTCAGTTCTTCGTCGGTCTTCATCAGTTCGTAGGCTTCTGCGGCTTTGGCGGCGGCTGCAGTGAGTTCGGGAACGGCCTTTTTCAGTGCCTCTGCCTTTTCCGTGGCTGGCTTCTCTTTGCCCTGTTCGGCGGCCAGTTTCTGTTCTTCGGCGGCAACGACCGCTGTTTGAGCTGTGCGTTTCTTTTCTGCCGCGGCATAAGCTGCTGCGGCGGCGTCAATTTTCTGCTGTTGAGCAGTTTTGGCGGCAGTCGCAGCGTCGCGTTCGGCGGTGGACGCCTTCAGCTTTTCTGTTGCGGGTGCGACAAGTCCTTTGGCCTCGGCAAGTCGCTCGTCGAGTGTCGGTGGGTTGGTGCTGAGATTTCCGAGGCGCGCACCGTCGGCAGCGTTCCATACGCGGACTTCACCGGTCCAGTCCCCGGCAATGACGCGGTCAGTTTCGTCGCAGTGGGTGACCTGAAGGGCAAGATCGTTGAAGGCTTCGAAGTTCCGAATTGCACCGCCGTTGGCATCCCACAGCTTTGCAAGTTTGTCACGTCCTGAGGAAACGATGCGACCGTCCCGGCAGAATTCGATGGAGAACACGCCGCCACCGTGGGCACCCCAGGACTTAATCTGACCGCCGTTTTCCATCTCCCAGAGACGAATTGTGGTGTCTTCGCTGCCGGAGGCGAGGACGTTGCCGTCGATCCGCCATGAGAGCGAGTAGACTGGGCCGGTGTGGCCTGTGAGTGTGAGATACTCGCGGCCGGTCTGGGCTTCCCAGACGTGCACACCACCGCTGCGATCCGCGGATGCAAGAAGCACCCCATCCGGACTGAATTCGAGGGAGTAGACCCAGTCAGTGTGTTTGCGACATTCGTAAGACAGTTCCCCTGTGGCGGTGCTGAAGACACGAACAACTTTCTGCGGTCCTGCGAGCGCCACCATCGACTGATCGGCACTGATGTCGGCGGCAAGAACTTCGTCGAGTTCGTCACCAATGGTCATGAGCCGCTCGCCGGTGCGGACATCCCAGACCACACAGAGCCCTTTTGAGGCACCGCGACCGCCGCCGGCAAGCAGCAGACTGCCGTTGCGGCTGAACTTGAGCACCCGTGGGCGACCTTCGGGGAATGGAAGCACTCCGAGGGCTTCCATTGTTCCGGTGTGGTAGAGGACGACCTGTTTCTGACCGGCCACGGCAGTCAGTTTTGACCATGGATTGGTGGCGATGGCAGAGACGGCGGTGGTGGCTGTGGTTTTGACGACCGGAGCAAGATTGAGCACATCCGGGAGCGGCGCGGGACCTTCGGGTCGAGCACCGGCGGAAACGCTGACGCTCATTGCCGCGTTGTTCTTTTTCTTGATCACCACTTTGCTGGACGATGTCTCGGGGGCACCGGCATCGATCCATTTGCGGAGAATTTCAACTTCGGCGTCCGGGATCCTGTCCGCGTTTGGCGGCATGTAGGGCTCACTGTTGTGAGCAACGAGGTTGAACAGGTAACTGGCGTTCGAATCTCCGGGTTCGATCGATGCACCTGAGGCACCGCCCTGCATCAGGTTGGTGTAGGTCGAGAGATCGAGGTCCGAGGACTTTTTGTTGGTGTTGTGGCAGGTGAGACAGCGATCGCGGAGGATCGGCTTGACGTGGTCCTCGAAGGTCACCTTATCCTGTGCGAGCAAGGCGGGGGAGAGCGACGAAGCAGCAGACAGCGTGAGAGCAGCTGCGTAACGAATCCACGATTTCATGCTGTACTCCAGCAACAACGTTCGGTGATTGAGTGAGACGGTGGGTTTGGTATTCGGCAAATTTTGCCGGAGCTCCGCAGCCTGCACAGTCAGTGCACAACGAAAATCTTCGTCAGTCTGCGGAGGTTCACCGGAAAAACCGGAAATACCGCTGCAACCTCACGGGCGGGTTAGTGGTTGAAGAGGAATTCTCGGGAGTTCAGGAGCGACCAGAAGATGTCTTCCAGAGCTTCCTGAGGATTCTGCTGTTCAGCGACGATGGCAACGAGGTTTGCGAGTTCCTTTTCCGATGGGCGTCGAGTGAAGCAGCGAAGGTACATTTCGGTGATGATGTCTGCAGGAGCCTTGCCTTCCTTGAGACGTGTGGGGACAAGCTGTCCCTGAGCGATTTTGGTATTGGAGGTATCACCATTGAGCAGATGCAGGGCCTGAGACAGGTTTGGCTCCATCTTGACTTCGCAGGAGCATACGGACTCGCGTTTAGCGCGGCCGAACGTTGTCAGGAAGTAGGTGGCGGTGTTGCCGTCAGCGATTTGCACAGCGCGGGCACCGACCGGGAGTCCGGGGAACTTGTCCTGGGTGGAAGTGACAGAGCTGATGCAGTCGAGGAGCACTTCTGCGCGGATGCGGCGGAGTTCGGAGTGGGCGAAGTTTTTGTGGTCCGACGCGTTGCTCTCGTTAGTGGTCGTGGACAGCTGATAAGTTCGCGACGTGCAGATATCGCGGACAAGTTTCCGGAAGTCGTAGTTATACTCTGTGAACTTTCGGCCCAGCTCATCAAGCAGTTCGCCATTGACGGGCGGGTTACTGACGCGAACGTCGTCCACTTCCTGGATGATGCCACGTCCGAAGAAGTGCGACCAGACGATATTAGCGAGGTTCTTTGCAAAGTAGGGATTTTCTGGTGACGCCAGCCATTCGGCCATCACCTGGCGACGGTCACGTCCTGTCAGGTCAGGTTCGACACCACCAAGGAACTTGGGTTTCATGACGCGGCCGCCGACGAGGTGCGTGACTTCTCCGCCGCCAGAGTTGAAGATGATTGTCTCACGAGGGTCTTCACCGGTCTTGCGACCGATCTGCGAGAAGAACGCAGCGAATCCATAGTAGTCATCCATGGTCCAGCGATCGAACGGATGATTGTGGCACTGGGCACACTGGATACGCATCCCCATGAAGACCTGCGCGACATTTTCTGCGGTCTTCAGTGTTTCGGTTTCGGTCTGGTAGTAGTTGACGGCAGGGTTGGCAAAGGAACCGCCGCGGGCGCCCAGCAGTTCCTGCACCATTTTGTCGGTGGGCGTGTTATTTGCGATTTTGTCTCGCAGCCAGTTGAAATACGCCAGCATCGGTTTCTTTTCGACCCGATTGGCAATGGTTCGAACCTGCAGGAGTTCGGCCCACTTCATCACCCAGATGTCAACGAATTCCTTCCGCTGCAGGAGTTGATCGACGAGCTTGTCACGTTTGTCGGGAGCAGTATCGGCAAGGAACTTTTCGTAGTCATCGATAGTTGGCATGGTGCCAGTGATATCGACGGACACGCGACGGAGAAATTCTTCGTCTGAGCAGACTTCGGAGGGGATGATACGGAGCTTGCGTAGCTTGGTATGCACGAGCGTATCGACGTAGTTGTTTTCCGGTGTTTTGGGATCTTCGTACTGGAGTCCTTTGGGGAGGACAATGAACTGTGATCCGACGGTGTGGGTGTCGAAGCGAGCCATGATGAAGGCTTCACCGCGGGCATGTGCGGTCACAAGGCCAGCCTGAGCGATCTCGGCGCTGTTTTCATTGTTGGAACTGAAATAGGCGAGGTTTGTGACGTCGCGATCGGTTCCGTCAGCGTATTTCGCTCGCACGGTGAGCCTCTGGGTGCTGCCTTCGCCGTCGAGGACAGCTTCCTTAGGGTACAGTTCAACAGAGACGACCGCAGGCACCGGACCGGGGTCGTTGGGTGCTCCGGCTTCCAGCCAGCGGAGTACGGTGTTGTAATGTTCGCTGCCGACGTCATAGCGTTTGCCGCCGGTGTGGGGCACGACGCCTGCGCCTTTTTCCATGAGCAGACTTTCGGCCGGCAGAGCGAGGTTGATGCGGCGACCGGGGATTTCGCGGGTTAATCGGTAGTGGTCGCCTTCGGGGTCGAAGCCGAAGAGTGACAGTCGGAACCCGTCTTTACCACGGGCAGCCCCGTGACAGCTGCCGTTGTTGCAGCTGGTTTTCATAAACACGGGCATGACATCAAGACGGAAGCTGACTGGCGGATCGACTGCAGCATTTGCAACCGTGACAGGCACTTCGACGGTGTGACCTGCGTGAGTGACGATGAGTTTGGTAGAACCATCGGCGACGGGGTGGAAGGTGTTGCCGTCGCGACGGATCAGGGCTTCGTTCTCAACCTTGATCTGAGCCTGGTCGGTGACATCGAGTGTGAGGCCGTTGGGAAGTACGGCCTGGACGATGAGCGACTGGCGGTCGCGGACGGCGGAGAGGTGAATATCGGCGGGGGCCACAACGATCGATGCCGGGGCTGGATCCTGAGCGGAGGCTGAGGAAGCCAGCAGGAGGGCGGCAAGGACTGCAGACAGTTTGAGCGGGTTCATTTGGAAGTCCTGAGACACTGATGGCCGGTGCTTCGGGGGTGAATGAAGAAGTCTGGAGGGAGACCCTGAATTATTTCTGCGGAGGAGCAGTTTTCTGCTGGGCTTCGAGGCGCAGCTTTTCGAGTCGAGTCAGCCGTTTCTCTGCGGGAGGTGCGGGTGGTGCAGGAGCAGCGGGCGCGGCCGCTACAGCAGCAGGTGCTGGCATTGGAGCGGCTGTGGGCTTGGGGGGCAGCGGCTTATCGATACGAAGTTCTGAATTGCCAAGACGAGCATGGACGATGGGTTCGTTGTTTTCGGTGACGGTCACCTGACAGAAGACATTTTTGTGATTGCCTTCGGGGCTGTCAGCGGCGGTTTTGACCTTGAAGACCAGTTCCTTCGTTTCCGGAGTGATCTGCAGGGGCTCGGCGGTGACTTTGTGTGGCAGTCCCAGCAGAGTGACCTGAGCGGGAGCTTTCAGTTCCTTGAGGATCTGCACTTCGACTGCAATCTCGGTTTCCTGTCCCTGTTCGACGGAGGCTCTTTGCAGGGCGAGTCCGACGTAGGGTTCGACCACTTCAATCTGGGCCATCTGTGAGGAGGCCCAGGCAGCACCGTTTACGTTGGAGGAGCCGAGCACATAGACGGGCCATTTGCCGATGGCTGCATTGCCGTCGGCATTGAGTTGGTAGAGTGCTTCTGTTTGTCCCTTGGGGATCGCGATTTCGCTGTTGGCTCCGATGCCCGGTGGCCGGAACGGGAACTGGACCGAGATCGCTTCGTCCCAGCCTTCCTTCTTCTTCGCCACGACTTTGAGCATCATCTGACCATTGCGGACGATCGGGACGTTTGGCTGAACGATTTCGAGCTGAAACGGCAATTCGTCAACGACGGCGACAGGAAGACGATTGACGTCCTTCCAGACGTACAGCGACTGGCCGGGACCGGCGATGACGTAGTCGGCACGGTTGGTGAAGTGGCCGAGGAAGTTGAGGTTGGGATCTGTGGGCTTCATCCGGAAATCGACGAGGGCACCGGCGAGCGGTGCATCGGCGGCCGCTTCAAAAACGACGGGCATGACATTCAGGTTGGCGGGCATTGGCTGAGCGACCATGGTGATGCCGGCGGGCAGCTGGACACCATCGATTACGAGTTCTCCGCCGAAATTAACGCGTTCGGCGGAGATCAGGGTGGCGAAGCGATTACCGCGGGGCACATAAATCTGCTGGCGCGACTGTGAGTATCGGGCGACGCGAGGGATGCCGACGTTCAGGCTGGGCTTCACCTCCTGAAATTCGATGCGGTACACGAATTGGGGGCCGCCGCGATTGAGATGATCGGCAACTCGGATCGCGTAATCGCCGTCGGCGGGAACCTGCCAGCGGAAGTAGCTGTCCGGACCGCGACTGTCATCATTCCCGGTGATCCCTTCTCCGGTGGCTTTATACAGGTTCATAACGGGATCGATGGGCGATCGAATCCGGCGGCCGAAGCATTCAACCTCGAACACCTGTCCGGCTTTGGCTGTGAAGCGGAAGATATCCACGTCACCAGGTTCCTGAAGGATCCCATTGAATGCGGAGGGGAACGTGGAAACAACGGTTGCTGTGTCAAAGCCCTGATTGGGTTCTGTTTCAAGAGCGTTCGGGTGCGGAGAGATCCTGAGCGGATGGCCTGAGGGAGTGATTCCCTGCGCATCTTCGATGAAGATGGTTGTTTCGAGGGAATCTGCCGGCAGTGCAATCTGTTTGGTGATTGGACCGGTTGCGTCACCGATGAAGGCGATTTCCTGAGTTTGTCCGGCCTGACCACCAGCGGGGTAGGTGATGGTGGGGCGCGGGAAGTTGCCGACGTGCAGTCGATAGCGGCAATTGCCATCACCGCCATAGCCACTTTCCCGAACTTCGACAACGTAGCGTCCGTCTTCGGGGATGATTACCGAGACAGCGGCGTCCTGTTTGAGGAGCGGTGAGTCGTCTGCCGAGGCGAGTTCGAAGCGGCGGTCATTGAGGATGGCGACGTAGGGATCAAACAGTGTCTGGCCGAAACGCATTCCCTCGACTTCGGCGGAAATGCGGTCACCTTTTTTGGCATCGAGAACGAAGTAATCGACGTCTTCGTTCTGGACGGTGCCGGAGATGGTGCAGTTGATCGTGATGCTTTGAGGGGTGTTGAAGTCTGTGTTCGGCTCTTTCTCTTCGACAGCCGGGAGAGCCCCCACGAAGAACGTGCGGTATTCAGAGATGCCGCTTTTCGTGCGGACCTGAGCGGTATGTTCGCCGAGCGTGCAATCGGCGGCGATGCGCACTTTGACATCGATGTTATTGGCATCGGCCGGCTTGATTTCGAGAACCTCGAAGCCGGGTTCGTAGAAGAAGATTTCCTGAGCATCGTCGAGCCGGGCACCGGCGAAGCGGAAGACCTGTTCTGTGCCCCGCTGTGCTCCGCGGGGGACGATGATGGACAGCGAGGGATCGGCGGCGTCAGCCGGGCGAGATCCGAGCAGTGCTGATGAGAGCAGCAGGGCAGCGGCGAACAGGACAGACCGAATTTGCATAGCTAGTGCTCATCCTCTGGCGGTCAGACAAGAGGGGTTCCTTCCCGACACCTGGCCGGCCGATCCCTGGCTGACCTGAATTGTGATTGTTTAAAGAGTCGTAATAGAAAACAACGCTGCGCGTGACGTCCACGGGCAGCGTTGCAGGGGTGACGAGAGAGATCAGGCGAGGAGTTCAGCGCGAACTTTGCCGCCGTCAACAATTTCAATTGGGCGATCGCCTGGGGCCATCAGTTCCTTGTCGGCGACGATGCCGAGGCAGTTGTAGATGGTGGTTGCCCAGTCTTCGACATTGAGTGGATTATCTTCGGGTTCGCTGGCCGTTGAGTTGGAGGTGCCGTAGACGAATCCACGCTTCACGCCACCGCCTGCGAGAACGACGCTGAACACTTTCGGCCAGTGGTCTCGGCCGGAGGTGCCATTGATCTTGGGAGTGCGACCAAATTCGCTGGCGATACAGACGAGGGTGTCGTTGAGACGTCCGCGTTCATCGAGGTCACGGATGAGCCTGCCGAAGGCCTGATCGAGCGGCGGGACCTGTCCGTTGATGCCGGCCGCGATGTTATCGTGCATGTCCCAGCCACCGTAGGTGAGGGTCACGAAGCGGGCACCGGCTTCGATGAGGCGACGGGCCATCAGCATTCGAGCACCGGCGGTGTTACGGCCGTACTCATCACGCAGGGCGTCCGATTCTTTGCTGAGATCGAATGCTTCGCGAGCCTGCTGGCTGCTGATGAGACCGTAAGCACGCTGATAGAACGTATCGACGGCTTCGAGCGAATCAGCTTTTTCCTTGCTGACGAAGTGTTCGTTGACAGCATCGAGGGCACGGCGACGGCGAGTGAATCGTTCGTCGGTAACGCCACCGGGCAGCTGGAGGTCGCGCACGGTGAAACCACCGGCGGCCGGGTCAGAACCCAGGCTGAACGGGGCAAACGAGGAAGACAGGTAGCCAGTGCCGGCAAACTCATTCGGCTGGCCGGGGATACAGATGTACTGTGGAATGTTATTCCGAGGCCCGAATTCGTGGCTGACGACGCTGCCCATACTGGGGTAAGAGAGCGCGGGGCTTGGGCGATAGCCGGTGAACATATTGTGCGTACCGCGTTCGTGAGCGGCTTCGCCGTGAGTCATGCTGCGGCAGATGGTGATTTTGTCCATGATTTTCGCGGTCTGCACCCAGCGTTCGTTGATGAAGACGCCTGGGACGCTGGTTTCGATGGAGGACATCGGCCCGCGATATTCGATGGGGGCGTAGGGTTTGGGGTCAAAGCTTTCCTGGTGGGCCATACCCCCTGGCAGGAAGATGAAAATGACCGACTTTGCTTTGCCTTCCTTGCTTTCGTACTGCTTGATGTCGGCCTGAGCTGACTGCAGACGGAAGTACTGGGCAAGGCTGAGGCCGATCCCACCGCAGAAACCAACGTGCAGAAAGCTTCTGCGAGACTGTCCGGTAATCATCCAAAATCTCCAGGGGAAAAAGGACAACCCGCAGCCCGAACGACAGGCCCGAAAACAGGCCTGGTGGCGGATGTCGAGGCGGGAAGCAGGCGGCAAAACCGCCGGGGCGGGAAAAAAGGTGGGATCAGGCGGCACTGCCTGCGGCATGAAAGTTTGCCGACGACAGTTGCCTTTGTCAAGAACCAGGAAGCCGGATTGAGGCGTGTTCGAGGCTACGCCGCCCCGGAACGGCCCGATTATTACACTGATGACGCAACCGGTGTTCGTCGCCATTCCGCAATTTTCGTGCGCCTTTTCACAGTTTTTCCATGCGTCCGCAATTTTCGATTTTCTGCTTTTGAGAATTCAGCGTGATTGGAAGCTTTTTGTTGAGTTTCAGAGGTTTTGGTGCAGGGGGGCTGGCAGGAGTTTCCGCCGTTGCTGCCGCACCGGAGCCTGCTCCGGCCCTGCCCATTTGCTCAGCGATCTCCGCGCCGCCTGCCGCATAAATCAGCAGTCTTCCAGCTGTCGCTCAACTGCCCAAGTGCGGATTTGACTGGAAAGTTTTGTTTTCCTGATATGGCATTCCGCTTGCAGGACGGTTGGCGGCAGCAAGGGCCGCGGCAGGGGTGTTGTGCTCCACGCCTCGGCAACATTTGTCAGGTTTGGCAGCGATGAATTGTGAACAGAGCAGCTTAAAGCGAATTCTGATTGTTGAGAGCAGTCGTACAGCGGCGGGCGAACTTTCAGAGGCACTGCGTGGTTTTCCTGCGGAACTGCAATTTGCCGGCAGCCGTTCCGAGGCGGTGGAAGTCAGCCTGCGTGGTCGGTTTTCGCTGTGCCTGATTTCCCACGGTTTAAGCGACGGCAGCGGACTGCTGCTCCTGCGGGATCTGTTCACGAATTCGCATGAGACCGCGGGAGTTCTGCTGTCCCAGCATCCGGACTTGTGGGTAATCCAGCAGGCGATTGAAGCCGGTTACATGGCGGTGCTCGGAAAACCCCCGGATGCCGCCCAGCTCTCGGAGATCCTTCACAAAGTGTTCGGCGACGTGTCTCGGGACTGGGGCGTTCGCGGACCAGACAGCAGAGCCGATGTCATGCGTTCCAAAACTCATCAGGTCCCGGAGCTGGCTGAAATTGCGGCTTTGTCGAATGCTGACATTCGGCAGCGTCTAAGTAGTCAGGAGCTGATTGGGATTATCCGCGTGGTGGAGTATCCATTCGCGGGGAAGGAGCGACTTGAGTATTTCGATCGGGACACTCTGGAGCGGGTTGTCTGCCTGATTCGTCGCTGGAGCCAGCAGCGGCTGGAGCGACTGCGGCAGGAGCAGCTGGAGGCGAGGTCTGAGCAGGCTGCAGGGGCGGCTGAGTCCGGCCATTTTTCGTGGCGGGAGCTGGCCGCGGCCGGCTGAGATTATTACTCAACGCCTGCCTGTGATTTGCAACGCCACGTATTTCCTGCGATTGTCCGCAGCATTGCATTTCGGGCGGAACGCAGCCTGGGCAACTCACAGCCTTTCCCTCTCCCCTGGCAACTCATGGCTCTTCGCATTATTTCCGGCAAGTACCGTCGGCGACTCCTGAAAACCCCCTCAGACGACTCCACGCGTCCTTACACGGACCGTGTTCGTCAGATGACATTCGACCGTCTGGGGGCATTCGTTCCGGGTGCTCGTGTTGCCGATATCTTCGCGGGCGTGGGCACGATGGGTATGGAGGCGCTCAGTCGCGGCGCTGCTTCCTGCGTGTTCTTCGAAGGCAGCGCTGAAGTGCATCAGCTGCTTGCCGGCAACGTCCGCACGATCGCTCCTGACGCCCGCGCTATCTGCTGGCGAACGGACATTCGCCGCACATCGTTCAGGCCGCGGGGCGGCGAAGACTGCATTCCTTATTCGCTGCTGTTTTTCGACCCGCCCTACAGGATTGCTGAGGAAGTGCGTCAGCGGGGCAGTCTGGCCCCGTGTTTGAAGCTCCTCGCACGAGACACTCTTTCGACTCCGGAAGCGATCCTCGTGCTGAGAACTCCGGAGCACTTCGATGCTCCGGACGTCCCTGGCTGGCTTGTCCACGACTGCTGGGAGCTGTCTTCCATGATGGTCTGGATTCTGGTGAAGCCGGACGCGTTTGTGGAGGATCGCGAGGAGGCTGCTCGGGAAGCTGACAGGCGAGTCAGCCGCACGAGTCCGGTTGACGTCGAGGGCGAAGACGAGACTGGAGACGAAGACGAGGTCGATGCCGGGGAAGATGAATTTTCCATGAAGATTCCCGGCGAGGCAGGTGACGAGCACGAGGAGTTTACAGAGGATATGCGTGCAGACCGCGGGGCGAGTCCATCTCAGTCAGACTGACGCGTGACTGTTTTCTGCGGCATGGTCAACAGGGAGTGATGTGTGGTGAAAGCAGTTTGGGGTGTCATCAGCTGGCTGTGCTGCGTGGTGTTTGCCGTTGGTCTTCGGGCGGATGATTCGCTGCAGTTGATTGGCACTGTGCGAATCCCTGGCACGGCCCGCGATCTGTCCGGTGAGACGGCAGCGCTGGAGAACGGCGAGGCGGTCAACCGCACTGGCGGTTTTTCGGCTCTGGACTACGCTGGCAGCGGTCGGCTGTATGCTGCGATGTCTGACCGCGGGCCCGACGATGGTGCTGTGAGTTATCCCTGTCGGGTGCAGTTCTACGAAATCACAATCACTCCGGGAGCCGAGCCTGCGGTGCGGGCGGAGCTGAAGAAGACGGTGCGATTCACGGATACTCAGGGACGTCCGCTCACGGGTCGTTCCACGCTGCTCGAGGCTGGCGAAAAGCTGGGTCGGCGGCTGGATCCGGAGGGTCTGCGACTGAGCCGTACGGGAACGCTGTATGTGTCGGACGAATACGGTCCTGAGTTGTTAGAGTTTGACGCGAGTGGTCGGGAGCTGCGAAGTTTTCCGCTACCGGCTTATTTCCGGGTGCAGCGACCGGACGGCGACCGGGACCGTGAGAACGCGGCCAACATGGTGGGTCGGGTGTCGAATCGGGGAATGGAGTGTCTGGCATTATCAACGGACGGCCGGTCGCTGCTGGGGCTCATGCAGGGGCCGCTGCTGCAGGACGGTCGTCGCGACGGCAGGAAGATCGTTGGGCGTCGCTGTCGTCTGCTGGAGGTGCAGCTGGGGAGTGGGGCACTGCGTGAGTTTGTGTATGAGCTGGACAGCGAGGCCAACGGTAACAGCGAGCTTGTGGCGATTGACGCCACACGTCTGCTGGTACTGGAACGGGACGGCGAAAGCGGTACGAAGGCCGCCTGTCGACGGCTCGTCCTGATTGATCTCTCTGAGGCCACTGATATCTCCGGGATTTCGCAATTGCCTGCAGATCTGTCGGCAGCCGGAATTCGGCCGGTGAAGAAAACCGTCTGGCTGGATTTTCTGGACCCGCGGTGGAAGCTGGCTGGGGAGGACATGCCGGAGAAGATCGAGGGTCTGACGTTTGGAGAAGTGCTTCCGGACGGCCGTCGCACAATACTCGTGGGGACGGACAACGATTTCGAATCCGCCGCCAATTCCCTGATCTGGGTATTTGCCTTTGCCGCCGCGCCTTAGTAAAATCCCCGGACGCCGGCTTCACTGCTCTGCCTGTCGCTTCCCCGCCTGCCCCCAACCGGCTTCTGCGATTGCGACAGCTCCGTTCGGTCGTTGCCGTGCTCGTTACGATTATCATGCTGGGGTGTGGCGGAGCAATCAGACATGCGGGCGCAATCGGGGCGTTGGCTGACGACCACAATTCTGTTGCTGACCCTTTGTACTCCCGCGTTCGCTCAGCCAAAGATCGGTCTGAAGCTGGACCTTTTGTCCATCCGTAACCGCCAGTCTGCTCCGGTACCCTGCCGTGTGCGGATTGAATACAATCAGCCGCAGATCGTCGAAGGGACACTGCTGCTGGAAGTCTACGACTCCCAGGCATACATCGTTGAAAACTCTCTGCTCGCCAGAATCCGTCGCGACGGGATTGTGCTGGCGGGAGCAGACCTTCAATTCAATCTGTTGCTCCCGCCGCTCCGACCGTCCACCAATCAGAACTACGCTGTCCGCGCGTGGTTTGTCACGGAGGACGAGCGAATTCCTTTGTCATCGATCCGCGACCGTGTAAATCCTCCGGAACCCTTTGACCTGCTCATGCTGCCGGAATCGCAGCGCGGTCGGGTGATTGGCAGTGTCTGCAAAAACGCTGAGGCGGAGCAGCCCGCATCGGAGGATCGGAGGCAGCTTCAGGATTTGTTATCGTTTGGTACGTGGGGCCTGTCATCAGGTTCCGATGCCGAAGAGGATCCCGCGGAAACAGTGATCAGCCAGCGGGGGCTCGCAAATCCGCTGGAGTCTCTCGTCCATTTCGTTTACTCATGGAAAGCCGCTGACCTTCCTGAAGATCCGCTCTGGCTCTGTGCATTTGATATGCTGCTGATCAGTGACGGCGGCCTTTCGTCACTCACAAAAGAGCAGCTGGCCGGCGTGCTTGCCTGGGTTCGCGCTGGTGGCAGCGTCTGTATTCATGCCCCTGAACAGCTGACAAGTGACCACCTGAGCTTCCTGCGGGAGCTGATGGGATTTGGCAAGGGGCAGCCTGGCGAGCTGACGCTGGATTCCGAGGGACGGCTGCTGGCAGTGATCGACAATCCCGACGTCCCCCTGTTCTCCCGTCCTGAGCTGGGCCGGGCGGTCCTGCTGCCTTCCTCCGCCGCAATCGCTCAGGTGCAGGCCACTTCGCAACTTCAGGGCAGTCTGCTCAAGTTTCTCTGGTGTTTCCGCGACAGTCTGCAGTTGTCAGATCCTGAAACTTTTCGCAGGCAGGGGCTCCTGCAGCGGTTGAACATGATGGCGGGGCAGGAGGTGTTTCAGTTCGACGAGACTGGCCTGTATGTCAAAGACCCGGATGCACTGAAGTCGCGCACCGGACAGTACTACTCCTTTGGGGGTGTCGGAGTCACGATGCTGCAGAGCGCCAATGGACGATATTATCTGGATGAACAAAGCATCAGGTCAGCGCTGGCGGTGAATGGCTTGCAACCCATGAAAGACTCGATCACGGCAAGCATCGCGCGACTGCTGCTCCCGGCGACGCTCAGACTGGTTCCCACGTCCGTGATGTCGCTGATTTTGATCAGCTATGTGTTTGTGGTGGGCCCGCTGGAGTATTTGATCCTTGGGTGGCTGCGAGCGCGAAAATACACGTGGGTGGTGTTTCCGGCAACGACACTGGCCTTCACCCTGCTGACCATGGCGGTCGCTCAGGCCTACATGGGCGGCCAGAATTCCATGCGAACGCTGACAGTCACCGACCTCGGAGAAAACGCAGAGCCGCTCCGACAATCCACCATGACAACGCTCTTTCATGGCAGCCAGGCCACACTTTCCAGCGATCATCGCAGGGAATTTGCGGTGCAGATGTCAGATGAGATGCAAGTGGATTCCTATGACTCGTTCAACAATTACAATTCAGACGCGGTGCCTTCCGACGACATTCCGCCCGAATATCAGGGCAACTTCCCTCAGAACTGGACGCTGAACCAGTCGGTGCGCCAGTGGTCGCCGATGTCACTGCGAACATTCTCGATCGCACCTGACCCAGAGAATCTTCAGATTCCGGATTTGCCATGGGACGATGAGCAATTTGTGACGACGGATAAGGGCCGAGCGGAGCTGGCATCGCGTCTGGCGGCGCTGCAGAATTCTTCCGGGGACATACATTACGCAGCCATATTCAACCGGGGAGTCGTTTCGCCGCTTTATGGAATGTCGTGGGTGGCGTCACAGTCGCCCGAGCTGTCGTATCAGGCTTACAACTCAACGCAGTTAACCGGAGACTTCTTGCTTTCCTCCGTGCTCCAGTCACTGCCAGCTCAGGGTCCGCGTCAGAACCCCCGCCAGCAAATCGGCTTTTTCTCGCTCTTCAGTGGCATTTCGCCAGACGGATCGGGGACTCTTGAAGATCTTACGATGTCGGACGGTTCCGACCCGCAGGAATGGGTGCTGCTGGTCGCTCGCCGAAGCCCCGGGGATTACTATCAGGATATCGAAGTGTTTCGTCGAAAATACCGCAGTAAGCCGTGATTTTGAAAGCGTACCTGGTATCGGTCCAACAGAACAGGAATGAGATTGTGAGCCCGGCGACAGTGTCCGACAGTAAAACTTCCGAGGAAGCGGTGGATCCGTGGCGAATGGCAATTTCGCTGCGTGATCTGCGTGTGAGTTACGGCAAGTTCGAGGCGGTGAAGGGAATTTCGCTGGACATTCCTCACGGCGAGGTCTTTGGATTCATTGGTCCGAACGGTGCTGGTAAGTCGTCAACCTTTCGCGTGCTTGCGACGCTGCAGCCAAAGTTCCGGGGTCAGGCATTAATCTGCGGCCTTGACGTGCTCCGACAGGCTCAGAAAGTTCGTGACGTGATGGGTTTCGTGCCGGACTTTTTTGGTGTGTATGAGGATTTGACGTCGCTGGAGTATCTGCACTTCTTTGCGGCGGCCTATCGGATACCGACGGAGCGGCGCAAGTCCACAATCGATGATGTGCTCACGCTCACCGAGATGACTCACAAGGCAAATTCGCAGGTGGACAGTCTTTCGCGGGGCATGAAGCAGCGTCTCGCGCTGGCTCGAGTGCTGCTTCACGACCCCAAAGTTCTGCTCCTTGACGAACCCTCAAGTGGACTCGACCCGCGTGCTCGAATCGAAATGCGAGAGCTCTTAAAGGCCCTGCGTGATCTGGGCAAGACAATCCTTATCAGCAGCCACATCCTTTCCGAACTCAGCCAGCTGTGTACTCGCATTGGCATTATCGAACTGGGACAGCTGGTGGCCCAGGGATCGCTCGACGATATCTATCGTCGTCTGCAGCTGATGCGAGTGGTCCATGTGCGGGTTGAAAACGCCAGCCCCGAGTTGTTGTTGCGCGTTCAGGGGATTTCCGGTGTGGAGTCAGTAGAGCAGCAGGTTGACCGCTGGGCTGTTCGCCTGCACGAAGATCAGCTGAGCATCGCTGACCTGCATCAGGCGCTCGTGGAAGTGAAGGCCAGACTGACGATGTTTCAGCCGGAGGCGATGGACATGGAAACGGCCTTTATGAAACTCACCGAAGGCCGAACGATATGAAGCCCGGGCTGTTTCCTGAACTCCCACTGCTCCGTCGAGAGCTCACGGAACTGGCCGCCCGTCGCAGAACGTGGGTGCTGCGGACCTTTGCTGCGCTGGCCATGTTGGGATATGCCTTCTGGTCAGTGACGGAAGCTCTGTGGAGATTCTCGGGAGGGCGACTGTATACCGGCACCCTGGATCTGGAGATGCTTGGTATTGGCATCCAGCTCCTGCCGCCGATGGGGGGGCTCCTGTTCTTCACCGTCAAGTTGCTGATGCCGTCTCTGATCTGCGGGTCGATCACGATTGAAAAAGAGCGAAATACCCTGGGAACGCTCTTTGTCACGCGTCTCAGCCCACTCACGATCGTCCTTGAAAAGCTCGGCAGTCGGCTGCTGCCCATGCTCACCTTTATCGTCCTCACATTTCCGATTTTCGCATGGATCTATACTCTGGGCGGCATCGACAGTGTGCTGTTGCTGGGAACGCTCTGGCTGCTGTTATGGGAATGTGTGCTTTTCGCTTCGATCGGTTTAGTTTGCAGCGCCTGGTTTTCCACAACTGTTGCCGCTTTCATCGCATCCTACATGCTGGTTGGCGCGGTGATCATACTATCCAGCGCGATGCCTTCATTTTTTCCGGTACCATCATTGATCTGGAACCAGTTGATTTTCGCACGAATAATGTACCGGAACAGTAATGTTCCGGGGCTCCCTCGCGGGTTCGCTGCAACCAGTTTTCTGAGTGGCGATGGCAGCTGGATGGGACTGCTTTGGGCTGCGCTTCCATCAGCATTCGCCTCTGTGGTTCTGATTCTGCTGGCCAGACGATTTCTCATCACCCGCGCCGAAGTCGGCCGCTCCTCCATCCTTTTAAAGATCTTCCACTGGCTGGACAGGTTCTTCAAGGACGTGAATGAGTGGACCACGGGTGGTCGAATGGTTCTGAAAGAATCAACATCACTGCCGCTCAATGACCCGGTCGCGTGGCGTGAACGCTGTAAAAAGTCGCTCGGCAAGCCACATTACCTGGTGCGGTTGCTGCTTCTGATTCAGTTTCCGGTGCTGTTTATCTGTGTGCTGACAGTCGGCAGCGGTAACGCCAACAGCATGGAAGTGCTTGGCTCACTCCTGCGGTTGCTCTGGGTGCTTGCGGCCATGATTATCTCCGTCAAGGCAGCAACTCTGATCTCGTCTGAACGCACGCGCGAGACGCTCGATGCATTGCTCTCCACACCGATGACCAACACCAGTATTCTTCTGCAGAAGGTAAGCGGCATCAGACGCATGCTGCTGATGCTTGCGACCCCAATCATGACGGTTCATCTCGCCGCGGTGCTGATGCTGGGGAATGTGTCGATGGTGGCGGTGCAGAACTCCGTCGTTCAGATCATCGGGCTGGTGGTGTACTTCGTCGGGAGTCTGTGTGCGACGTGGATTCTGATGCATCTGATTGTATGGCTGGCACTGCGTTTAGGCGCCCGCGCGAAAACTCAGGCCCGCTCTGTGATTCTTGTCCAGGTCGTGCTTGGACTGTGGTACTTGACAGCAACCTTCGCCCTCCCCATCATGCTCAGTTTCATAGGATTGTCTGCCGGGCTCTCTTTTAACAGCGAGTATTCTTCCGACCGCGAGCCCAGCATCCTCGTGCAGGCACTCACCACCGCCTGTCGCCCCGATGGCGTAATTGTCACCTCTGAAATGCTCCTCCAGGGTATCACTCGCTACAACAATGGCTGGAGCCCTTACGGATCCGGCAGTTACGGCTACTCCGGCAATCGCATGAGATTTGACGCGTCAGGTGGTCTGGCGATGTTGCTTCTGGTCACCCTCACACAGCTCGGAGTTTACCTGCTGCTGCGTCAGATGACCTGTCGTCGCAGTGCAGTTCTGCTGGGGCGTGCGGATGAACCCGATGAGTAAACGCCTGTGGCCGAACGTCTTTCTGCGAGTTGCTCTGCTGCTCACAGCGCTCTGCGGCGTCTGTTGCGGCCAGTCTGTCTCCCCGGGATCATCGCAGATTCGCACTGCGGATGTCATCTGGGGGTTTGACGGTCGTGTTTCGGCCGGCCACTTTCAGCCTTTGTCGCTGCTGCTTGACAATCTCTCCGGAGATGTGATCGAGGGCACGATATCGATCCGTCTGACGACTGGATTTTCCCGCGAAGGGAGTGCAGCGTTACAGCAGCCGCTGTATTTGAGCGGTCAGTCTCGTCGCTGGGTCCAGTTTTATCCTTATGTGACGGATGTCACTGACAGCTGGACGGTGGAACTTCAGACTGAAAATGGCAGATTTGAACTGCAGTCGCTTGACCCGCCTCGCCTGGCTGTGGATCCGGCATGGAATCGGCTTCGACAGAGTCAGGCTGGTGCCGTGAACACCACTGAGCAGAATCTGCCGGCCGTGTTCCTCGATCCATCACGAAAGCAGGACCGTCAGCCGACCACTGTTCGGCACATGCCAGCCGAAATCTTCCCGCCCTACTCGACGGCCACGGGCGGATTGCATGCCGTGTTTCTGGACCATGTGCCGGACTGGGAAGCCCCGCGTGAGCAGGCATTTCTGGCATGGCTCCAGCGCGGAGGTCAGCTGCACCTGATGCTGGACGACAATCGTCGCGAGCTGGTTTTCCAGGGGCCGCTTTCCGTTCTTAATCAACCGATCCCGGAGTTCAGGGTGGGTTCCGGCATCGTTCGTCGGGAGGACATCCAGCGGCAGGACTTAACCGAAGCGCGGGTCAGTGCAGTTGTGCGAGGTCCCCTGAATGCTGATGCGGAAGAGTATCTGCTGCAAATCAATGACCCTGCTGCAACCCTGGGGCGAATGAACCTGCTGAATGACGACGACTTGTTTGCTCACCTGCGTGAGAAGGTCGAACCAAAGCACGCGTGGACACTCATTGGGCTGCTGTCATTTGCCTACATCTTTGCCCTGTATCCCGGCATCTGGCGATTCTCGAACAAAAATCGGTTCAGCCCGGTGAAGACAATCGCGGCAGTACTCGGACTGTCTGCTCTTTTCAGCCTGTTTTTTCTATTGCTTGGACGTCGCGGTTACGGAGAAACCGAATCGCTGCAGACCCTGATGGTGGCGTCCGCAGACGATCAGCGTCACTGGAATTGTCTGCAGTTCACTCAACTGTTTGCCACAGAAGGCGGCACGTGGCAGCTGACTGATCAGAATCATCAGACGCTGCTGGCAAGTGGAAATCGATTTGATCGATCGGACAGCGTTATTCAGCATGGCAACTCCGCCAGCATGACAACGCGACTGGCGCCCTACAGCACGGAAGTGCTGACCATGGCCCGTCGTCTGGAACTCCCAAACTGGAACGTTCGGATCAATCGTCAGCAGTTGCTGAACAACACTCTGGCCACGCTGGAACTGGGGCTTGGTCCCGAATTTCCCTATGCCGAGGACACTTTGTGTCTGGCAATTGTCGGAAATAAAGCGTGGGAAATGTCGCTTGACCAGCAGCAGGGCAAGGCGGTCATCAGGAACTCATCAGCAATAAGCCTGGGCGAACTGCTTTGGCGGGACGAGGATACCTACAACCTCTGGTGGCAGCCTCAGAATTCAGTTGCAGACTCAGAGAACGCTGCGGACCCCCATCGTCAGCGACGCAGACTGCTCATTCGCCGGGCTTTGGCCCAGCGAAGTCTGACAGCATCTCCGCTTCGCATCGAGTCCGGGACTGTGCTGTTGCTGGTCGAGGCTGCAATCCCTGAAGAGTTTCGCTTGAAGTGTTCGCCTGAAGTTCCGGAGCTGGGCCGAGTGCTCTTCATGAAGCTGCTCTCGCTGACACCGGAAGCACCTCTTTAACGGCACCGTCACGCAAGGCAATGCGGTCGCCGATCAGTTTACTTCTGCGCCGACTTTGCCGTCACGGATTTCAGCAGGATAGCGAGGTGCGCAGATTCTTGAATTCAGACAGTGCTGACCCGTGGACGCCTGAAACTGCCAGCCATGCCACGGGCACGTGACCACGTCACCTCGAAGCGTTCCCTTTCCCAGCGGTCCGCCTGCATGTGGGCAGATGCCGTCCAGAACGTGGAAGGTGCCATCCACGTTATAGACGGCGAAGATCCGGCCATCGGCAACAATTTCCCGGCCGGAGCCGACCGGGATTTCAGCGGCGTCGATGAGCGGAAGCCAGGGCATTGGTGCGAGTCCTTTTGGGGGAGGGGGCGGGGGAGTTACAGCTGGTCGGCGCCGAGGGTTCCGTGGAGTTCTGCGAGGTATTCAGGGGAGATGATGCGTTCAAGGGTGTGACGGGCGGATTCGAGTCGTGCAGCGATATTCAGGTTGATTTTTTCTTCTTCGTATTCGTTGCTGTTGAGGAACGAGTCGAGGGCCTGAATATGTCGCTGCCAGAGTGACTGCTGGCGTTCCTGACGGCGGCGCAGCCGCGCGGCATACCAGTCAGAAGCCAGCATGGATTCGAGTGTAAACATGCGACGAACTTCGGAGTCATGGACGTCCATGTCATTCCACGTGCCGTATGCCATGATGTGCAGCAGGGCGAGCAGTGGCGGGCAGGCAAGGTCTGCGGAGCCGTCTTCAAAGTAGCGAAGGGCGATTTTCTGCTGAGCTTCCGCGATATGCAGAACGCCATCCGCGAACGCGGCCTGATCCTGCGATTCGGGCTGAAGCATCGCGGTATCGAACACTTTATTGGGATTATCAAAGACGCGTCCGGCGAAGCGACGGATGAAGCGTGGAGTAATTCGCCAGCCAAGTCGGCTGGCCGGGATCAGCTGTCCGTTGAACTCGTAGTCCTCAAGTTTCTCGAGCAGTTGTTCTTCGATGAGGAACTTTGGAGCCCGTTCAGCGGGGCTGAGGCGGCACCAGATTTCCGGGATGAGCAGGCTGATGTCGTGATCGACACGCACATTGGGGCCGATGTGTCCGGCGGGGGTGGAAAAGCCGGCAAGTCCGGTGAGCAGATAACTGACGAGCGCGTTATTAAGATCGGTAATGGGGCGAAGGCAGTTGAAGGGGCCCTTGGTCAGTGCACCTTCGCTGCCGGCACCTGTGGTTGAAGGACTCTTCCCGGACAGTGCGCTGATAAAGTCCATGAAGAGTTCCGGCAGCTCCTGGTAGTGAATTGGATTGTACACAGCGAGTGGGCGGATTCCTTTGGCGGGTTCCGGCGGATTATTGCGTCGTCCGATGAGCACGGACTGGACGGGTGAATGCACGGGCCTGTCAGCCGGGACAGCGCGGGACAGGCGAATTCCCATTTCACCGACGTAGCGATTCACGGGGCTGATCAGATCGGGCCGTGGCTGCAGATATCGCGGATTTTTGCTGGGGACGCCATTCACCATGCGTGGGGTGTTTGAGCAGACGACGTAGCTGTCGTTGCTGTCGAGCATTCCCTGCAGGAGCCGCTGCATGGGTTGCGTGAACTGGCTGAGATCTACGGGACGATCACAGATCTCGCTGACCTGTTTGCGAGCGAGCGGTTCGAAGTTGACGATGAAATTATCGGAGCGGGCGAGGTCGGCTTCGGTGAGCCGGTCAAGTCCCCTGTGAATCGCATCATCCGGACGCTGGAACAGGCGGTATTCGCAGTTGGTTACGAACTTATAGCTGAGCTCTTCGGTGAGCACATTCCCGAGATGCTGCAGTGATCGCCGAGGGACGACGACAGAGACGCTGATGTCGTCTTCGGTCTGCACTTTCTGAGCTGGCGCGAAGTCCTGTCGCAGTTTCCATGTCCGCCAGGTGTTTTCTCCGAGCAGTCCGACGCGGAGGTAGGTGCCGACGAGCCGACGTTCGCCGTACTTGAGTTCGTGCCCGGGATGTCCGTTCACGATATCGACGGAGAAGTTCTTTCTCCAGTCGGATTCGGGACCGGAATGCATGCGTTTGATCACGAAGACGATTGCGTAGATATGATCGGGGATGCCCGCGAGCCACTGGTTGTAGGCGTCGGTGTAATCGGGCGAGGGTGTGAAGAGTTTGATCACGCTGCCCAGAGAGCGGGCGGGATCGAGGATGCGGCGGCTGGGGGCGCGGGAGTAATCCGGCTGGACGGGGCCACCGGCGAGCCACCGGTCTGAATAGTCGCGATCGAAGATCTGCTGAACCAGTTCAAGGTCCTTTTCGGCATCGGCAACGAAGACGGGGCCATGGAGCAGATAGTCGGCGATTGGCTTGCTGATTTCACTCTTGCCACCACCACTGACGGTACAGGGTTTATGGCAGAAGACGCCTTCGAAGAGAGTGCCGATAAGTCTCCACGAGGGCGCTGCGGGGTGCTTTTCAAGCCTCACCTTGTAGCCGGACGGCGTCATATAGATGAAGCCGGGGCGCAGCGGGATGTACTGCGGGATCCCGTTGTAGAACCAGGACACGCGTTGATCGGTGACGGTGAAGCGGGCGTTTTCGGAGACGTAGATGACGGTGGGATGACTGCGATCGACGGCATAGCCTTCGGGGCGAACATCGATAAACCGTGAGTAGTCTCGGGCGACATCGGCGAAGGTGCGATTGTTGTATTTTCGGCTGTCGGCGCTGAATTCCTCACCAAGGTTGAAGCTGGCAAACGCCATTGCTCCGCCCGCGTGCTCTTCCTCCAGCATTCCTGCAAGATTGGCAGCGTAACTGAGCTGTGTTTTGACTTCTTTTTTGCAGTAGCCGTAGTAGTTATCGGCGATGAGCGTGACGATCACGCCTTCTTCATCGCGGCAGGTGAGCTTGAAAGCCTGGCCGTCGTTGTATTTTTCGTCTTCGGATTTCCAGCACATGCCATCCTGTCGCTGGCGTTCGCTGGCTTCATCGAAGTGGGGCAGCCCCAGCTCGCGTTTGGTGAGATCGACGAGGTGGGGAGCGAGGATCACGCAGCCCGTATGGCCGCTCCAGTGTTCCGCATCAAGAGCGGCGTCGTTGGCGGGCAGAAACGGGTCACCGGCATTGCCGAAGATCGATTCCACGAAGTCGAGGTTGCTGACGAGCGATCCGGGGGCGAAGAAACGCACTTCCATGGACTGTTCGCTGCAGAAGCCACCGACTTCCGGGCAGAGCACGGGACGGATGAGCAGTGAAACGAAGGCCCTGGCCGGCGATTGCTCATGTGAGCTGAACGGAATCTGCAGCAGTTCCTCGGGTGGATTCATGGCGTGCCGGAAGAGCGCCGCGAAGGTGACTTTTGGCACCGCTTTTTTGTCGCGGGGGATCGCGAGTCCACCTTCAACAACGTGGAAGGTGCCCTCAGTGGTGCGACGGTCATTGGTCGGGTTATGCAGCACTCCGTTGCGAACGCGATATGAGGCTCCGTAGCGATTGGTGTAGTCGTCAGCGTCATGGGGCAGTGACAGTTCACGGGCGATGCCGTGGCGGTCGAGAATGATGGAGAGATCCGGCAGCCGCAGTGCGCTGCAGCCTTTGACGCGGTCAAAGTAGCGCCGCAGAAAACCTTCAATGCGGGCGTCAGCCGGGCAGTGAACGGAATCGAGGCGTTTAAGGCGGTGGTGATAGGTGCTGAGCAGTCGAGGGGCGCCGAGGCGATCATGGTCTTCGAATCGCGGCGGTACAGGAAGACCGTTGGCGAGCAGTTTGAGCACGATGTAGCGAGTGATGCTGGCGCGGCTTTCCGCGAGCTGTTCCGGGGACTGATGAGCAACGAAGCCGACGGATTCTTCCAGGTCACTAATGGCCACTGCGGAGCTCCTGAACAAAAGCGGAAATATGCGGCACCGCGGCACGCGGGAGCGTGTTGCGGCAAAATGATGCGAGGCTTGTCAGGAAAACTGCGTGCACGGAAAAAATCACAGCGGGCCGGTTGGGGAGCCTGCTGCGATTCCTTTTCAGAACCGGATTTCAGTCTCAGCCTTCATCTGTTACGCAGCCTTCAGAAGCGGAACGGACAAGGCGGATGTATTTGGCAAGCGTTCCGCGAACGGCTTTGGGCGGTGGAGCCACAAATGCGGCCCGGCGGGTGGCCAGCACGTCGGCAGAAAGATCAACGTTGATTTCATTGCGTTCGGCATCAACGGTAATGCGGTCCCCGTCCTGGAGCAGTGCGAGCACCCCTCCGACCTGGGCTTCCGGAGTGATATGGCCGACGATGAAACCGTGAGAACCACCGCTGAAACGGCCGTCTGTGAGCAGAGCGACGTCAGAACCCAGCCCTGCTCCCATGATGGCGGAGGTAGGTGTGAGCATTTCCGGCATACCGGGGCCGCCCTGAGGTCCTTCGTAGCGAATCACGACCACATCACCCTTCTGGATGCGACCCTGTTCGAGACCGGCCAGCATAAGTTCTTCGGAGTCGAAGCAGCGGGCCGGACCGGAGAACACAAGCCCTTCCTTGCCAGTGATCTTGGCGACTGCGCCGTCAGGGCAGACATTGCCTCGCATGATCCGGATATGGCCTGTGGCCTTGATCGGTTTTTCAACCGGCTGGATGATCTGCTGGCTGGCTTTGAGCCCGGGAAGAGGAGCGAGGTTTTCGGCGAGTGTCTTTCCGGTGACCGTGAGGCAGCTGCCGTCAATCAAACCTTTTTCAAGCAGATACTTGAGTACTGCAGGAGTGCCGCCCACGGTGTGCAGATCCTCCATTACGTACTTGCCGCTGGGTTTGAGGTCCGCAATGAAAGGCACGCGGTCACTGACACTTTGAAAGTCGTCAATCGTCAGCGATACTCCAGCCGCTCGGGCCATGGCGATCAGATGCAGCACCGCGTTGGTGGACCCGCCCGTGGCCATGATCAGCACCATGGCATTTTCGAAGGCCGCTCGAGTCATGATATCACGCGGTTTGAGATCAATTTCAAGCAGATGGCGAATGGCTGCGCCCGCCTGGAAACATTCGTCCAGTTTCGCTGGATCCTCGGCTGGTATCGACGAACTGTACGGCAGCGACATTCCCATCGCCTCAATCGCCGATGCCATCGTATTGGCCGTGTACATCCCGCCGCAGGCCCCGGCACCGGGACAGGAACTGCGGACAATCGCTGCTCGTTCCGTTTCACTGATCCGTTTGCTGATAAATTCACCGTAGGACTGAAAGGCCGAAACAATGTCGAGCTTTTCACCCTTCAGCCCACAGCCGGGACGAATGGTGCCGCCGTAGATCATCAGCGCAGGGCGATTCAGCCGCGCCATCGCGATCAGACAGCCTGGCATGTTCTTGTCACAGCCGGGCAGCGAGATGTTGGCGTCGTACCACTGAGCCGACATGACGGTCTCGATGGAGTCGGCAATCAGGTCGCGGGACTGCAGCGAATAGGACATCCCGTCCGTTCCCATCGAAATGCCGTCGCTCACACCAATCGTGTTGAACCGCATCCCCACCAATCCGGCCGCCTGCACACCCTCGCGCACTTTTCCCGCAAGGTCCATCAGGTGCATGTTGCATGGATTGCCTTCGTACCAGACGCTGGCAATACCCACCTGCGGCTTCTGCATGTCTTCAGGGGACATCCCGGTGGCGTAAAGCATGGCCTGTGAGGCGCCCTGAGAGGCCGGTTGCGTAATGCGACTGCTGTAGCGATTGAGCTGTGACATAGGAAAGCTTGGCGGGGTGTGGGAGAGTGATGAGTGGGCAGGGAGCAGGGAGGTCAGAAAGCCTGGCTGATCGTGCCCAAAAAAACGTTAAGGCAGATCGGTAGTGCTCATCAGAAAGCGATCGACTTCCCGAGCAACTCCGCGACCTTCGTTGATGGCCCAGACCACGAGACTTTGTCCTCGCCGACAATCACCGGCCACAAAGACGCGTTCGTTGGTTGTGCGATATTTTTCGTGCTCGCCTTCAAACCAGCTCATGCCACCGCGACCTTCGCGAAGTTTGACGCCGAGCTGATCGGCGACGGGGTGTTCGGGGCCAAGGAAGCCGAGTGCGAGAAAGACGAGGTCGGCGGGGTATTCCTTTTCGGTGCCTGGAATGGGAACGAACGGGGGGCCGCCTTCGGTCATGACCTGCCAGTCGACTTCGATGGTTTTGATGGCTTTGACATTTCCATTGCCATCATCGACGAATTCGACGGTCTGGACAGCGAAGCGTCGCGGATCTTCGCCGAATTTTGCTTCGGCCTCTTCGTGTCCGTAATCGACGCGGAAGACTCGTGGCCATTGCGGCCACGGGTTGTTGGGGGCTCGCTGCAACGACGGTTTTTCGACGATTTCGAAATTGACGAGCGATTTGCAGCCGTGTCGCATGGAGGTGCCGAGGCAGTCATTGCCGGTGTCGCCACCGCCGATGACGATCACGTGCTTCCCGCGAGCACTGATGTGGTTGCCGTCTGCAAGACCGCTGTCGAGCAGGCTGCGGGTGTTGGCACGGAGGAAGTCCATGGCATAGTGGATGCCGTTGAGCTGTCGACCGGGGATTGACAGGTCGCGGGGGCGAGTTGATCCGGTTGCGAGCACCACGGCGTCGAAGTCTTCAAGCAGCTGCGAGCCGGGGACATGGCGTCCGACTTCCATGCCGGTAAAGAAGGTGATGCCTTCCTGTTCCATGATTCGCACGCGACGATCGACGACTTCTTTTTTATCGAGCTTCATGTTGGGGATGCCATACATGAGCAGTCCGCCGACGCGGTCGTCACGTTCGTAGACGGTGACCCAGTGACCGGCCTTGTTGAGCTGTGCAGCTGCGGCAAGTCCCGCTGGACCGGAACCGATCACGGCCACCTTTTTGCCGGTGCGAACCTGAGGCGGTTCCGGGATCACCCAGCCCATCTCGAAGGCGTGATCAATGATGGAACATTCGATGTTCTTGATGGTGACCGCTGGTTCGTTGACGCCGAGGCAGCAGGAGCCTTCGCAGGGGGCCGGACAGACACGGCCGGTGAATTCCGGAAAGTTGTTGGTCTTGTGCAGACGATCCAGAGCATCACGCCAGCGACCCTGTTAGACCAGATCGTTCCACTCGGGAATGAGATTATTAATCGGGCAGCCGGACGCCATATTGGCCATCAGGTCGCCTGTATGGCAGAAGGGAACGCCACAGTCCATGCAGCGAGCACCCTGGACGCGCAGGTCTGTCTCGTCCAGATGTTCGTGAAATTCTTTCCAGTCCATGATCCGCAGCAGTGGATCACGATCAGCCGGCACCTGCCGGGCGTATTCTTTAAATCCAGTGGGCTTGCCCATGACGCGTTGCTTTCCTGACTTCGATTTTTCGGGAAACCGAACGCTGTATTCTAAGAGCAGAGCAGGGGGCGATTCGAGTGGAAGCGGGGTGTCTTGGGGAAATCCGCGGAATTTGGAAGCCGTCTGCACCGCTGCGATCGGTCGTCTGCCAGTTTTTGGTGCGAACAGCGTGAAAAACAGGCATCCGCATTCTGGAAAATCCTGACCTCTGGTCAGCTGGTCAGGCGGTCAGACTGTCCGCTGGACGGCGGCTACATCAAATTTCTTGCTTTGATGCTCAGATATTCATTGATCAGCCGTTCAGACAGCATTTCCGGGGGGGTGTCAATCAGCATTACGCCTGATTCCCGGAGCAGGGCGGCTTCTCGAGCCTGTCCGGAGAGAATTTGAGCGGCGGCGGCGGTGTGGCAGACGTCCAGGTCCGTTGCGGGAATGCGTTCAGCCAGGGATTTGAGAGCGGTGTCCTGGAGCAGAACGCAGAGCGACAGCCACGGGAGGCTGGGGAGCCGCAGTGACTGGCCGATGACCTGCAGCTGAAGTTCATCAGTGACGAAGGTGATGAGCACGACAAGGGCACGTTTGCGCTGGACTTTTGCGAGGTATTCAAGAGCGAGTGAATAATCGGAGACGCTGGTGGATGCGGTAATGTCGTAGGCGGATCGAAGGATCTGCTGAATGCCGGGTCGACCACGGACGGGGCGGATAAAGCGTTCGATGCGTTCTGAAAATGCGAGCATTGAGACATTATCACCCTGTCCGAGGGCAATATAGCTCAGCATAATGGCGGCGTTCAGGGCATGATCAAGCAGCGATATCCCGTCAAACTCGTTGCGCATAAATCGACCGCAGTCAAGCAGAATCACGATATTTTGATTGCGTTCGACCTGAAACTCACGAGTGATCAGCTGTCGCTGGCGAGCAGTGGCTTTCCAGTCAAGCTGGCGGAGGTCATCGCCGTATCGATATTCTCGAAGCCGTTCGAATTCGCGTCCCTGTCCGGGCATGCGAACCATGCGGACGCCGATCTCGGCCAGTCGATTGCGGCTGGCCATCAGTTCGCAGCGATAAACGGCTCGGATGTCCGGGTAGATGCGAATGGGCGTTGTCAGAGCCCGTGCCTGTCGCCGGTGCCAAAGTCCCAGTCGCGTGGGGAAGCTGAGATGCACTTCCGGCATTTCTGAGGCACCGCGTTTGAGTGGCCGGACGATGTAGCTGACGTCCAGCTGCTGATCTGGTCGGATAGAGATGGTTTGTGGGAGTCGTTCGGTGCTGCAGAGAGGTCCGGGGTCATCGTGCAGGCTGAGGAGGAGTGTTTGCGGGGAGCGATTTTTGACGACGAGTCTGGCGGGATTGGCGGCGCCGACACTCAGAACTTCGGCAAGTTCCCGGTGAATGGCAACGTCGGTAGGTGCGGGGCTGATGAGCAGATCGAGGAAGGCGATGGCCAGCAGCAGCAGATTGGCGATCAGCGCAGCTTCTGCGAGGCTGCGGTTGATTCCCGCGAGCAGCATGGGGAGAGCGAGAGAGGCGGTGAGCAGCAGCAGCCGCCGCGAGGGAATCATGTCTTCGGCGCCTCCACCTGCTCAAGAATCCCGCGAACGGTTTCGTCCGCCGAAGTTCCTTCCAGCTCAGCTTCCGGACGCAGTCGGAGTCGATGCCGCAGGATCCACGGGGCGAGTTCCTTGATGTCATCCGGTGTGACGAAGTCGCGGCCGCGACAGGCGGCAAGTGTGCGGGCGGCGAGCACAAAATTCACGCCGGCTCGAGGACTGGGGCCAATACTCACGGTGCTCCATGTTCGTGCCGCCGCAAGGATGTCCACGATGTACTTCAGCAGCACCGGTTCGACAATCACCTGTTTGACGGCCTGCTGAATCTGCAGCACGTCGGCACCGCGAAGAACCGGCTGCAGTTCGAATTCAGCCAGCTTTCGTGGATCACGACCACCCGCATAATGTGCAAGAATTTCCACTTCATCGGCTGGTGGTGGATAGTCCACCAGCAGCTTGAACATGAAGCGGTCCACCTGAGCTTCCGGGAGCGGATAAGTGCCTTCGTGCTCGATGGGGTTCTGAGTGGCGATCACCAGGAACGGCCGATCCAGAACGTGCGTTTTGCCGTCCACGGTCACCTGCTGTTCCTGCATGACTTCAAGCAGTGCAGCCTGAGTTTTGGGTGGTGAGCGATTGATTTCGTCGGTGAGCAGCAGGTTGGTGAATACCGGGCCGGGATTAAACGTGAAGATCTGCTGCTTCATGTCGAAGATGCTGTGCCCGGTCAGATCTGAAGGCATCAGGTCCGGAGTGAACTGGACGCGGCGGAAACGGCAGTCCACCGTTCTGGAAAGCACATTCACGAGCAGCGTTTTGCCCAGTCCCGGGGGACCTTCAATCAGCACACTGCCCTCCGCAAACAGCGCCACGACCACTCCTTCAACCAGCTCACGCTGCCCCACCACGACACGGCCAATCTGACTGCAGACGCTCTCAAAAAGCGATTGAATCTGAGCAACATTCATCTGAGGAGTACCCTGTGGAAATGGAATTGTTTCTGGAACCGGCACCACCCTGCGGACATTCACGAATCGCCCGTTCCCTCGCGGCGACGGTTGCGACCGGGAATTGTCCCAAGCAGCGCTCGCTGGAGTTGTCCCAGCCAGCGAATTGTCACGGCAGCATCAGCCACCGGCAGCCTCGGCTGGCCGGACTGGAGTTCTGCTGAATCGAGGCCGGCAGATACTTCTTCGGACGGCAATCCGGAAATCCGTATCAGCGATGCCCGGTTCTGAATACTCACAGAACTCCCGTACCGTCGTCTCAACTGGCCACGGAGATAATCAAGGCGCGCCGAGACCAGAGCGCCACCATCTCCGGAGCGATAATGCAAATTGCCAACGGCGCGGGCGGTGTCGGTGAGCGAGCGTCGCTGAAGTCGCAGATCCAGCCTTGCCGGTCCAAATCGATGGAAGCCCAGCCAGAGCGACAGTGCGGCGGTGAGAATCAGCTGTAAAGTGCCAATGCGGAGTCCGGAACTGAACAGCACCCCAGTGCCAGGCATTGAATCGGTGGTGTTGAAGTATTCGCTGATCACGATCCGGGACTGGTCAAAGGCCACAAACCCCTGCTGCTGCAGCTCTGCAGGCTGCAGTGCACCGAAGGCTGCCAGTCGCACAGCAAGGCGACCACCCGACGCAGTCAGCAGCGAACGATTGGAGAAAAAATCAGGCGTGGTGCAGGCGATCACCCGACCATAACCCAGATCCCAGGCCGCTGCAAGCTGAATCCCGCCACCGGACGCAAGTCCCCGCCCGTTGTACGGAACATACTTCAGTCGACTGGCGACAATCAGCTTTGTGGATTCGTTTGAAAAGGGACTCTCGCAGGACACCTCGCGAGCACTGGACAGACTTCTCGCGACCAGCGAATCACCAGCTGCAGCTGGCGATACCGATGGCTGACCTGAGTCGGCATCCATGAAATCTTCGCGCGGATTCAAGGCATCAAAACTCATGGCCAGTTCCGGCAGATCAATGGTCGTTTGAGCCATCGAAGGGGCGAACAGCAGCGTTCCACCGCGCTTGACGAATGCAGCCAGTTGCTGTTGTTCGGCATTGGTCGGAATTCGGTCAGGGCCGATGATCAGGAGTGTGCAGCAGGCGTCAGGAACCGGCCGCTCCTTTTCGCGTTCGACACGTGGAAAGAGCCGACCGAGTGCGCGGTAGAGTCCGAGCTTGCCATCGGTGCCGTTACTGTAGGAATCGACAGTGGAGCCGGGTGAACCAGGGAGCCACCAGAACTGCAGGAGTATCAGCAGGGCCACACCGGCAGCCCAGATGGAATCAGCCTGCAGGCTTCGCGTCTTCTTCATGGAAGGCTCCCTGAAAACCTGCAAGACATGTCAGGAACATTTCTTCGGTGGGCGTACGCCGGCCGAAACAGATCAATTCAAAGTGGCTGGCAGTGGCAAGCATCGCGTCGCGCTGTATCTGACGTCGCCAGACGCAGCGAACGTAATCGCGATTGGTGAGTCCCCTGCGGTAGCGGATGAGCCCCGCACGTTCAGTCCAGCTCATGCTGCCAAGCAGCAGTTCACGAATGGCCATGCGGTAGTTTTCGTCCGCCGCATAACGCCGGGCACGTCCTTCATAGGTGGCTGCCGGGAGTTCTCCGGGAGGAGCCGTGATATCGACCGTGAGCGGATCGTTCGTTGAATCCAGTTGAGATTTCGAGCGACGTTTTTTTTCGATGCGACGGAAGAGCAGGGCGAAAATGATTGTGAGCGCGAGAATCACAATGATCAGGAGAATTGAGAGTACGAGTCGAACGGTCTCTGTTGAGAGTCCCCAAGTGCCCTTGAGCCAACGGGAGAGCCAGCCTTCTGCCATCTGCTGACTGACTCCATTGTTAACCACCGGACGCGGCGCAGCGGGCTTACTGAAGGGACTGGTGAAGAGCCATTCGAAGAAATTGCCAACGTAACCGATGCCCACTCTGAGCTGATTTCCGACCCATGCGAGCGCTGTCATCAGGAATCCGGAAGTGCCTTCTTCGTTCGGAGCTGTGATCTGTTCCAGTCCACGACGGCGCAGACTCAGGAATTCATCTCCCTGCATCACAGGCTGCACAGCACCATCGATATCTGCGTCGCTCAGCAGACCGGCAGGAGTGCCTTCGTCGGCAGCGAACCATGGCGAGGCGGAAGCCGCGATGCCGATGGCAAGGCAGAGACAGGCTGAAAACATCGAGAGGCAGAGAGACTTCATGCAAGCTGCTCCAGTCTGGCGGCTTCAGCGCGGAGCTGTACCTGCAGATCCCAGCATTCGTTGCGAATCCGTTGATCGAGGTAGCAGAAGAACCATGCGAGGCGAATCACGGGGTAAGGAATCCACAACGCAAGCTGCAGCGCGGTCAGGAACACAGGGTCGTCGTAGACCAGTTGAGCGAAGGTTTCTGCGAAGCGTGAACTGTTCCCCATCAGGCGAGCAAAAAAGATGGGTTTGCCGATCACAGTGCCTGCAACGAATTCAAACATCAGGAAGACGCTGGTGGCCATCATGAACCAGTAGCCAAAAAGGGAAACGAGCCGGCCCTGATTGCGTGCGCTGCCACCACCGGCAGACAGCCATTTCAACCGTGCAGTGACGGTTTTCAGCGGCGCCTGTTCCAGCAGCAGCACCTCAGGGAAGTGACCGGCATAAGCCGTGACGATCACCGATGGCAGAACGAAACAAAACCCGGAAAGACACTGGAAGAATCGCGTGACAACAGTCAGCAGGAGCCATGCGGGGAGGTGACGAAGCCACGCCTGGAAGCCCGCTCGCAGTGACATGGGCACTCCAAATACCTGGGGGCCCACGGCGGCTGTCAGAACTGCACTGAAGATGGCGCTGAAAACGAGGAAGATAATGATCGATGGCAGCAGCATGTCAGTATTACGCGACGTGAGCAGCCAGACGAGCAGACAGGATGGGACGGCACAGGCGACCCAGATGCGAAGGACTGGGCCGGCGAATTCGCGGGTAAAGGCGAATGCCAGGTCAACGCATTCCCCAAGCGTGCGACGTTCGACCGTGACGATGCAGTCCTCCACTTTCATGACGACGCCCTTCCTCGACCGGCAAGTCCAAGCCATAACCCGACAAGCAGCCACGCTGCCGCTCCGGCCGCATACTTGAACCCGGGATGGATTGGACGGGCTGAGAAATAGCCTTCCAGCAGCGCGGCGATGAACAGCATCGCGCCGGCACCCAGTGCCAGAAGCAGCGATTGCCGGCCGTGGTGCCGCAGTGAAGCCATGCGGGATCGGCTGCCAGGAATAAAGATGCCCCCTGCCAGCACCAGTCCGGCCGCGCCCGAGATCACAATCGCGGTCAGTTCAGGAGCACCGTGTGTGACGATAAAACTGGTGTAATTCACCGAAGTCGGTGAACCCGCAGCAAGCACTGTGCCCGTCAGCATTCCAATCGAGATGCCGTTGGACAGCAGAATCAGACAGGTTCCGATCCCGGCGAATATCCCGGAGACATACGCGTTAAAGGCGAGGCTGGTATTATTCCTGACATAGAAGCCAAACATGTAGGTTCGCTGACCAGCCTGCTGATTAACCGTTGCCCCGAAACTGTCCCCACTGTACATGTCCAGAACGTTGCTCACCGCTTCGTCACCCACCACCGTGGCGGCCAGATCCGGTCGGATCATGGCGATCATGATCGATACAAACAGCGGAACTGCGAAAAGCGCCGCGGAAACCGCAAACTCCGTTCGGCGACTGCGGAGCAGCTGCGGGAACCCGTAAATCAGAAACTCAAGAGCGCGCGCGGCAGATGCCGGCGGGGATCGATAGAGACAGTTATGGCCCTGAGCAACCAGATCATTCAGGTAGGCTTCCAGACGCGCACCCCACTCCCGCGACTGCACCAGAGAAAGGTCGTAACAGATGGATCGATAAAGTCTTGAAAGATCTGCAATCTGCTGGCCGGTCCAGCTGGTGTCCGATGTGGACCTGAGCCTTGCCAGCAGCACTTCGAATTGCTGCCAGTCATCGCGACGACTCCTGATGAAGCGTTCTCGATTCATGCGTTTGCTTTCCGGTCAACAGCCTCCGACTGCCGGATAACCGGTGTGTCATCCAATGCAAATGTCCTGAGTACCTGCCGGAGAAAACGCGTGTGCTGATCTGCCTGATTCTGATAAAATTTGTAGGGATTGGCGGGATCGGGGCCTGGTGGCTGCCAGCCAAGTCGCGTGCGGATGGCGATGCTGAGCGGTTTGGCCAGCTCTTCACGGCGGGCGTCGCTGATGATTCGGTCCGCAGCGAACAGCCGTTCGATCATCGCAAGAGTCCGGTCGGGGACACTGTACCGTTTTGAACATTCAGCGCGAACAAGAGGTTCAACACCCTTGACCAGCCCAGCCGCGCGACCGCCGGGATTCCGGGCTTCCTGGATGACCATCGTGTCGAAGCACAGGTCGCCCAGACGCTGAAATCGCCGAGTTGAGATCATACACAGCACCGCGATCCCCCACGTGCCGGGCATCAGGTCGATGAACTTCAGAAAGTTTCGCCCGGTGGCGCTGAGCAGATCGACCGGAGTGCCATTGGTGCGCACAGCTCGCAGGTTATAACGTTTCTTGCCCGGAGTCTGACCACTGCGGAAGCCTTCGAAAAAACTGCCGTAGAACCAGTCGAGCAGAAAGAAGGCGATCGACACTACACCCTGCGTGATCTGAAATCCTGTTACGGCTTCGTCCCAGCCCTCAGTAAGCGACGCGGTAATCGAAATGATGGCCGCCACGGAGCCCAGAATCAGACCTTTGACAAACATGTCAAAAACCCAGGCATTCATCCGAATACCCGGGCCGGCAATCTGAAAGGTAAAGTCCACGCCCTCGGGCGTTTCCACAACGACTCGGGCATCAACCTGTTTGGTGGCAGCAGACGTCATGAAACCGAAACCGCAGCGGCAGCAGAGACAGGAAGTGCAGAAGGGAGGCCGAGTGAATCTTTGAGAATCCCATAAAGCAGGGGAGCTTTCAAGGGAAAATGCGGGAAAGCGGTGCCGAGGATGTCAATCCACAGTATGAAAATGCACCCAGCCCGCATCGGCCCACTGACATTCGCTGCACGTCCTGCACGCCACGCACACCCCATACGGCCGGCCAGCCACACGTCCGCTTGTCCATGCGGGCCGCTTGTCCGTTCGCGCCACAGGCAGAGTCCTTCAGCCGGATCAGCGGTGCTGCAGGGGGTGAAGCATCTGACGGATGCGGCTGAGCATTGGGCCGATGGAATTGAGGGGCCGTCCGAGCCGGCGGGCTGCTTCCCGCCAGTGGATGCCGTCGAGGTAGATCCAGCTGAGCAGCTGGCGGGATTCGTCGGGCAGTTTATTCAATAGTTGTTCGACCTGCTCGCGCTGTTCCAGCTGCTTTCCCGCGGGGGCGTCGGTCGAGGCCTGTTCCACGGAAACTTTGTGAGCGTTGACATGCCCAAGGGCGCCAAGAAATCGCTGTTCAGTCATCCGCCGCAAAACAATTCGCCGGACAATCACTGCCAGATAGGTGGCGAAGGAGCTGCGACCACGGAAATTTCTTAACACCGACATGTCGCGAAGCAGCAGCTCTGCGAAGGTGTCCGCACACAAATCATCCGCATCGTCACCGGACAACCGAAAGCTGTGAGCACTTGCCGTTTGACGAATGACCTGCTGAATCAGCCCAGAAAACCGGTCCACGAACATCCGCCAGCTGCCCGGACTGCCAGACAGCAGGTCGTTGATCAACTGACGATCGCGGTCGGTGAGTGGCACAGGGAGATTTCCGATAAAAAGCCATCGCAACGTGAAGGCGGTCAGATGCAATAACGCGGAAACGGGACGAGAACCGGCAGAAAATCCAACGATTCGAATGAGATTCTGCGGGGTGAACCCACAGGAGACAAGAGCCGATTTCTGCAGATTCGCTTGAAAACCCTCGATTTCCTCGGAAAAAATCGATTTCATCGATCTGTAAAACCGCGGAATCTACGAAAGCTGTAACACCGCGGGAACTTAAAACCAGAAAGGCCTCCCCGTCGCTTCCGGCGTCTGATGTATGCGAATATTAATCAGCAGCCCAACCGCCGCGTATGTGCACAACAAACTGCTCCCTCCATAGCTGCACATCGGAAGCGCTGTACCGGTGATTGGAAGCAGTCCCACTGTCATGCCCGTATTAAGCACAACCTGGACCCCCAGCAGCACTGTGATCCCCACCGCCACCAGCCGTCCCCACGGTTCGCTGCAGGCAGCCGCAATCCCCAGCCCAGAGATGATCAAAACACAGTACAGCCCCAGCAGCAATCCGCAGCCTGCCAACCCAAATCGCTCCCCAATCATCACGAAAATGAAATCCGTCCGTGCCGCAGGAAGTTGCCACGCCGAGGCATCATCAATCGGCGGCTCCTCCTGCAGCAGACTGCCGCTCAGCCCCCCCAGTGCCAGCACCTGCTTGGACTGGTGCAGGTGAAAACCGTCGCCAGCCGGTGCGGGACCTCCGTCCCGCTGCACAAAGACCGACACCACCCGCGATTTCTGCTCAGCACTCATCTGCACCCACAGCAACGGCAGACAGGCGGCCGTCAGCACCCCCGCAGCGGCCAGATGCCTCATACGCGCTCCGCCAGCATACAGCATGCCTCCGAGCACCGGTACGAACAATAGCGCGGTGTCGAGGTCCGGCTCGCGGACAATCAACAGCATCGGCAATGCAGCCATGCAGACAGGAGCAATCAGCCCCGACAACGACTGCTGACTGCGTCGATGCATGAGCCACGATGCCAGCGCCAGCACAAAAGCCAGCCGCGCAGGTTCACTGGCCTGCAGATCAAATAACCCCAGCGGGATCCAGCGCCGCGAACCGTTGACCGGTGGCATAAAGAGCACCACTGTCAGCAGAACGAGGCTGAGTACGTAAACAGGCATGCTCCACGGCCGCAACAAGCGGTATGGAACACAGGCAGCCACCAGCATCACAGGCAGGCCAAGCAGCAGCCAGACCATCTGCCGCTCGACCAGTTGTGTTCGCCCGTACAATTCATCGGCCCGAACCAGCCCCAGCAGCCCCAGCAGACTGATGCAGAAGCTGACTGCGGCCAGCATCCATGGAACATGCCGCATCCCTGCTCACCCTGACCTCGTAAACACCGTTCAGTCGTCCTGATCCCACCGCCGTCACGCTCGATCAGAACACCCGGAAAGATATCAGGTGTCCACGAATTGATCCAGATCGACAGCTGTCAGCAGGCGGCCGTTCAGAATCGGAGCGGTTTCTGCCAGCATTCGCGGAGGTCGTCCAGAGCCGCATGGATCAGTGTCTGACCGCTGCACATCACCCGCAGCTCCGCAGACGCTGTG
Source organism: Planctomycetaceae bacterium (assembly GCA_046074645.1). Taxonomy (GTDB): domain Bacteria; phylum Planctomycetota; class Planctomycetia; order Planctomycetales; family Planctomycetaceae; genus SXXK01. Next base: position 16,645 of record JBJTOP010000187.1, on the reverse strand, counting down.
GTCCGCCCGATTTCCAAAAGCGGCAGACTCCCGAAAAGCTCACGCAATCGCCCCGCCGACTCTGCCGACACTTCGATCAGAAATCGCGAGTTGGATTCGGAGAACAGAACGACGCCCGGACGCGAAGACTGCGGTACCAGCTCCAGAACAGCTCCGCTGACCGCTTCATCCAGCAGCAGCTCGGCTCCGATGCCACCGGCAAATGCCATCTCGGCCGCAGAGACTGCCAGACCGCCTTCACTCAGATCGTGGCAGCTCAGCAGCAGCTCTTCACGAATCGCTCGATGCACTGCATGGAAAATCTGCAGCGCGCGATGCGGTTCCACAATCGGCACCAAACCTGCACTCTCACCCCGGACAAGGTTCCAGTGACTGCCACCGAATTCGTCCTTCGTGTCACCAGCCAGAAACAACAGACTGCCAACGCGTTTGAGATCCATCGTCACGCACTGTTCAACATTCGGAGTCTGTCCAAGCGCCGTGATCAGCAGCGTTGAAGGAATCGCGGTCGTCCGACGCACCCCAGACGAATCTTCAAAACTGAACTCGTTATTCAAACTGTCCTTCCCGCTGACAAACGGTGTTCCGTAACCCACGGCCGCAGAACGACACCCAAGGGCCGCTCGAACCAGCGTTCCCAGCGTCTCCGGACGTTCCGTGTTGCCCCAGCAGAAGTTGTCCAGAATCGCGATCCGCGACGGATCAGCACCCACGGCAACGCAGTTGCGAAGCGCTTCGTCAATCGCTGATGCCGCCATCCAGAAGGGATCGAAATCGCCCAGATGCGGATTGATGCCGCAGCTGACCACCAGCCCGCGAGCAGACTTCAAATCAGGGCGGACCACCGCCGCGTCTGACGGTCCATCACTGTTCACTCCCACCAGCGGCTTCACCACACTGCCAGCCTGAACCTCGTGGTCATACTGGCGGATGATCCATTCCTTGCTGGCCACATTCAAACTGCTCAGGATCAACCGCAGGTCGCCGGTAAAGTCGGACGTTGCGGCCAGCTCTGCCAGCCGCTGCGGCCCCGCCGTCTCCGCCGCCAGCTCGTACACCGCCTCACGAATCACCGGCGGACGGCCGTCATGCAGAAAATGCATGCCTAAACTGCCCACCTGAACGCCGTCGTAGGTCAGATCCAGCCTCTGCGTGTCTGTAAAGCGACCAATCGCCGTGGCTTCCACTCCCTCGGCCGCGCACAAAGCCTGAAATTCGTCCCAGTTGCCCGGGGGAACTGCGAGCACCATGCGCTCCTGAGCTTCCGAGATCCAGATTTCAGTGTAGGACAACCCGGAATACTTGAGCGGTGCACGGTCAAGCCACACCTCAGCACCCGTGTCGGCACCCATCTCACCCACGGCACTGCTGAATCCACCCGCGCCACAGTCCGTGATCGCCGAATACAACCCGCGATCACGAGCCGCCAGCAGCACATCCAGGACCATCTTTTCCGTGACCGGGTTGCCGATCTGCACAGCTCCTCCACTGATCGATTCGCTCTCTTCCGTGAGTTCCACTGAGGAAAACGTGGCGCCGTGAATGCCGTCGCGGCCCGTGCGCCCACCGACCGCCACTATCAGATCACCAGGACTCACCTGCTTGTCGCACTTGTCCACCGGGATCATCGCGACGTTGCCGCAATACACCAGCGGATTGCCCAGATATCGGTCGTCGAAACACACGGCCCCGTTGACAGTTGGAATGCCCATGCGGTTACCGTAGTCCCGAACTCCGGATACCACCCCGTGCATCACCGCGCGAGGATGAAGCACTCCGGGAGGAAGCTGGTCGGCCGGGTAATCCGGGCGAGCAAAGCAGAAGACGTCCGTGCTGCAGACCGGACGAGCTCCGAGGCCTGTGCCAAGAGGATCGCGGATGACACCGCCAAGGCCCGTGTTGGCCCCACCGTAGGGTTCGATGGCTGAGGGATGATTGTGAGTTTCCACCTTGATGCAGACGTTCTGATGATCGTCGAACTTCACAATCCCGGCGTTGTCCCGGAACACGCTCACACACCAGTCAGCCTCGCCCAGCGATTCCCGAATCTTTACCGTGGCCGCAAAAATGGTTTCCTTGAGCATGTTGCGAAACTGAATGTCCCGCAGCACTTCGCTGCCCTGCTTTTCGACGTAGTGAATGCGGCCCGCCAGCGTCTTGTGCGAACAATGCTCGCTCCACGTCTGCGCAACCGTTTCCAGTTCAATGTCGGTCGGATCCCGATCCAGTCCCGCAAAGTGATCACGCACCGCTCGCATCTCGGGAAGGCTGAGATACAGCTGGCCGGTTTTGCTGAGCTGCTGCAGCTGGGCGTCGTCCATGCCGCGAATGGGAACGCTGGTAAGCTTCAGCCGATATTCGCCACCAAGAGCAAGGTCGCGAATGGTGAGCGGGCCGCGGACCACGTACTCGATGGCTTCGTTGGACAGGACACGACGGCAGAGCGCCGCGTGGGAGGAGGAACTGAGTTCACCAGTGAGCAGATACCGCCGACAACTGGCCGCGTGCGTCACAGACAGGTTCATGCGCTTCAAGGCCGTCACGGCGTTCTCAGCCACCGAATCCGTAACCCCAGGATGGAACAACACGCTGATCGTGGACGAATCAGACGCCGCCGCAGCAGTTGTTGTGCCAGGCTGAAGCAGATCCAGAAGGCGGTATTGTTCGGTGACAGGGTCGGCAAGCAATTGTCGAGCCGCCAGGTCGGCGTCCTCCCGCGAAAGCTGGCCCTGCAACAGAAAAACTCGCGATGCCTGAACGGAGGCAAGACCCGTTATGCCCTGACTGGCCGCACTGGAGACGATCCGCTGTCCCTCGTAGTCCGGCTCGCCGGCCGCTGGCAAAATCTCAACTTCCCAAAGCATTTGAACGGGCATCCGCTGGGTTTGCTGTTCCTGAAAAGCCGAACGGGGTTTGGAAACCGTGCGGACCGATGCACAGTATTTCAGGGAGCACCCGGGGATACAAGAAAACGGGGCTCAGGGAATCCAAAAGTCCGTCGGGTTTCGCAGGAAGCGGAATGCGAAGCTCAGACCCGACCCTCCGATCGTCGCCCCGATATCCGCTCTGCCGCACGCCGATAGACTTCCACGTAATGCCCGGCACTCCCCTCCCACGACCAGTCCCGCCCCATGCCGTTCCGAACCAGCCGCTCCCAGATTGTCCGATCCCCCCAGACATCCAGCGCCCGCTCGACCGTGTCCCCAAAAGCCTCCACGGAATAGTCAGAAAACACAAATCCATCAGCCGTCTGCAGAGAATCCGGCTGCCCGTTGAAATGACGCACCGAATCCGCAAGCCCACCCACACGACGTACCACCGGCACCGTTCCGTAACGCAGACTGTACATCTGATTCAACCCGCAGGGCTCGAAACGACTGGGCATCAGGAAGATGTCGGCACCCGCTTCAATCTGATGAGCCAGCGATTCGTCAAAACCAATCCGCGCCGCCACCTGCCCCGGATAACGCTCCGCCATCCCCCGCAACTGATGCTCATAGTGCGGATCGCCCGTCCCCAGAAACACCAGCTGAATGTTGCGTCGCAGCAGCCGATCGGCCGCGCCCATCACCAGATCAAAACCCTTCTGATCGACCATCCGCGATACCATCCCAACCACCGGCGTGCTCTCTGAAATCGGCAGCTTCATTCGCTGCTGCAGATATCGCCGACAAACCGCCTTGCCCTCGCGGTGAGTCGCCGCCGAATAACCACGCGGCAGACACGCGTCCGTTTCCGGATTCCAGACCGCCGCGTCGATGCCGTTGAGTATTCCTGTGAGATCATCGCGGCGGTAACGCAGTAATCCATCGAGCCCATAGCCGCCCTCGCCGGTGCAGATTTCTTCCGCATACGTCGGACTCACCGTCGTCACCTGATCCGCAAACGCAATCCCCGCCTTCAACAAATTCAGCTCACCCCACGCCTCCAGCTGGTGATGATTGAAGTACCGCCAGTCCATGCCCGTCAATGGCATATCCAGATGCCAGAAACGACCCTGATAAGCCATGTTATGAATCGTCATCACCGTCGCCGTTCGCTCAAACCCAGGCGTTCCCGCGTACTGCGAATGCACCAGCGCAGGAATCAGGCCCGTCTGCCAGTCGTTGCAGTGAATCACGTCCGGACGCAACACCAGCCGACGACAAATCTCCGGCACCGCGCGACTGAAAAAACAAAATCGCTCGCAGTTGTCCGCGTAACCGCCATTCCCATTGCCGTAGGGCTGAGCTCGGTCGAAATACTCAGGCTGACGCACCAGCAGCACTCGCACGCCCGTGCCCGGCAGTAACGCCCAGTTGATCTCGGCGCGCACAGGACGACCGTGCATCTCGATCGTTACGTCAACGCCCGTGCTGTGAACTGCCGGTAAACCACGCTGGGACTGACGCAGTGGCAGATAGTCCGGAACAATCAGCACGACGTCGTGGCCCAGCGCGTCAAGTGACCTTGCAAGCGCCCCACTCACGTCGGCCAGTCCGCCAGTCTTGGAGAATGGAACAGCTTCGCTGGCAGCGAGCACGATTCGCAGTCGTGTGTTGATGCGTTCAGACTGTCTCAAGGGGGGCTCCAGGGGAGTGGTCAGTTGTCGTTCTGTTGATCATGGGCGGCTCAATGGGGATGTGACTGCTTTGCTCCGCGTTGTTTGTTCCTCGAATCTCCCGCAGGGGGGATCACTCCGTTGCCGTTCGCTCTGCGAAAGGACGACGCTTGCCTGATGGCGCGCGGCCGACGACACGCGTCGAGCGATTGTCCCGTTTCTCGGTTGAAAAAACACGTAAGCGAACACTTGTCAATCAGAAAACGGGGAGATCAGGGTGATCCAGGTTGAATGCGTCGAGTTTGCGGATTCCGCAGACTTTAACGCGTGCAGCCGATCGCGATGCAGAGTTGTCGCAGCTGATCAACGGCATTCGCGGTGCTCCATATATATATAGTCAAAGTTCGACTGGCTGGTTGTGGCAGTGGATAGGAACAGGGGGGCTGGCTGATTGTGGCGGTCAGCAGTCGGACGTCTGCGAACACGTCACCAGGCTCTCCGGCGGAAAGCCATTCCACGGCGGGGACTTCGGCGGCTAGTTGCTGGTGGAAGTCCGCTGGCAGGGACAGTTCCGTGGCAGCGTCGGGTGTCGCGTCGGGCACCAGTCGCAGCCGCAGCGGACGTTCCTGCAGGCGTTCGAATAAATGCTGCACGGAACACCCCAGCAGTGGATGCACAAGCTCTCCTGCAATTTCCGCGGCCGGTCGCAGGACAAAGTCGCGATACCACATGGCGGGGTGCGGGAGTATCAGTTCGGCGGTGTTGAGGATGTGGTGGTCAGCGAGCAGGAGGTCGAGGTCCAGTGTTCGCGGCCCCCAGCGAACGGTCCGCTCGCGGCCGCTGCCGGTTTCTGCCTGCTGAAACAGTTGCAGCACCTGCCGGGGTTCGAGGTCACCTTCAAGGAGTGCGGCGGCGTTGAGGAATTCACCGCCGGCCGCGGACCCGACCGGGGCCGTGCGAATCAGGCGACTGCAGGCACACAGCCTCAGACCGCGCTGTTCAAGCCAGCGCAGTGCAGCCTCGAACAGTTCCGGCTGCCCACCAATATTGCCCCCCAGCGCTGTCAGAAAGACCATGTTGTCGCCTTTTTCCGGAATCCTCGCTGGGAAGACCAGCCATTCAGTGTCAAAATACCGCCGACGGGCCCGTATGCCAGCCCGGAATTCCCCGCGAAACTGGATCAGGGCAAGAGTCATGGCAGAATCATTCAGAATTCACCATCTGTCACGGCGAACCATTCAATGGACGTGTGTCCATGCTGTCGGTACCTGCCGCTTCTCCCGTCATCCCCTTGCCCTCGCCCTCGCATTTCCAATACTCCTGACTGGGCTGCTGTCAGTCAATTCAGTTGCCGCTGACGCGCCGGAAATCGCGAAGACGGCTGTGCGGATCCTGCAGTCGCGCTGCCAGTCCTGTCATGGTCCCCGGCAACAGGAGGGGGAACTGCGAGTTGATACCCGCGAAGCACTGCTCACAGGCGGCAGTCGCGGACCTGCCATCACATCCACCGGCCAATTAACAGAGAGCCTGCTGCTGAAATCAGTGACATCGGGCGACCCCGATCTGCAGATGCCCCCCAAACAACCGCTCACTCAATCCGAAGTCACCGTGCTGACACAGTGGCTGGAATCCGGTGCTCCATGGCCGGACGCCAGCGCAGCCGATGCTGCTCTGCCACCAGACACCGGCAGCGCGCTGGACGATCCCCGCAACCCCATTCACCAGCTCTTCGGCGGCGAACGACTCCAGCTCTGGTCGCTGCGGCCACCACAGCCCGCAGAACTCCCGAACACCCACCAGCATCCAATTGACCTGATCCTCACGCAGGAACTGACCAGACACGGGCTGCAGATGTCGCCGCCGGCTGATCGCCGCACCCTCCTCAGACGCGCCTCGCTGGATCTGACAGGACTGCTGCCAGCGGCCGCCGACGTACTGGCCTTCGTTGCCGACAAGTCTCCGAATGCCTGGGAGCAGGCTGTGGATCGTCTGCTGGCGTCACCACAATACGGCGAACGTCAGGCAAGGCTCTGGCTGGACGTCGTTCGCTATGCCGATACCAACGGCTACGAGCGGGACGAATTTCGGCCGGAAATGTGGCGATATCGGGACTACGTTGTGCGATCCTTCAACACAGACAAGCCCTTCAGCCAGTTTGTCCGCGAACAGCTGGCCGGAGATGAACTGGCGGGACCGGAACCCGAAACAGCAGCCGATGTGGATGCTCTGGTGGCCACCGGCTTTCTCAGGCTGGGGCAGTGGGACAGTACGGCCGCCATCTTTCAGGAAGAGCCGCGTTTGCAGGCAGAAATTCAGGCAGATCTCACCAACACCACCGCCTCCGCTTTTCTTGGACTGACCATGTCGTGCTGCCAGTGCCACGACCACAAGTATGATCCGCTCAGTCACGCCGATCACTTCCGGCTGCGGGCCTTCTTTGCTTCCGCCACTCCCCGAAATGACCTCGCCGCTGCCCCAGCTGACGTGCGGCAGAAAATCGCTGCGGCAAACGCTGCCACAGAAGCCCAAAAAGTCGCGCTGCAAAAACAACTGGAAGCGCTCAGCGAACAGCAGGCCGATGCTCGCAGCCAATTGCAGCAGCAGCTGGCGGAACTCCAGTCCCGGCTGCAGTCCCACGAACAGGCACTCGGAGTCATCGACCGCAGCGACTCCATTCCCGCCACACGCATTCTTGCACAGGGCGACTTCGCTTCCCCAGGCGACGAAACGCCTCCAGGCTTCCCTTCTGTGCTGGATCCGCACCCGGCCGTCATCGCAGCTCCCCGGCCTGGAACTTCCGGACGACGGCTCGCACTTGCCGACTGGATCGTCAATCCAGGTAATCCGTGGACGGCCCGCGTGTTTGTGAATCGTGTCTGGCAGCAGCATTTCGGACGAGGACTCGCGGCCACCGCCAACGACTTTGGCATCACCGGAACTGCTCCAGTCCACCAGCCCCTGCTGGACTGGCTGGCGGTTGAATTCATTCGCAGTGGCTGGTCCGTGAAATCTCTGCATCGCCTGATACTCACGTCCGCAGCCTGGCAACAGCAATCGACGGCTGCGGCGGCTCAAATCAAGTCCTCCCATCCCGATCCGGAAAACCAGTTCTTCGGACGTCAGAATCTCAGGCGACTGGACGCAGAAACCGTGCGCGATGTCCTCCTCCAGACCTCCGGACTCCTCAAGGAAAAATCGGGCGGTCGTCCTGTCTGGCCCCCGGTTCCCCAGGAACTTCTGGAAGCCCAGCCCGCAATTCTGGAAGCACTGGAAGGCAAGGACGACGGTCGCCGACAGGGATGGTACGCGGACCCCGTGGAACAAACGGATGTCAGGAGCCTGTATCTGGTTCGCAAACGCTGTCTGCCGATTCCATTTCTGCAGGTGTTTGATCTTCCCGACACCACCAGTTCGTGTGCGCGGCGAGATGAAACCGTAGTCGCCCCGCAGGCCATCATGCTCCTGAACAGCCCCGAGACGGCTCGATGCTGCACTGCTCTGGCTGAACGCGTCCGGGCTGTCTGCGGCGGCCACAGCAGCGAAGTGCTGATGCGGGACCATTCAGCAGCCGTTGTGGAGGCCGCCTGCGACATTCTGTTTCAGAGACAGGCGGATGCCGATGAAATGCAACGTGCAACAGAGTTTCTGCAGGGAGCATCCGCGCTGGCGGGACCGGAAACGACGCTCAGAGAATTCTGCCGCGCGCTGCTCAACACCAACGAATTTCTGTACATCGACTAGCTGTCAGCTGAAGAGTTCCGGTATTGGCTGGCCGTGGTCGGTGATGGGAACCGGGCGGTCGCCATCCAGCAGCTCTTTTGCGGGGTCGATGCCCAGTGCCGCATACAGCGTGGCGTGCAGATCGGGAACGGATACCGGACGATCCACGATTTTGCGACTGAAGTCGTCGGTGGCTCCAATGACGAGCCCTGAGCGGAGCCCACCACCGAAGATGGGCACGGTGAAGGCCGCACTTTGATGGCCACGACCGCCACCGCCATCAAATTCCGGAGGCCGGCCGAATTCAGTGCCAATCGCCACAAGCGTTGAATCAAGCAGACCACGGTGCTGCAGGTCATCCAGCAGCGCGGCAAGTGACTTGTCCAGTTCCTGAATCAGCAGATGCTGGTTCTTCTGGCCGTCGTTGTGAGTATCCCAGCCGGTGCCGTTGATGAAGTTCAGGTTGAAGGCCACCTCGACGAATCGCACACCGCTTTCCACAAGGCGTCGAGCAAGCAGACAGCGCTGGCCGAATTCGCTGCCGTAGGCGTTTCGCAGATCGGCGGATTCGCTGCTGAGATCGAAGACAGAAGCGAAACGGGGGCCGGCAAGTGCTTCGCCGCGGACACCGGCACTGACGTAGTCTTCAACACTGCGGTAACCACTGTAGCGGCGACGATAGTCGTCGCGCATGGTGTCCAGCAGTCGCTGGCGACGTTCCAGCCGGGGCGGTGTCACATCGGCCGGACGACGCAGCCCAGCCGGGCCGCTGGCAGTGTCGATGAGATACAAATAGTTGTGCCGAGCCCCAAGAAAGCCGGGCCCACGCGTGGCACTGGGATAGCCCATCACAACGTAGGCCGGCACATCACTGTCTTCCCCGCCCAGCTCGTGGGAAACGACCGCACCGAGTGATGGATATATGGTGGTGCCCGTGGGCGCACGGCCGACGTGCATTCGATTCACCGCCGCGGCGTGTTCGTCTATCACCTCGTGATGCACCGAACGAATCAGACAGCCCCGGTCCAGACGGTCAGCCATGGCCCGCAAATGTTCACAAACCTGCACTCCGGAAACGGCAGTATCAATGGCCGGATATGCGGAGCCTGGTTTTTTGGCACCCTGAGTGGGATCGCCGAGCTGCTTGGGGTCCCATGTGTCCATTTGGGCAGCCCCGCCGCCCAGCCAGATAAAAATGCAGCTGCGGGCTCGGCCACGAGGCGACGGAGCTGGCGCAGCGGGGTCGTTGGCCGCGAGCGGGGCCGCCGCACTGAGCAATGCAGTGGCAGACGTGCGCTGCAGCGTACTGCGGCGGGACAGTGCGGCCGAGAAAAGGCGGGACGGCGACATATCATGGGCTCCGGCGGTGGCAGGAGGTGGAACAGCAGGGTCGGATCTGCAGAAATGATAGAATGCGGCGACTGATTTTGATATATCGAGCGTGCTCGGAGAAGCAAGTTCTCCGGATGCAGTTCCGAACTTACGGCCCCGCCGCAGGGGGCAGCAGATATTTTCCGGAGGTAACCGATAATGCAGTGGATTGACCGGCAGCGGCTTGCCAGCCAGGTAATGGCCGGCACATTTCTGAATCTGGGATCCTCCGTTGCCGTCGAAATCGCTGCCGGACTGGGTTTCGACTGGCTGCTTCTTGATCTCGAACATGGCTCCGGTTCATGGGCCGACCTCCGGCCGCTCTTGCTGGCTGCCGCCGGCACCTCCGCCGTGCCGATCGTTCGAGTGCGGTCTGCCGATGCCGACGACGTCAAGTTCGTCATGGACAGCGGTGCTGCCGGAATCATGTTTCCCTACATCGGCACTCCCGCCGAAGCCGCCCGAGCAGTCAGTCTCGTCAAATATCCGCCTCAGGGTGCTCGCGGCGTCGCTCAGGTCATCCGCGCCACCAGCTACGGCCGCGCCTGGCAGTCCTACCTCGCCGAAGCCAACGAACGGTCACTCGTCGTCGTCCAGATCGAAACGCCGGAAGCCGTCGAACAGGCAGATGCCATCGCAGCCGTTCCCGGTGTGGACGTGCTGTTCGTCGGGCCAATGGATCTCAGCGTCAACATGGGACACCCAGGAGATTTCACAAGACCGCTGTTTCTCCAGCACCTGCAGACCGTCGTCCGTGCCTGCGAACGCCACGGACGCACCGCCGGAATCCTCTCACGCCCCGAGCTGGTGGAACAGCACAAAGCCTTCGGCTTCCGCTTCGTCGCCCTCGGCTCCGACGCCTCCGCCATCGCCACTGGCATGACCCAAAATCTCGCCGCCATCCGCCGCCAGGGACTCGTGGCAAATGACCCGCGCTGATTCGCCCCTCCGCCCGCAGGCTCCCGCCACGCAGCCAGCGGTCGGGCGGCCCCCCAATGGCGTTGAAGTTCTCTCCATCCGGGCGAAAATCGCCCTCAATCCCCCCTCTCCCCTCCGAGGGGAGAGGAGACGGGGGTGAGGGGTCAAAGAACACTGCCCGTCCCCTCGTCACCACTTCCACGACACTGTGAATCCAGCATCCTCCTGCACTGTCCGTGCTGCGCGTGGCAGGAGCGTTTCGCCCCTCACCCCCAACCCCTCTCCCCGATCCGGGGAGAGGGGAGCCAGATGCTGTTTCCGCAGGAAAGTCAAGGCCATTGGGCGGCAGCCCCCGGCTACGTTTCGCACCGAAGGTGCCCGCCCTGTCGAGTGCAGCCCACTCTCCAGGGTGCACGCAGTCAAGCCGTTCAACTGCGGATCTTGCGAGCGATGTTCCCGTCTCAGCCACCAAACAGAAAAACCGTGATGAGTCGAAGCGGATCCAGCTTCTGGGATGAACTGATCGCTGTGGCAAGGAAAAGAAAGCTGCCAAGGATCGGGTCCCTCCAGATACTGCCAAAGGCTCCCTGAGTCATCGCGGCGATTCGAGTTCTCGCACTCTTGAGGCTCTCCTCGGTATCTCTGTCCGCTATTGACTGATGCTCTGTGCGTACCGCTTGTTCCACGGGGAATTCTTCCCGCTCCAGCGTTCGTATGATCATGTCGCGAAATCTGTTGCACTCCACACGCAGGAACATCGCTGTTCCCACCGCCAGCAGTGTCGGGATACCTGCAATCAGGATCACACTGTTGGAATCCACCGTCCACGATTCAATCAGGGGAAAACGGCAAAGCGCGTAAGCAAGCAGCAGCAGAGCAGGATTCTGGAGTGCGTTACGGATCGTACTTGACGAGCTTTGCTGAAGAAAATCACACGCACTGAACGCCCGAGCCGCAATCGGCCTGGGAAACGGAAGATCAGTCAGCGTTTGAGCCTCAATGTAGCCCCGCCATCGCTTTTCCAGCCCACCCACAAGGCTCAGCAGCAGACAGACCTGAATCAACCCTGTCAGACTGACAAGCAGCGTTAACAGCAGCCCGAATACGCCAAGAAAGGAGGTGGCAGCAAGCACCAGCGTGCCGCGAGCGGGTGGAAGTGGCAAAAGAGCCCACGTCCAGGACGTGCCGCTGCCAGTGGCCACGTGAAAGCATACGTACATCAGCATCAGTGAAAGCATCGACAGCCGCGCTATCGTAAGCAGGCGAACGACGCTGAAACGACTGGACGTCAATGCCCACTTCTGTATCAGCCTGCGTTCACACTCGATCGAACTTTTTGTGTCGGAGTCGGTCGCCTCCCCCATCACAGCATCGGGGACGTGGTGACGGCGAAGAAAGAGAATTACAAAAGGAGCCAAATCATGGAACGTCTGCAGCAAACGCCCGGATAACTGGTCTTCACAGGACGGTATATGGTCCGGCGGAAGCATCGAACTGCAACGACCGCCACTCGCACGCAGTGGCGATCCCCACGTTATCGACAACCACCGCATCGCAAGCACAATCACTACCAGCAAACCGGCCAGCACCGGCCAGCTGCTGATACCGGAAAAAATTGCAATCGGCTCCTGCAGCAACGGATTCTCCGTTTTGATGTCCTGCACGACAAAGATCAGCAGCAGAAAAAGAAACTCGTAGAGCAGCAGTCTGGCGAGGATGCTGTCTGATGTTGTATCGGGACTTCGGTCCTGCTTCCGGTTGTCAAGATCGCTCACCACTTTTTCGACCCATTCCTGATCTGACACCGAACCGGAATCAGGCCGAGGCACCTCTTCCGAAGGATGCGGGCCGGAGTCCACTGGTGAGGTTCGTGGACCCCTCTCGGATTTCACAAGCGTCAGTAAGGCCGGGAGCAGGGAGAGGTGAATTAACAGCACTGCCAGGAAGGCAAAAGTGATTATCAGTGCCGCGAGGCAGGCGTCCGAGACAATTTCCTCTCGCCAGACAAGGAGTGCTGCAATCGCAGCGAGGGCAAGCTCTGCACGCAATCGATATAGATGACTGAAAAGCACCCCCTGTCCTGTACGCGGGCCCGTCAGCCTTTTCTGATACTCCAGACGGCAAGTCTGCCATAAACTCACCGCATCGGCAGGCTCTCCCAGCTGCAACGCGCTGCGTGCTTTCCGACCACGCTTCGACCGGTCTGTGTTCGCCGAACCTCCCGACGGCTGGCCCTGCTGCAACGGCTCCGTGGGGGACATCACCCGCAGCAACGTCTTCAACTCACCCAGCAAACGTTGCCACCCCTTGCCGGCCTCCTGCCAGAGGCTGTCAGTGCGATTCAACAGGATCACACCCGCAATCGTTCCTACGGCCGCAAGCAGACAGAGCAGCATTGAAAAGCCGCGAAGAAGACGGCCCCATGAGAGCGGAGATTGAAGCTCGTTCGGTCCGTTGAAGCCCATCTCAAATACTGTCACTCGCTCCTGACTGATGATGTCTGAATCCACGCCAAGAGCTTTCAGAACAGCCAGATAACGCGTCTTCTGGTAGACGTCCCGAAACACCACTCCAGGCGCCGATGTCTTCGATTTCCCGGCTGTGTCAGCCGTTGATGACTTTCCAGACTTATCCTCGTAGTCGGCAGTCAGGTAACCACGTGAAACTACGATCAGTCCTCGAGTGAATTCAAGGTTCCTCGGGTCGAAGTACTGATGGTTCAGATCATGAGTGAAAAATGTGGCGTTGGTGAAAATCCTGCGAAGGTTGCGAATCACTGTCAGCTTGTCAGAGATATCGTCGCCCAGTACCAAAACGGCAGAGACACTGTCACCCCGAAACACGTCTCCGGCTTGCGATATTTCACTCAGCTGTCGACGAAAATAATCGTCGGTTCCGGAAGCGGCAAGCGATGCATTCGATGACGTCCCTGCAGCATTCGAATTCTCTACGCTCGATAAATGTTTCAAATACTCCAGACTGACTACATTTACGTTGTCCTCCTTCAGCTTCTCCTTGAGTCTCGCCGCCATTCCCCGCGGACTGCGTCCTCCCGACTCAGCAACTATCACGACCCGACCATGCTGCCGTCGACGATACTTCATCTCGTTGAGCATACTGGCCTGAATGCTGGCGTCAAAGGCGATCGTGCTCGTGAACCAATTCAATTTGTCACGCGGCTCACCGTTCTCATTCACGAGTGATGATGGAGGATTTGTTGCTGAAGGAGAGAAGATGCTGAAATCATTGCAGTCTGTCTTCAGGTCGAATGTCTCCTGATCACTCATCTTCACAATAAGCTTTTCATCGGAATCAAGATCCGAATCCAGTTCTTGTCCCCGCCTCAGTTCTCTGATGATATTCTCAAGCTCCGACGAATAGTTTGGACCGATCAATTTCACGTCACATGTGCGCAACAGATCATTACCAAGCAGATTCTTCAGCATCGACATGATCGCCCCGAGCGGCTTCCCTCCCAGATACTGGCTGTCGATCCAGCAGATCAGAACGGGTGGACTGCTGTCCCCGTCCGGGGAGCTCACGGCCGAATAGAATTTAATTGGCACGTCTGCCCGGTAACGTCGCCATTTTTCGCCAAACCAGACACTCCAGATCGGGCGGACGAACGACATTCGGCCCGCAAATTCCATCTGATACGTGGCAGTGGCCATAGCATGTTCCACGGCGTGCCTCGCATTCACTCGGCTTTCCGTCCGCCCGGGCACACTGCCTCCCTCAACCAGAACCGGCATGATAATCAAGCGACGCTTCAACTCTTCAGCTTTCGTGGTCAGAAATTGCTGCAGGTCGCTGAATGCAGATTCCTCTGGTGGCGTGTATTGCGAAGACTGCGATGTCCGGGACTCAGCCGTTGAATCACCGGATGTAGGCTGCAGCTTCTCCTCAATGAACTCAATCTCCGAATTGCGGCCCTCAAAAGGGTCGTTCCATAGACCCGACGGAACAGTAACTACGTTCCTGAACGTAGGAACCGCAAGCTTTTTCGGGGTACTGCTATCAGCCGAGGCCCCCACGTTTTCCACAGCCGACCGTGACCCTTTCACCGAATTGGGCGACGATGATCCTGATTCATCCGACACACCAGGAACCAGAAAAAAACCGGTAATCACTGCGACAATTGCTGCGGCGTTTACCGGAAAAAAACTACCAGATCGCTCTTCACTCATGGCCCACCCTGAACCTTCCTCACATTCGAAAACCATGACCGGCAGGAGCAAAGGCCACGATCTGACCACGCTGGCCAATACAACCCACAGGAGCATCCCCGTCGGCGTATACTGAAAGGTGTGTTTCTTCCTGCCACGCGGGACAAAAAAAATTGAGTGAGCCCTGACGGGGAAAACTTTGGATGCACAATTTGCCAAATCTGCTGCGTTTGACGCCGCCGTATGGCGGCAGCCTGCGGGCAAAAGGCCCTGCCAACGCGCACCAGCACTGCCCTTCAGGTGCATGGCACCTGAAGCGGGCTTGAACCCAGTTGTCCCCGCCGCGGCTTCATGACAGTCCCACGCACCTGATTGCCTGCTCTCGCTGCAGCCGGCGGCTGTCCCGCGGCCAATTCTGGCAGGGAGCGCCGGTACGGGCGTCGCCTCGGACTGTGACGGAATTTTTCAAGACCGGCGTTTTTGATATTCTCCCGGTCCGGTTTCCCAAAGAATCCGCGACGTGACAATGTGCCGGAGTGACGACACTCGCCCAGCCGTCGCCCCATTGCCTTCACAACGGAGTTTTCCATGCCACACGTGATCGACGACTCACTCCTCTCTCGCTCGATTCTCTTCTGTCGCTTTTCGCTTGCCGCCTATTCCGGCAGCGACCCCCGCCAAATTCCCGGGCTGAATAATCGCGGGCTGAATCGCGACACACGTCTGCCGCTGGGTTTCGAATCAAATCGAACCGATACCCAGGTCCTCGTCTGCCGCTGGTACAACGATATTGTGGTGGCATTCCGCGGCACAGAACTCAAACTCCGCGACTGGCTCACGGATCTCACCGGCAGTCTGGTTCCCTGCACGCACGGCAGCGGAAGAGTGCATGCCGGCTTCCAGTCAGCCCTCGAATCTGTCTTCCCCCAAATCCTCCGGTCCATTAATCGAATTGCAGACAGCGAAAACAACCGCATTTTCGTATGCGGCCACAGCCTCGGCGGAGCGCTCTCGCTGCTGTTTGCAGACCGATACCAGCGGGAACCGCACCGGGCAGGACAGGCACTTCCGCCCCTTTGCGAAGTTTTCACATACGGGTCCCCGCGAGTTGGCGACGCTGACTTCGCGGCCGAGTTCCGCAGGTCCCCGATCGCGGAACGCACCTGCTGCTGGATCAACTCAGAGGACCCGGTGACGCGAGTCGCCCCCGCATCGCTCAATTATCGACATGCAGTGCAGCGGCAACTGTGTGTGGACAAGGACGGCTGGGTACGCCGCACAGACATTGACGGAAGTGTGCTGCCGGACGGCGGCGAGCAGACGAAGCTGCAGCAACTCATGGGGCTGCTGCAGCGGGTCTCCATCGCAGCCAGCCTTGAAGCCAGCAGTCATAAACTCGAACGCTCATACCTGCAGCAGCTGCGGCAGGCGGCACAGCACCAGGCGGATCCGTCAAAGGTTCTCGATGCCAGGGATTTACGTTGAACAAGGGACGACTGCGCAGGGGGCATGAACAGGCGAGAGATTGGGATTTTTGCGCGAGGTGCCACGCCCCTTCGGGCAGTGCACTGGTTCCAGCCGCATGGCGGCAGCCCAATGGCGTTGAAGTTCTCTCTATCCTCGCGAAAATCGGCCCCAATCCCCCCTCTCCCCTTCGAGGGGAGAGGGGACGGGGGGACGGGGGTGAGGGGTCAAAGAACACTGCCAGTCCGCTCGTCAACACTTCCTCGACACTGTGAATCCAGCATCCTTCTGCGCTGTCCGTGCTGTGCGCGGCAGGCGCGTTTCACCCCTCACCCCCAACCCCTCTCCCCGGTCCGGGGAGAGGGGAGCCAAATGCTCTTTCTGCAGGAAAGTCAAGGCCATTAGGCTGCCGCCATGCGGCTTAAGGCCCCTGCAGATGCCATGCACCTACGAGCCGAAACGAGCC
>JBJTOP010000186.1:0-20337 GCA_046074645.1 Planctomycetaceae bacterium | reverse complement strand
GAAACCATAGGACGTCGCTGGGAAATCAGCGGGAAATCACTTGGAAATCACTGGATTCCCATGCAACCCCTGAGGGATGTCCATAGGCTTCCCGTTGGAATCCCAGTGGGCCTCCGTCGTCGGGATCCTTAGAGGACCCGTGTAGGAGAACTGACCATTATCGTCATCATTGTCATCGTCGTCATCATTATCGTCATCATCGTCATCGTCGTCATCGTCATCGTCGTCATCGTCGTCATCGTCGTCATCGTCGTCATCGTCGTCGTCATCATCGTCATCGTCATCGTCCCGCAGACTTTCACCGCTCCTTGAGGCGTTGAAATGTCTCATCATGAGTTCAGATACAACTTCTGACACTGTGATAAACCGCGTTTCCAGAAACCAAATCGCTGCGGCTCGCTCGACAAGCACATGCAGGAGAGTGGGCGAATTTTGGCAGTAGGCCACAATCGCGGCGGTTGCGGGAAGGCTGCTGATGTCAAGTTTCTGATCCCGAGAAAATCGAGTCAAGGTGTCTGCATCGCCGAGGAGTACCAGCAGTGTTGCGGCCGCGGCATCGGCGATCAGTAAAAATGTCTTGCTTTGACGTTTTCCCTGACGATCAACCGACTGCAGCATTTCTTCCAGAAGTTCCTTCAGCAGCTTCACGCTGACTTCGCGTTCGACGCGGTTTTCAATGACCATCAGTCCCAGGGCGGTTGTGAGTCGCGTTGCTGCATCGGGGAAGACGCTCAGCGGGCGAATCCATTCTGCAAGGAACTCGGGGGATGTCGCTGTCAGCGCCGCGATGGACTCCAGATTTGGCAGTATCACCTGGGAAAATCGAGGTAAACAATTTCCGCGATGTTTTTTGAATGCTGGCAGCAGCCGCTGCAGGATTTCGGTGCATCCCAGTTCCACCAGAATCAGAACAGCCGTGGGTGGACCAAAGTCGTTAAAATCGAGATCGTCGAAGCCGGAATCAAAGTCATCGTCGTTCTCATCCTCGTTGTCGAAGTCGCGGTGCGGAGCGCGGGCCAGAACCTTGTCAAGAAACTCCAGCAGCTCTCGAATGGCCTCCTGCGGCTGCTGGTGAAACAGACGAATCGCTGCGATCACAAGGTCGATGCTGGAGCCATGTAATCTGACGTTGTGAACGGCCTCATCGATGGACTTGGGAAGCTCCTCTTCATGTTCACTGTCGCGCAGACTTTCTGACTGAAAGTGCTCGACAGCATCCAGCGGCAGATGTTCGTTGACTGCGCGCGAGTACGCTTCTCCGACAGTGTCAATTTCTGCAAAGTATTCCTTAAGCTCTTTTTTTGAGTACCTGTTCCGTTTGGGGCACAGGAGGTTGATTCGTTCAATTTCAGATCGGTGTTCCAACTGTGCAAGTCGCAGGAATGCGGTCCGGATTTCATCGCCACAGAGCGACAGCAGATGCTCGGGCTGATCACTGGAGAACCGCGCCAAACGAGCCGCCGCCTCCCGCTGGCGTTGCGGTGGCCTGCACGCAATTACGGGCAGAGCAGAGAGCAAAAACACTTGGGCGCGCAGTTGCTCGCAGGCGCCCAGCAGTTTATCCCAGGCTTCGAGGTCCGGAATCAATTCAGCGAGCACTGCAGCGACCATCGTTGGGCAAAAAATTCGGCAGACCGCCTCGGTGGCGCTGTCCTCCAGTTGTTTCAGTACACGCGCTTCTGCAGACGGATACTTCAGGGTCGCCAGTACCAGCAGAACATTGCCGAAGCCGCGGGGTGGCGAGAACTCAAGGTGTTGATAATCGCGAGCCTGGTCAGAGAGACTTTCCAGCAGCAATCGGCTGGATACTTCGGGATGCTGCTGGAGACTCCTGATCGCATCAATCGGCACCTGATCATCGGCAGCACGCAGTTGCCGTAATGCGAACTCAAGTTCGAGTGGTCCGAGGCTCGTGCGGGTCAGCAGCGGGGTGGGGGGGAGTGGTGACATTAGCTAAGAGTTTCCGCAGCATTTCTTGTACTTGCGACCGCTTCCACACGGGCACGGCTCGTTACGACCGATCTTTTGCGTGTTTCGAAATGTACCAGTCTTCTCCGGCGGGGCGTCGTTGAAATCCAGATCGTCCGACGGACTTGTGTCCAGCCATGGGAGAGAAAGTTCGCTGCCGAAGATGGACTGAAAGTCGGAGTCTGGATCGGACCCTTCTTCATCATCGTCCCAAAAGTCCGCATCGTCATCGTCATCGTCATCAGCTTCCCCGCTGTCCATATCATCGTCTTGCTGCGAGAACGCATCCAGGCAGTCATAAAATGCGAGGTTTGCGGAAATGAGTCGCTCTTTAAGGAACCAGCTGCGAGTGACGATTCCGGAAGCCTTTGATATGGCAACCGGAAGATCGTCGGATTCACCCACCAGCCGCTTAATAAAAGTCAGCGAATCGCCGTTCAGATCTACCGTTTTAAGAGCAGCTTCGACAAAGTCGATGTCTCCCAGAGTCAGCAGTCCGAGGCTGGCATAATCCGCGATGTATTCTGCAATTTCAGCATCGTCGCTGGCGATCAATTCGAAGTAAAGTTCTCGGAGCATCGAGATGATGTGAAGTCGATCAGCGCGGCCTTCGATGACCATCGATGACAACCCCTGCGCCAGCGAGCAGGCGCAGTCAGGAAGAAGCGTCTTTCGACGAATCCATTGCAGCACAAATTCGGGTGAGGGGGCGGTTTGCCCCACCAGCCCCAAAAGAATTGGATCGATAACTTCCTCGAACCCTGGCAGGCAGTCGTAATTATTGACCTCGAATGCCGGGAGCAGAAGCGGGAGGATTTCCGTGCAGCGGAGTTCCTGCAGCATCAGCACAGCATACGATGATCCGAAATCAACCTCGGACGGAACGTCCCACTCATCATCGTCATCCACTGGTTCTGTGGCCAGCTTTGACTTGACATAGTCAAGCAGTGCGGGAATCGCCTTTTCAGGCTCCATTTTCAGACGTCGATTGGCAGCGATCACACAGGACGCAACAGATGCGCTTTTCTCCAGCAGTTCGATCGCAGCTGCGATGGTCTCTGGAATTTCGTCGTGAGGTGGAAACACAGGGCCGTAGTGAAAGCATCTGACAGCATCTGACAGCCTTTCGTCTTCTATCTCCGCTCGGATAATTTTCAGGGAACCTTCAGGATCTGCGAAGATGGCCTTGACCTTTTCTTCGGATATGCGTTTCGTTTCACTGATCAACTGGTTGATTCGCAGCGTATCTGGTAACGTTTCCGGAACAGCGAGCGTCAGGAGTGTGAGCACCGTGGGGAGGGCTGCAATGGTGGCTAATTCGCCTGAAGTACTGTCGAAAAATCTGATCAGTTTCTGAGCAGCCGTGCTGGGATCGCTGGATGTCCTGTAAACGAGGTACGGGAGTGACTCGATCAGTACCGTAACGGGCGCCCAGCCAAAACCGTTAGGTTGCTTGAATGCTGTGAGCAGACGTGCCCAGTCAGTGAGGCCGGAAATCGTTTCTCCGAGCGTTTTCGGAATCAATTCACGACTGCTGTCCAACAGAGTTTGCCCGTAATCGCTTTCCAACATTCTCAGAATTTCAGCTGCCGACGAGGGCTGATGCAGGCTTGCAAGGACGATTAAAGAGTTGTTGATGCCGCGCGGTGCGGGAATCTCTAAATGGTAGTAGCCATACAACTGCTCTTCGATCTGCTGGCCGATGAGTAATGCGGCAAGCATGGGTTCCCGGCGGATGACTTCGAGTGCTTCCAGAGGCACTTTGTCGTCTGAGGCCGACAACTCGCAAACGGCAACCTCGAGCTCGATGTCGCCGAGAGCCTGCAGAGTGATAATTGGCGCCAGAGGGGAATCGGGAGTCAGCGGAGGGACCGCAAAACTGGACATGGGAATCCATTCGGAAGAGGATCAGAAGAAGCGCGATGTTCGCAGTCCGTTTCAAGTGTGTTTGTAGTGAATTCGGGCGCAAACTGCAAACGGTCTGACGCTCACAGACCCGTTCTCCCGGTGGGCAATGTTGCGAATGGTGTCGGGGCCAGATCGTCCCGCAGATTCTCATTGGCCTCCCTCAGGTTTGACACTCGCCGCATCCACTGCGAACATCAACGCTGCGGAACGCTCCTCAAGACCTCGAACCACATTCCCGGGAAATCGTTGTGCCAGGCAAACCTGATCACCGAACCATTCTGCGGCTCCCCGTCAGTCGATCGGACTTCCGGCAAATGAGGCGCTGCTGCCTCGCAGTGATTCTGACCGCCCACTGCCTTCTGGCCGACACCCCTGGGAATGATCGAAAGTCGGATCCTCGTCCCAATGTGATTTTTTTGCTCACCGACGATCAGGGCTGGGGTGATGCAGCGTTCGCCGGGCATCCCTGGCTCACAACTCCTGGGCTGGACCGACTGGCGTCAGAGGGCACGCGGATTCAGCAGTTCTATACGGCCGCAAGCGTTTGTTCGCCCAGTCGAACAGGGTTCCTCACCGGCACCTGCCCTGCGCGACACAGGATCCACGGTCATTTTTCGACAGCCGAACAGAACGCCGCCAGAGGTATGCCCAACTGGCTGGATCCAGCGACGCCAAACCTCCCGCGACTGCTCAGGCAGGCCGGTTACGCCACAGCTCATTTTGGTAAATGGCATCTTGGCAGCGGCGCTGGTGCTCCACTTCCTGAAGCCTACGGATTCGACGTTTCACGAAGTGTGAATGGCAACGGTCCCCAACTGGGAGATGAATCGAAAGAAGACTATTTTCGTGCTCGCTCGACCGCGCTGA
Source organism: Planctomycetaceae bacterium (assembly GCA_046074645.1). Lineage (GTDB taxonomy): Bacteria > Planctomycetota > Planctomycetia > Planctomycetales > Planctomycetaceae > SXXK01. The sequence continues at coordinate 15,594 of JBJTOP010000186.1, read as the reverse complement.
TTGTTGACGAAACGATCGCTTTCATGAAAGCCAACCGGGATCGCCCCTTCTACATCAATGCATGGACACTGCTGCCCCACGCCCCTTTGAAGCCGCTCCCCGAACAGATTGCTCCGTTTGCGTCGATTGAACCGAATCCGGCTCACCCGGCCTTTGGTCCGTGGCTGCAGCGTTACTACGCCCGCACCCGCTCTTTCAAGGCTCAAATGCAGGTACAGCTGGCTTCTCTGACCGACCTTGATAACCAGGTCGCGCGACTGCTGGCTGCCATTGATGAGCTGGACCTCACCCAGCAGACGCTCATTGTCTATTCCAGCGACAATGGCCCGGAGGATGACCGGGTATCCAATGCGTCCAACGCGGGTGTCGGCAGCACCGGTCCGCTGAGGGCTCGCAAACGCAGCCTGTACGAAGGTGGCATTCGCACGCTCGGCCTGATTCGCTGGCCGGGCCACATCCCTGCAGGACGCATTGATGACACCAGCGTGGCTGCCGCCGTGGACCTGCTGCCCACTCTCTGCCGACTGGCCGGTATAACGCCTCCGGAAGGAATCGCACTGGATGGCGAAGATATCAGCGAGAACTGGCTCGGGGCATCGCACCCCCGAAACCGCCCTTTGCACTGGGAATGGCTGTTCAGTGTTCAGGGGCCAGCGGACGGCTATCAGCCGCCGCCACTGGCTGTCCGCGACGGCGACTGGAAACTGTTCACAGATTATCGCGGCCAACGGGTGGAACTTTATCGCATTCCGGCAGATCACGGCGAGCAGCAGGATCTCAGCCGCACAGAACCCGACATCGTCCGGCGACTGACGAAACTTGCACTGGACTGGGCAGCAACTCTGCCGCCCGATTCGCAGCGGGAACGACTCGCCACCGGAGAAACTTCGCAGCCAACTCCCCGAAAGTCTGCTGCCCCGGCCACCAAAGCCAGCCGTGCTGCCGCCCTGAAACGCTGGGACTCAAACGGCGACGGTCAGCTCACCCTTGAAGAATACTCCAAAGGACTGGCAAAGCCGGATGCCGAGCAGCGCTTTCGACGATTTGATGCCGATTCCAACGGCCTGCTCAGCCGTGACGAATTCCTCGGCAGGGAACCAGGTTAAGCCTCATGTCCGGTCGTACTCTGATTATCGGGCAGGGACTCGCCGGCACCGTACTCGCATGGCACGCGACCTGGCGTGGCGACGAAGTCTGGGTACTGGACGCGGGCGCTTCCAATACAGCCTCCGCTGTCGCTGCTGGTCTCGTGATGCCTCTGAGCGGGCAGAAGCTGGTTCAACGCCCTGACTATCAACGGCTATTCGATGTGGCTGAAAACTGCTACCGGCGAATCGAACGGGAAACGGGCCAGTCGCTTTTTCGCCGACTGCAGATTGAACGGAGATTTGTGACATCAATCGAGCGCGAGAACTGGGAGCAGCGACGATCGATGAAACATTCCGGCCTCGCAGCTGCTGCCTTACAGGACTCGATACCCGAATGCGTGCTGCTGCCGGATGCTGGCCGCTTCGGGGCACTGCAGGTGTCCGGAGCGCAGCTGAACGTCTCGCTGCTGATGAAGCTGACTCAGGAACAGCTCCTGTCCCACAATCGTTTTTTTCAGTTGCAGATCGATTCGTCGCAGGTCGAAGTTCAGGGTAACGGCGTTCGGATTGCCGGGACTTCGTTTGAGGCCGATCGGCTGTTTTTCTGCGAGGGCCACCGTGGGCGCGACAATTGCTGGTTCCCGGGACAGCCGGATCAGCCGGTGCGGGGTGAGTTGTTGCGGGTGCGGCTCAATCGGGCTTTGTCGGCGGATGTCCTCGTCGGACAGGTCTGGGCAGCACCTGTTCCAGGTGCTCAGGAAACAATGGACTACCTGATTGGTGCCACGTGGGACCGGGAGTTACTGGAAGAGGGGCTGGTGACGGCCGAGGGTCGCGCGGAGCTGCTGCTGGGACTGGCATCGACTGGCGATGTTGATTTGCAGGCCGAAGTCACTGGGCACACCAGCGGCATTCGAGCGAGCACGCGACAACGGCAGGTGCTCACCCGCATCCACCCCGCGCACCCGCAGCTGGGAATGCTCAACGGCCTCGGTTCATGGGGTTCACTGACAGCTCCTGCTGCTTCCCTCGAACTGCTGAAACTGCAGGAGGACGCTGTGAATCCCGAAATTCGACTGTCGCCACCAAATCCCGCTCAACACCATCGTCGATCGCTCACGCAACTGGCCCACTCGATCGCTCGCCGCGCCTTTCGCCCGGGTGATCGAGTTTTGGATGCCACGGCCGGAAATGGACACGATACCGCGTTTCTGGCGGCAGTGGCCGGCCCCGCGGCTGTGACGGCCATCGATCTGCAGCCGCAGGCGATCGCTGCCACGCAGGCACGCCTCGGATTGGCTGCTGAAGCAATCACGCTGATTGTTGGCGATCATGCGGAATTGCTGGAGCAGCAGCTGAGGTCCGTGCCGACGGAAGTTCGAGGCGGTGCAGGGCGATATGGAGTGATCATGTTCAATCTCGGATATCTTCCCGGGAGCGACAGGAGCGTGGTCACGCAGCCGGAGACGACTCGCCGTGCCCTTGTGGCTGCTTTACAGCTGCTGCGGCCGGGCGGAGTGCTCACAGCCATTGTCTACCGTGGCCACGTGGGAGGAACGGCGGAGTATTCTGTCGTGGAGCGTCTGGCTGGAGAGAGTGAGGGTTCGAGTGTGGATGTACTGATCGGAGATCCGGGCGATTCCGCGTCACCGGTGCTGTTTGTTTTTCGTGCACACCTGACCGGGGGGAATCGTGGTTGAAAAGAGTGGACATTTTGGATTCTTCCGGGAGAATTCCCGGCTCGACAATCCCGTGACTTTACTCCCGGTCATTTTCCGTCCTTCAGGCCTGCTCCATGCGCGAACTCCATCAACTGGCCGATCAGCGACTCGCTGATCGGCTGGCTTTATTTCTCAAATCCAAATCCATCAGTTGCCAGGTGGAAGCGGAAGACAGCAGCTGGACGGTATGGATTCATCGTGATGAACAGCGTGCAGACGCCGCTGCTCTGCTCCATGAATTTCTCGCTGACCCGGAATCTGACGCCATTGCCACAGCAATTAAACAGGCTCCGGCTGCCCGTCCGGCACCAGCCCTGACAGATCCGCAGACCCGTCGCCACTCCGAACGTGTCTGGCAACAGCGATTCCATTTTGTCTGGTATCGGTCATTCCCACTCACAGTCCTGCTGATCCTTGCAAGTGTCGTCACAGCCCTGCTCTGCACAGACTGGCGAGACAGTTTTCAGAAACATGGCCTGTTCGCGGCGCTGTGCAACCGCGAGGACTCAGGTCTGCTCGACGCCATGTTCATCCAGCCACCCCTCGGCTTTCAGGATGACGATCAGAAATCTCTCTTCGGTTTCATCGTTGAAAATGACAAGCTGTTGTACGTCGGCACTAAAGACCCGCTTGCGGCGGATTTTTGGGGACTCGTGGCCAGTCGTGAGTTCTGGCGGCCAGTGACCCCAATCTTCCTGCATTTCGGCATCCTGCACATTGGCTTCAACATGCAGTGGATGTGGACGCTGGGACGCCAGATCGAGTTTCTCCGTGGCACCTGGCGTTACGGCCTGCTGGTACTGATTGTGGCTGTCGTCTCCAATTTTGCTCAGCTGTTCTGGGCGGGACCAGGGTTTGGCGGAATGTCCGGCGTGGTCTTTGGTCTGGTGGGCTATGCGTGGATGAAGGGCCGCACCGCGCCGCACCACGGCGTTGGCATGCCCTACGACCAGATGGTGTATTCACTGCTGTTCCTGTTTCTCTGCATGACGGGCGTGGTGGGCCAAATCGCAAACGCGGCCCACCTCGCTGGTTTCCTCACCGGCATGTGCTTCGGTCTCCGCGGTGCCGCTCTCAGAAAACTCCGTAAGCTGCTTTCACCAGATGCACAAAATCTGCGGTAGTGCCGGCACTCACGGTGTCCCGGAATGCCTGCATTCCGCAGATCTGAACGCGGTCAGAAGGCCCTGGTCACGACGAGACTGACGGGGAATCGCATGATTTCGGGCTGGCCCCGAGCACAAACGCGTGTGCGACCTCGTGAAAATCGTGAGGTGGCTCTGAACGGAACGTCAGCCACGCCCGCAGAATGGGGTGCAGAAAGCTCAGAGATGCTGCGTGCAGTGCGTGACGGGCTTCAAGCGGTTCTTCGTCGTCGAATCGCGGTGACTGGCGGATCGCACCGAACGCACCATAGTACTCGTCTCCAAGCACCGGGTGGCCCAGCTGAGACAAATGCACACGAATCTGGTGGTTACGTCCCGTGTAGAGCACGCATTCCACGCGGGAGTAGCCCCCGAACCGTTCCACCACGGTCACTTTTGTTCGAGCGGGTCGTGCAGCAGGCGCATCCGGACGGGCCGACATCAGCACACTGTTGCCGCCGGGATGCCGACCTATCGGCAGCTCGATCATCCGCGATTCAAAATCCGGCGAACCCTCCACAAGTGCCACGTAGGTCTTGGAAATCCGGGATTGCTGGAAGTCGATGGACAGCAGGCGATGGGCCAGATGTTCCTTAGCGGCCACAATCAGACCGCTGGTCATGCGATCCAGTCGATGCACCACACCGGGACGCAGCAGCCCGCGGACAGAGGATTGCTGATCAAGGTGCCACTGGAGCACGTTTGAAAGTGTGCCATCATGGAAGTCTCCAACGGGGTGCGCTACGAGCCCCGCGGGTTTATCGACGACGATCAGCCAGGGATCTTCGTGAACGATATTCAGGGAGGCGGGGCAGGGGTCGAGCAGTTTATCAGGGGGCTCGACGAGCCGAATTCTGACGTGTTGTCCTGTGAACACGCGGTCGGCGGGGGCAGCGGGCTGATCATCGATGGCTGCAAGTTCGGCGGCGACCAGACGGTGCAGCCGCCACGGCGTGTAGTTGCGAAGATGCCGGGCGAGAAAGGTGTCGATGCGGGATCCGGAGAGGAAACTTTCAACGATGAATTCGACGACCGGAATACCGTGCTGCATGGGGTGATGAGCGGCTGTTGGTTACCAGCGGAAGAGTCCGGTACCCCACGTGAGTCCGGCGCCGAAACCGCACATGACGATCAGATCGCCACGGCGGATCAGTCCTTTCTGAAGAGCACCGTCAAGTGCGAGCGGGATCGAGGCGGCCGAAGTGTTGCCGACGGTGCTGAGGTTGTTGAAGACGCGGCTGGTGTGAATGCCGAGTTCCTTCATGGCGTGGTCGATGATGCGGATGTTGGCCTGATGAAGTACGAACAGCGAGACGTCATCGGTGGTCACACCGGCTTTTTCGAGCACCGTGGTGATGGATTCGGTGACGGCATGAATGGCCCATTTGAAGACGTTGCGACCGTCCATCTGCAGATAGTGGCGACCTTCCTGAACAAGTTCTGGTGTGAGCGGCAGAGTGGAACCTCCGGCGGGGCGGTCGAGCAGGGAGCCGCCGGAACCGTCTGCGCCCAGTTGGTAGCAAACGAGTCCCTGATCGCGGTCGCCGGGCTGAAGGATGACGGCGCCCGCTCCGTCGCCGAACAGCGGCGCAGTTCGCTGATCGTCCGGGCGAACAATTCGACTATTGACGTCAGCGCCGATCACCAGTGCACAGCGGGCATTGCCGCTGGCGATGAATTGAGCCGCCGTGGCCAGTGAATACATAAACCCGGAACACGCAGCCTGCAGGTCCATGGCTGGTGCGTCGAGCTGCAGTTTGTTTTGCACGAGGCAGGCAGTGGACGGACACATGTAGTCCGGGGTGAAGGTGCCGACAACAAGCAGGTCGATGTCGGAGGCCGGAATGCTGGCGTTTGCCAGCGCCAGTGTCGCGGCGTCAACAGCGAGGTCACTGGTGGATTGATCCGGAGCAGCGAAGCGGCGTTGAGAGATTCCGGTACGACGGAGCACCCAGCCTTCTTCGAAACCGTAACGCTGTTCGAGTTCCTCGTTGGTGACGATTCGGGAGGGAACGCAGGAGCCGATACCGGCAATTCGAAATCCCGTGAGCGATGCCGTGCGTCGGGAACTTCGGAACCGCACATCGGGTTCCTGTGGGAGGGCCGGTTGGGGATTGGTCACGGATGGCGGCACGTCGACAGTCAGGGTGGAAGGGGAATTCATGCCGTATACGTCCGTGTCACGTGCCGAAACGGGAGGGGGCCAATCCGGGCACCCGCGAGACGAACAATCGGCCCTGAGAGCGGAGTCCACGGATTGCAAAAGTCTCCGCAGAGTTTACAGACCACTGACGCGGTTGCCAACTCTGCGGAGCATTTTCGTGCGGCTGAACGGATCAGGCAAAGAATTCCATCACAGCATCATTCTTCACCATCTCGCGCGGCTGATTGAGATGGTTATAGACGGTGCGACGGGGGTACAGCCCGACAGCGTGATAGATGCTGGCAAGCAGTTCGCCAGGGTGCACGGGGTTTTCGGCGGGGGCTGAGCCGGTGTCGTCGGACTTGCCGTGCACATAGCCACGTCTGGTACCGCCGCCGGCGATGACACCGGTGTAGCAGTATGGCCAGTGATCGCGACCGTCATCGCTGTTGCTGTTGCCTGAAGTGCTGACACCGCGTTTCGGGCTGCGGCCGAATTCGCCAACGGCGACAACCAGCGTTTCCTGAAGGAGCCCGCGCTGGTCGAGGTCTTTGAGGAGTGCTGAGAGGGCGGCATCGAGCATTGGTGCGGACTGACGTCGCATGCGGTCGCTGAGTCCGGTATGGACATCCCAGGAGTGGTTGTCGCTGTTGGCGACTTTGGGCCAGTTGACTTCGACGACGCGGGTTCCGGCTTCGACGAGACGCCGAGCGAGCAGGCAGCTTTGGCCGAACGTGTTGTTGCCGTATTTTTCGCGAAGTTCCGGTGTCTCGGAAGACAGGTTGAAGGCCTCGCGAGCTTTTCCGGAAAGTACCAGACCCAGAGCTTTCTCGTAGTATTCATTGAGGGCATACTGGTTGACCGCGCGGTCAAGGTTCTTCATGCCGGCACTGACAGTGTCTCGCAGCGAAGCGCGACGCTGAAGGCGATCCAGCGGAACGTCCTGACGCAGCGTCAGGTCATCGACACGAATACGCTCCATTTTAGCCATATCCATATCGTCACCCGCCGGATACAGGTAGTACGGGTCGTAAGCTCGACCGAGGAACCCTGCTGTGCCCGCCTTGCCGATCACGTTGCTTTCCTGGAGCGGCCGTGGCATCATCACAAACGGCAGCATCGGAGCCTGCAGCGGCTTCAGTTTGACGATGTTGGAACCGAAGTTGGGGAAGTCCTTGGGACTTGGCGGTTCCAGCTGTCCGGAGGGACTGACGTTGTCCGCATTGTAGCCAGTGAGCATCTGGTAAATGGCGGCCGTGTGATTGAAGAGCCCGATTGGTGTGTAGCTGAGCGAACGAATGAGTGTTGCACGCTGAATCTGTTCAGCCAGTTTCGGCATCAGTTCTGTGAATTGAACGCCGGGGATTTTGGTATCGATCGGCTTGAACACGCTGCGGACGTTATCAGGCACGTTCGCTTTCGGATCCCACAGATCCAGATGACTGGGGCCACCCTGAAGATACAGCATGATCACAGATTTTGCCGCACCGAAACCTTTTCCACCGTAGCGGGCTTCTTCTTCACCTTCAGGAGCGGCCCCTGAGGCTTTTTCGAGCAGAGTCGCGGCGCTGAGGCCAGCAAGTGCGGAGCTGCCCACGCGGAGCAGTGCGCGGCGAGAATAACCGTCACACGTGTCTTTGCCGTATCGGCCGGGAATGACCAGCATGGGATGCTCCGATGAATTCAACAGGGGGGGATTTGGAAGGCGGGGAGGCTCAATGGACGCTGAACTTGTCCGGCATTCTAGACAGCTTCGTGTTCGCGTCGCAATGCTCCAAGTCTCAAAATCGGCAATACTCGGGGGGAAGATTCAGGGAATGCAGGCCGGCACAGAGCACGGCAGCGGGCTTGCCCCGTTAACAAAGGAGCATCCCCGAGTGCGGGTTATCCCGCTTTTTATGGTTTCAACGGCATATCGAGTAGAAAACGTTGCATTTTATCCTTATTAACCACCTTATCCATCTCGCCTCACATCGCAGACGTCGCGTCGCCATAACGGCTCCCCCCTTCTGTGCTCCTCAGAGGCCCGTCAAAATGTCAGCAGGCTTCCCCGACACCGCAATCCCCGGCTGGCTCCAGAATTTTGCCAGTGATGCGGCCAGCCATTTTTCCGCAGGACTCAGCATCGCCCCCATCGGCTGCCACTGCGCCATCGACCAGGACTCGTCCGCCTGGGAGGTCACGCTGTTCATCAGCCGAACAGAAATTCGCGGCGGCGAAAATGACGGTCAGCAACTGCCTTCCCTGCTCACGGTCGATATCAACGCAGTCTGCGGGCTCTTCGATCAGTCTCCTGCCGTGCATCTGCAGGCCATCGAATTCGACGACAAAGCAGATCCAGGAACCTTCCTCTCATTTCTGGGATCCTGCTCCGGCCATCGTGTGTGGCTGCGAGTTCCCTCAAAGCCACCAGTCTGGGCAGGCACTGGACGAGTTCAGGACGCCGCCACCGGCGATGTCTGTGATATTTGGTAAACACTCCAGATGCAGCCGGGATCGAGATCACGTTTCCGCGGCCTCCACCCGGCCTGCATCTCTGGCGTTCTTCAACACAGGGACAGGCTTCCTTTCCTTATGTCATTCCCGCGAATGCTCTTGCCCACCCGCACCCGATTTCGGACAATCTTCAGTGAATTGAGACTGAATTCTGTCCTGTGAATTTTCGGGAGCCAATGATGTTTAACAACTGGAGGTCTGCCGCGATTTTGGGATTAGCACTGGGGTTCGGGATGCGGCCATCCGCGGCTGAAGACTGGCCACAGTGGATGGGTCCAGGCCGGGACAACGTCTGGCGCGAAACGGGGGTGCTCAAGACGTTCCCCCAGTCAGGTCTGAAGGTTGTCTGGCAGTCTGAGCTGGCTGGCGGTTATTCCGGTCCCGCTGTTGCCTCCGGTCGCGTGTTCATCACTGACTACGTGACCGCCGACAACGTCAAGGTTGATAACTTTGATCGCAGGGAATTCTCCGGAGTGGAGCGCGTGCAGTGCCTCGACGCATCCACAGGCAAAGTGCTCTGGACGCACTCCGACAACGTCAAATATTCGATCTCCTACCCCGCTGGCCCGCGCTGCACACCTGTCGTTGAAGACGACCGCGTTTACACTCTGGGGGCCGAAGGACTGCTCTACTGCTTCCAGGTTTCCAACGGTCAGGTACTCTGGCGGCGCGACCTGAAGACTGACTACAGCACCACAGCGCCACTCTGGGGCTATTCCGCCCATCCACTGATTGACGGCCCGCGCCTGCTGACTCTGGCCGGCGGCTCCGGCAGCCACATTGTGGCGCTCGACAAACTCTCCGGAAAAGAAATCTGGCGAAGCCTTACATCCGGTTCGCAGGGGCAGGGATATTCGCCTCCCACGATCGTCGAACACGGCGGCAAACGCCAGCTGATTCTGTATCGCACTGACGCCGTTTCCTCTGTGAGCCCCGAGACCGGCAGCGAATACTGGTCCGTACCCTACGACGCCTCCAACGGTTCCATCATCATGTCTCCGGTGCTTGCCGGCGACTATCTCTATGCGGCCGGCTACAGCAACCGCAATCTGCTGCTGAAGCTCAAACCGGATCAGTCAAAGCCGGAAGAAGTTTTTCGCGACGTGAAGGACCTGATCTCACCGGTGAACGTCCAGCCGTTCCTCGATCAGACCATTCTCTACGGATTCGACCAGAAAGGTCTCCTGCGGGCGCTGCAACTGCCCGAAGGAAAGGTTCTTTGGGAAACCGACAAGGCGGTGGGAGGCCGGCCACGTGGTTCCGAAACCGCCTTTCTGGTTCGGCACGAAGACCGCTTTATTCTTTTCAACGAAAAGGGTGAACTGGTCATCGCACGGCTCACGCCCGACAACTACGAAGAACTCAGCCGCACCAAAGTCATCGAACCCTCCAACTTTGCTTTCGGCCGCGAAGTCGTCTGGAGCATGCCGGCCTTCGCCAATCGCAGGATCTACCTGCGAAATGACAAGCAGATCATCTGCCTCGACATGGCCGCACAGTAAACGCCGGCAGGGAGCTGAAATTTCAGCCGCTGGCATCCCGAGCAGGTGTTGAAAGGAGTGGCTTCGATTGTCGTATCAATGAGGCCATCTCCTTCAGCGCAGACCGACTGCAGGTCGCCGGAGTGTTCGATCGATGTCTGAAATCAGCGGCAGTCGGAGGCGGAAAACAGAGACACCGGAGCCTGATTTCGGGTATGCTGGCACCTCCTGGCCCTTCGCCAGTCCCCGGAATTCCCGGCTGCCCCTGCTCTGTGACTGATCTCATCTCGCCCAAAGACACGCTCCGTGATCACCCTTCGTATGCTGCCACTGTACCGGTTCACCTGCGCGCTGCTGACGGGGCTGCTTCTGCAGTCCCCCACAGACGCTCAGCAAACTCCTGCGCCCCGCGAACCGCTCGCGCCGCAAATCGACCGAATTCTCAACGCCATCCACTTCGGACCTGCTGTGCCGCTGGCCGGTGACGCCGAGTTTCATCGCCGCATTTATCTCGACCTCGTGGGCCGCGGTCCAACCGCCGAAGAAAGTGCAGCCTTCTTCCAGCAGATGGCGGCTGACCCTGCGTCCGGCACACGGATTCGGGAGGCCGTGATTGACGATCTGCTGGATCGCCAGGAGTTTTCGCGGTACTACGCCAAGGTGCTTGAAGTGATGTTTACGGAGCGCCGCGAAAACATCGGGACGCTGGAATTCCGTGAATTCATTCGGCGTTGGCTGACCGAGCAGCGACCGTTGAACGAGTTGTGTACGGAGATTCTTGGGGCTGACGGTACCGACCCCGACTTCCGAGCTGCGGCCGGCTTTATTCTCAATCGTCAGGCTGATCCTCACGTGGTGACGCGGGACATCGGCCGCATTTTCTTCGGCCGCGATGTGCAGTGTGCCCAGTGCCACGACCATCCGCTGGTAGCCGACTATGAACAGTCCGAATACTTCGGCATTTTGTCATTCGTCAATCGCACCTACATATTCACAGATGAAAAACGTGGCAACCTGCCGTTTCTGGGAGAGAAAAGCGAAGGGCCGCTCGAATTCGCCTCCGTCTTCCGTCCCAATTCTCCCCGCGCCGTGGCCCAGCCAGTGCTCCCGCTGTCCCTCGCCATTGATGCCGAACCGGATTTTTCCAGCGTCGCCGACTCCTACGTCGTTGCTCCCGAAAAAGACAAACGAGCCATTCCGCGGTACAGCCGTCGCCAGCAGCTCGCTGTACTCGCCACGCACCCCGAAAACCATGCCTTCAACCGCAATCTCGCCAATCGCCTCTGGGCGGCGATGATGGGGCAGGGACTCGTGCATCCGGTCGATATGCACCACTCAGAAAACCCGCCAGTCTCTGCAGCTCTCCTGCAGCTGCTGGTCGATGAGCTGGTGGCCACCCGCTACGACCTCCGCAGCTTTCTTCGCCAGATCGCGCGTTCCCACGCATGGCAGCGCACCGTGCTTGTCCCCGACCTGCAGCACTGGCAGGGTCCGCCGGGCGGTACCACCGCACTGACAGAAACGCTCGCATCGCTCGATGCCCGCCAGGCTCCTCTGCAGCCCGCACTCACACAGCTCAACCATGAACTGTCCGCCGCCACAGAACACCTGCAACGCACGCAGGCTGATGTCGGCCGTCTGCAATCGCAGCTGGACGACGCTCGCAGACGTCTGCAGGAAACCATCGAGCTGCACGACCGCGACACCGCGAAACTCACCGAAGCAAAAAATGCTCTGGCTGAACACCAGAAGCGCGTGGATTCCCTGAAGACCGCTCAAAACGAAGCCGAACTTGCCACGGCCAGCCAGCTCACCGAGAAGCTTGATCAGCAGGTGGATCAGCTGGAGGATGCTGTCGAAACTCTGGGGCAAAAAAGGGAAGGCCTCCGCAGCCGCGTTCTGGCTCTGGCCAATCGCAAGTTGGCGTTGGGCGAATTTGTGGTTGAGGCCCGCGGTGTTCAGCGCGGCATACGCAAAAGGATGCTGGCTCAGCTTGACCTTCAGGCAGATCTCAACCAGCAAAAATCCCGTATCAGTCTGCTCCTGCGATGGCTGGAACAGCGTGCACTGATTCAGCAGGCCGAAGCGGCCGATGGCGGTACGTCCGCACAACTTCGCTCGGAACTGGACCAGCGCCAGGCGGCGCTCGTGGAATCCTGGCGACAAAACTTCGCAATTCGCCGCATCCGACCGCTCAGCCCCGAACAAATGTCCAGCGCCACCTATTTTGCTCTGGAAATGCATCGCCCAGTCACCGCGAAGGCTCTTGCTGAATGGCAGTCCAAGAATCACGACAACACAGCTGACCGGGACGATGCAGTGAAGCGGCAGGAGTTTGTCACCACAGCGGTGGCAGTGAATTTGTGGGACACCGTGGAAGATCTCATCGTGACTCGCTTCGCTGCGCCCGCCGGAGCACCTCAGGACAGTTTCTTTGCGACTGTTGACCAGGCCCTGATGATTCAGAATGACACGACCTTCCACGGGTGGCTGAAAGCCAGTGAAGGCAATCTGATTCAGCGTCTGGAGGCTGTTGCCGAACCGGAATTGCTGGCGTCAGAGCTCTACGTTGCAATTCTCTGCAGACGACCCGACGCAGACGAAATCAACATGGTCCGCGAACTGCTCACGCGGGCCTCAGAGAATCGTTCCGCGATGATTCAGGAACTTGTCTGGGGATTGCTGGCATCATCCGAATTTCGTTTTTCGATGTGATTTCAGCGTGGAATTGTCAATGACCGGAAATCAATACAAACCCTGCGGAACCATCGATCATGGACTTGGTCGGCGGCAGTTCATGGGCGAATTCCTGACGACCGCATATGTCAGCGCAGGGGCGCTCGTGGGCACCAGTCTGTTCTCACACCCGCTGGGCGCAGGTCAACTCGCAGCCAACGGCCGATCGATCGTTGTGGTCTACCTCAACGGTGGCATCAGTCAGTTCGAATCATGGGACCCCAAGTCCGACCTCGAAACAGGTGGCCCGTTTCGCTCGATCGCCACCTCAGTGCCCGGAATTCACATCTCCGAACTGCTCCCCAAAACCGCCCAGCAGCTGCACCACATGGCACTCATACGCAGCGTCAGCACGGATCTCGATGATCATGGACTGGCCAACAATCTGGTCCGCAGTGGCCGGACAACGCGTTCGGCGACGGAATATCCCGAGCTGGGGGCGGTCGTGGCCAAAGGACTTGAACGTCCCGACTTTCCGCTCCCGGGACACATCACCACCATGGTTGGGGGTGTTGGTGGTCGAGCCAACAATGCGGCGTATCTGGGACCGCGTTACGCCAGCGTCGCCGTTGGGGCTGAAAAGGGCGGAATTGTCAACACGCAGCTCCCCGAAGGACTGACAGTGGCCGTCGATAGTCGTCGTCACGACTGGCGACGGTTCGTCAACAGTCGCCATCGCAGCCGAGTGCAGTCGGCAGAGATGGACGCCTACACGCAGACATTCGAACAGGCACTGCGGCTGATGGAACACCGCGAGCTGTTCGATATCTCGCAGGAAACCGATGCCGTACAGCACGCTTATGGGAAATCGGAATTCGGCAAACAAATGCTGCTGGCACGACGGTTGGTGGAACGCGAAGTGCCGTTTATTGAAATTCAGCACGCAGGCTGGGACTTTCATCACAACAACTTCGAATTTCATCTGCACTACGTAGCAGATTTCGATGGCCCGTTTGCTCACTTCCTGACCGACCTGCAACAGCGCGGTCTGCTCGAACGCACACTCGTGCTCGTCATGACGGAATTCGGCCGCACACCAACCATCAATGCCGGTTATGGTCGCGATCATTATCCCAAAGCGTGGTCCATCGCTGCGGCCGGCTGCGGAATCCAGCACTCAGCCGTGATCGGCAGTACCGATGCAAAGGGGATCGAAGTCACGGAACGCAAGGTCGATCATCGACATCTGTTTCACACCTGGCTGCGAGCCGTCGGAATTGATTCATCCGGCCACTTCGAAATTGGTGGCCGCAAATACCCCATCGCCGATCCCGCTTTCGGCCCTGTCGAGGAGCTGCTCGCATGACAATTCAGCCCGACACCTTCGACCCCCGTGCCGCCCGCCCCCTCTCAGACTGGGCCTGGACCGCAAAGCTGCTGTGCTGCCGTGTCGATCCGACAGGTCGATGCGTCGTTGCAGGAGCCATCGACCACACCATTCAGCGCTGGGACATTGCCACAGGCAACCGCACATCACTCATCGGGCACGCCAACTGGGTCCGCACGCTTGCCTTCTCTCCTGACGGCAATACGCTCCATTCCGGAGCCTGCGACGGACGCTGGATCGCCTGGGACATCGCCGCCGAAGTACCTCAGCCACTGCAGACAATCGAGGCCCACGCAGGCTGGGTTCGCGGACTTGCTGTCAGTCATGATGGACAGCAGGTGGTCACCTGCGGAAATGACCGCACAGTTCGTGTGTGGCGAGCCACCGACGGCAAACTCCTCAGAACACTGGCCGGGCACCCCCATATCCCGTACTCTGTCCAGTTCGTACCAGGCACCTTTGAAGTGGTCAGTGGAGATATCGTCGGGAATATCTTTCACTGGCACGCCGATTCCGACCAGCCAGCACGAAAATTAGATGCCGCTGAAATCTACTCCCACGTCGGAGACCTTGCTCCCTTTGGCGGAATCATCAGTCTGACATTCAGTCCCTGCGGCAAACGCATCACTGCCTCCGGGCTGCACAAAGTCTCCAACGCACCCGCTGGAAATCGTCGCGCAGTCGCCTTGTCCTTCGACTGGGCCACTGGTGAAAAACTGCCCAAACAGGAATGCCTCCGGAAGGATCTCGACGCCACCATGTGGCGCGCCATCTACCACAGCGGCGGAACACTTATTGGAATCATCGAAAAGGAAATCGGGTTCTGGAACCCCGGTGAAGAAGACGTCTTTCACCTCGTGCCCACGCCCGAACATATCTTTGACTGTGATCTGCACCCCAACCAGACAGACCTTTACACCGCCCATTTTGATGGTCACGTAAGAGCCCTCAGACTCAAGTGACCTGAACCGACAGACCGCAGCCGCACGCCACACTGCGTCTTTGTGACTCGATCCCGCCGCGGGATGCTGACTGGCAGACGCAACTGAAATATCCCAATCTGCCCGTATGCTCGCCGTCTCAGCATCCCAGTACGACGGACCTCCAGCACGTCGCGCCCCTCACCTCCGCGAGGACTGCACCGATCCGCGTCGCTTCGAAAAAACACTGGCGAAGGCTCATAACGCAGACAAGGTGCATGGCACCTGTGCTCTCGTCCGTTGGTGCGAAACACAGCCGGGGGCTCCCGCCCAACCGCTGGTTCCAAACGCAATCCCAGCCGCATGGCGGCAGCCTGCGGGCAAAAGGCCCCCTGCCAACGCCCCGCCAACGCACTCGCCAGCGCGCGCACCTTCGGTGCGAAACATCGCCGGGGGCTCCCGCCCAACCGCTGGTTCCAGACACAATCCCAGCCGCATGGCGGCAGCCCAATGGCGTTGAAGTTCTCTGCTTCCGGG
>JBJTOP010000185.1:0-5774 GCA_046074645.1 Planctomycetaceae bacterium | reverse complement strand
TGTGTGGGTGTTTTCACACGCACATTCTGTGCGAATTCACAGGAAACATGAAGGTCATTTTTTTGCTCAAACCCCAGCCCCGCAAGGCGTTGAAAGCTGCACGATCTCCTTCGAGGGGAGAGGGGACGGGGGTGAGGGGTCAAAGAACACTGCCAGCCCCCTCGCCAGCGCGCGCACCTTCGGTGCGAAACACAGCCGGGGGCTCCCGCCCAACCGCTGGGCCGCATGGATCCGCTCCACCATGACAAGGCGTGCGGGGGATGTTAATCCCCCGGTAACGGTGCGCGCTCTGACCGGCCGATTGACATCGACCGCACGCCACACCGCGGTTTTGTGACTCGATCCAGCCGCGGGACGTTCATTTCTCGGCCGGTGCGGTCGCTTCAACCGCGGTGCCACCCGCTGACGTGGCGGCACTCTCTGCTTCAGTCAGCCACGGTGCCATTACAAGAGCGGCTACGGACACCAGTTTCAGAAGAATGTTCAATGACGGGCCGGAGGTGTCCTTGAACGGGTCGCCAACGGTATCTCCAACGACCGCTGCCGCGTGAGCACTGCTGCCCTTACGGTACTCGACCCCGCCAACCGTCACTCCACCCTCGATCATTTTCTTGGCGTTGTCCCACGCACCGCCGGAATTTGACTGGAAGATCGCAAGCATCACACCACTGACCGTGACGCCGGCCAGCAATCCGCCCAGCATCTGCGGGCCACCGATGAATCCCGTCAGCACCGGTGCGATCACTGCCAGAATTCCCGGCAGCACCATTTCCCGCAGCGAGGCCTGAGTCGATATCGCGATGCAACGCTCGCAGTCCACCTTCTCCATGGCTTCTGCCAGCACCTTCTGGTCGGCCGCATCCCATTTTTCCGACGGAGTGTGTCCGTTCTTCTGACACACAGCCAGCGCCTTTGACAGCGCTGGGATCTCACGAAACTGACGCCGAACCTCCGAAATCATACTCGCCGCTGCCCGTCCAACCGCTCGCATCGCCATTGCAGAGAACAGAAATGGCAGCATCGCACCAATAAACAAACCACACATCACGGGAGGTGATGCCACGTTGATCGTATCGAGCTTGGCAGTGGTCATGTAGGCACTGAACAACGCCAGTGCCGTCAAAGCGGCAGATCCGATCGCAAACCCCTTACCAATCGCTGCCGTCGTATTGCCGACTGCATCCAGCTGGTCCGTGCGGGCGCGAACTTCCGCCGGCAGGCCGCTCATTTCGGCAATCCCGCCCGCGTTGTCGGCAATCGGACCGTAAGCATCAACCGCCAGCTGAATGCCCGTATTCGACAACATACCAACGGCAGCAATCGCGATCCCATAAAGACCAGCCAGCTCCCACGCACCCACGATACTGAACGCAATCAGCAGCATCGGAATCGCCGTCGATAACATCCCAACTCCCATCCCCGCAATCACGTTCGTCGCCGCACCCGTCACAGACTGCTCAACAATCTCCCGAACCGGCCTGCGACCGGAACCCGTGTAGTACTCAGTAACAAAGCCAATCAGAATCCCAGCCCCAAGACCAATCAGGCTGGCATAAAATACACCCATACGCGTGACCGTCAGCCCCTCCGGCGATTTCCATGATGGCGGCAGTACCGTGTTGATGATCAGCCAGCTGGCAACCAGCATCACACCAGCGGCAATCAGTTCGCCACGATTCAGTGCCTTCTGAGGATCCACGTTTTCATCGCCGCGCACAAAGAATGTACCAGCCACCGATGCCAGAACCCCGGCAGCTCCCAGAAGCATCGGAAGCAGCACCGGACTCAGACCGCCATACAGACCGGAAAACTCCGCCTGCGAACATGAAACGGCACCCAGCACCATTGCGCCCAGAATCGCACCCACATAACTTTCGAACAGGTCAGCTCCCATACCAGCCACGTCCCCAACGTTGTCACCAACGTTGTCAGCAATCGTCGCCGGGTTGAGCGGATGGTCTTCAGGGATTCCAGCTTCCACTTTTCCCACAAGGTCAGCACCCACGTCAGCCGCCTTCGTGTAAATGCCACCGCCAAGGCGCGCGAACAATGCCACCGAAGAAGCACCAAAAGAGAAGCCAGTCAGCACGTTCACCAAACGCGGCATGTCCGCTGCCGTTCCGCCCAAAACAGATGTCAGCAGCAGAAACAGAACCCCCAGGCCCAAAACTCCCAAACCCACCACCGTCATCCCCATCACCGAACCACCGCCAAACGCAATCAGCAGGGCCGGAGCTATGCCGCGGCGAGCAGCACTGGCGGTGCGGACATTCGCCAGAGTTGCGATCCGCATGCCGAAATAACCCGCCAAACCGGAAAATACGGCACCACAGAAAAATGCCAGCGCTGTCAGCGGATGTGATTGACTGGATAAGCCCGACACATACATCAGACCCGTCACAACAAGGATAAAACCAAGCATTACTGAATATTCAGCCTTCAGGAAGGCCAATGCCCCACTGCGGATGCGGTTGGCGATCTGCTGCATGTTGGCAGATCCAGCATCCTGGCTGGCAATCCACCGGTACTGCCGAAAACTGAAGCCAAGCCCGATCAGACCAGCCAGTGGCACGGCATAGATGAGAACTGTCATGGTATCTCCATACTGACTGCCCGCCAGACACCGTCGCTGCAGGCTGCGGGAACAATGGTGAATATCAGAATTATTGCAAAATCGATAAAACCGGAGGCAATCTTCGACCTGCATCCAACGCTTCTGCGTTCCCGCAGGCCAAAAACTGGCCGTCAGCCGAATTCTTCGCCCAATCCCACCTCGGCTGAAAATGCCGGATATTCCCGCTTTGCTGTCCAAGGTCAAGCCCTGAAGCAACGTGAGAAGATTTCTTCGATGGGAGAACGTCCGCAAACCTATAGCTCACTTTTCTCAAAATTCCGTGGCAAATCATCAGATCCTCTGACAGAATCCGCTGCCCGATGTGTGAAATAAGGCACTTGTAGATGATTCCAGAGAACTTCAACGCCATTGGGCTGCCGCCATGCGGCTGACATTGCGAGCGGTTGGGCGGAAGCCCCCGGCTGTGTTTTGCACCGAAGGTGCACGCGCTGGCGAGGGTGGTGCCAGGGCCGTTTGCCCGCAGGCTGCCGCCATGCGGCTGACATTGCGAGCGGTTGGGCGGAAGCCCCCGGCTGCGTTTTGCACCGAAGGTGCACGCGCTGACGAGGGCGCTGCGAGGGCCTTTGCCCGCAGGCTGCCGCCATGCGGCTGGAATCGCTGGCAAGCGCTCACAGCGCGGACCAGCGTGCGGTGGCTCGGCAGGAGCCTCACCCTTACGTGGTTTAACCTTTCATTTTAGGTGATTCCAGAGAACTTCAACGCTATTGGGCAGGTAACCCGCGCGACTTTGACGCATGGAGGGAATTCAAATCCGTCTACCTGAGTTAGTGAAACGATGGTAATGATACGTGAGACCGTCAGTCGGATTTCCTGCAGACGCGCCGCCTGGCATCTTGCTGTACCGCCTCTGACCTCAGGCAAACGCTTGGGCGCAAAGCTGGAATTGTTGGAAATTTGAACCTTCTGTCCTTATCTTTACGCCTTGGCGCCTTTGCGAGAGACCAACAGTCCCTGCAACGCCGCCACCGGAAATAGCTTTCACCGCACCCGCAAAAGGAACCTGCTCATGACCACCCTCGCACTTGCTGCCGCCGTGTTCCTCGCCAGCCTCGCTCCTTCCGGAACCCAACCCGCAGCACCTGAACCCACCGCCTCCAAACCACCCGCAAACGCAGCCGCAGCAGCCGCAGTCGCCGCAGCCGATGGCATGACCGGCTCCACCACAGCCGGCGGCCACAGGATCGAAATCGTCGGCTCCGCCAATGTCAAAAACATGGAATCGGTCGCCTTCTTGCGCCGCGATCTCGCATTCCCAATGCTCGCCGACTCCAACTTCCAGCAGTTCAGCGACACCGCTAACTTCAATTTTCCCGGTGGCAATGTCGGCGGTGGGGCCGGCGGTGGTGGACTCGGCTTCGCTGCGGCGGGCGGCGGCGGTGGAAATGCAGGCGGCCCCGCCGGCGAACCCATCTCCCCCAACTTTGGCATCGCCCTCAAAATCACCCCCGAAAAAGCCGGCGGAAAACGCAGGCCACCCGTGATCGTCTCCATCGAACCCGGGGCCACCGTCGTGGAACTGGACGGTCAGACCGTCTCCACCCCCGCAGGCTCCATGCAGGTACACTACCCCGAATTCGAACAACAGTTCCCGGATTGCACTTATCTGTACGTAGAACGCCGCCAGAACCCCAATCGACTCCTGAAAGAAATCAGTGGTCAACTCAAAATCCAGCCGGGGCGCGAACTCACAGCTGTCTTTCCAGCCGCCAAACCCGGCAAACAGCGTGTCGATGGCGAAGAATTCCAGCTGCAGAAAGTCGAAGAAACCGCAGCCGGTCTCCGCATCACCGTCGCCTTCCCACCAACTGCTCTGGCTAAAAAAGCCCGCAACATCCCGGACCAGCTGCAGGCCATGATGCAGGCCTCCTTCGCCATGCAGGCCACCATCGAAGACTCCAATGGCCAGTTTCATGAGGCTAAAAGCGGTGGTTCCAGTGGGGCAGCCAACGGCAGCTCCTCGTCCTTCACCTTTAACGGCATTCCCCAGGGCCGCAAAAACGTCCAGCCACCCGTGCAGCCCACTGTCATGACGTTCCAGTTTGCACCGTTACCCGGGAAAACCGTCAAAAATGTCAGACTCCGCATGGTCGATGTCGAAGGCGAACCCCAGCTGTTCCCGTTCACCATCGCCGTCAAAGCCGCACCAGCCAATCCGTGAAACAACCTGCGAATCAGGAATTTTCGGCAAACCGGTTTTATCCCGTTCCATCGGACAACCGTTCTTCGGGCGATAGTCGGCGCAATCGATCGGCGAAGTGCGGGGATTTGGCGAAGT
The DNA here is from genome assembly GCA_046074645.1 of Planctomycetaceae bacterium. GTDB lineage: Bacteria > Planctomycetota > Planctomycetia > Planctomycetales > Planctomycetaceae > SXXK01. The sequence continues at coordinate 864 of JBJTOP010000185.1, read as the reverse complement.
TATTCGGGTTGTTTCGAATCCACTCTCAGAGTTTTGCAATGATGAATCCCCAAATCGAATCGTTCCTCAACCCCGTACTCGGCGACTGATGGCCACCGAGAAGAACGAAGTGCGCTCAAATCCTCACGCTGGTCGCTGTGACGCAGGCCCCCGCGGTCTTTGACTGCCGGTGAGCAACGCGCGACCGACGCACACTGGTCCGCTAAAAGCGTCTCACATCGTGTCTCCGATGCAGTTCAACTGATGCCTCCCGACCTAATCAAAACCGCGACCCTCAAACTCCTTGAAATGCACTTCAGGGCTGGCGTTGGTCACATCGGCGGCAATCTCTCCGTACTGCCGTTGCTCCTTGAACTGATGCATGATGTGCAGCAGGTCGGCGACCAGCTGGTGCTCTCCAAAGGGCACGGGGCCGGAGCCCTTTACATCAGCCTCTGGACAAAGGGATTGCTGGCTGACTCTGACCTCGAAACGTTTCATCGAGACGCCACCCTCCTGGCTGGTCATCCACCAGCGCTCGGAATCCGCGCGATTACATTCGCCACCGGCAGTCTTGGACACGGGCTGCCACTGGCGGCCGGGCTGGCACTGGCGGCCAAACTACGACGACGGGATCAGCGAATCATCTGCGTCACGTCCGATGGCGAATGGAACGAAGGCAGCATGTGGGAATCATTGATCTTTGCCGTGCATCAGCGACTGAACAGGTTGCTGATTGTCGTTGATCACAATCGCCTTCAGGGTTTTGGACGCACATCAGAAGTGGCCAACCTCGAACCCCTTGCAAGCCGTTTTGAAGCTTTCGGTGCCCGTGTCCTCGAAATAGATGGTCACCAACCCGGCCAGCTGGCCTCCGCCGCTCAG
>JBJTOP010000184.1:0-2059 GCA_046074645.1 Planctomycetaceae bacterium | reverse complement strand
CTGCGTTCAGGCCCTGTAAGGCCAGCTCCGGCAGCCTCGCATGAAATGCCAGGTCACGTGGTCTTCGAGTCCCAGTGCGAAGGGTGCGAAGTGCCAGGCACCACGACGCTCCTTCACCCGTCTGTTCACAGGATTCCAGAGTACTTCAACGCCCTTGGGGTATGGCCAGGAGCCGCGTCTCCACGGCGAACCGCTCCGCGTTCCGGGACGGAGTCACTCTGCGATTGGCATGCGGATTCGTTCGCCGCGAAGTGAGTCCAGCGTGCCGATTTCATTATCGGCGGCCTGTAATCGTCCTTCGGAGGCGCGGTGAGTGATGATCACCAGTCGAGCGACGCCGGATTCATCGGCGACATCTTCGGTTTCGTCCTGCCGCACGCTGCTGATGGAAATGCCGTGTCGGCCGAGGATGTGGGCGATATCGGCAAGGACGCGGGGACGGTCGGCCACGGCGAAGCGGAGGTAGTGTCTGCGGGTGAGTTCTTCGCGCGGCTGGAGTGGGAGTGGCTGACGATCGCGCAACCGCAGCAGGGCCTGGAAGGTGATGGCAGCGCGGCCTGTGGCCACATCCACAAGATCAGCCACCACAGCCGAAGCCGTCGGCAGCTTTCCAGCTCCTGCACCTGCCAGCCTGAGTACTCCAACAGCATCGCCTTCGATCGCCACAAAATTATCAGCGCCGGACGTCATCGCCACGGAACGATCACGGCGGACGAGTGTTGGCTGTACGGAAACTTCCAGCCGGCCGGCTGCCATACGGGCTGCTGCGAGCAGTTTGATGCGATAGCCCAGCTCGGCCGCCATCAGCAGGTCCAGCAGCTCGATGCGGCGGATTCCCTGGAGCACCAGATCCTCGAGGCGAACAGGAGTCCCAAACGCGAGGCGTGCCAGAATCGCCAGTTTCTGAGCGGCATCGACACCGTCTACATCCATCGCGGGATCAGCTTCTGCGTAGCCGCGTCGCTGGGCCTCCTGCAGCACATCTTCGTAAGTTTGCCGCTGATCGAGCATTCTGCTGAGGATAAAATTGCTGGTGCCGTTGAGAATTGCTTCGATCGAAAGGATGCGATTCCCGGTCAATGCAGTGTTGATTGTAGAAATGATCGGAACACCGCCAGCGACAGCAGCTTCGAAGGAGATCGTCCGCCCCGACTGGGACGCTGCCGCGAACAGTTCATCACCGTGTTCGTAGAGCAGTGCTTTGTTGGCGGTGATCACATCACGACCGGCGCGGAGCAGTCGCAGAATATCGGTCCGAGCGGGTTCGAGCCCGCCCACCACGTGGATCACAACCCCCAGCCGTGAATCCTCCAGCACATCCTCGATCCGGTCTGAGACCGGAATTCCGGACAGATCCACGCTGCGAGCCTTTGCGGTGTTGCGCACGACGATGCGACTGAGTTCGAGTATTCGGCCGGTCTGGCGGGCCAGCAGTTCACGAGATGACTGCAGGATCTGAACAACACCGCTGCCGACCGTACCGCAGCCGACAAGAGCAACATGAAGGGGGGCAGTCACTGCCATATCCGCATTTTCCGGGGGCAAATTCAAGAACTCAGGAGGGATCTGCGGACGATGAAACATCTGTCTGCTTCTTCAAAATACACTTCCAGGATCACACGCGGCAGCAGATTCGGCTGCTCCTGGCGGCTGCTGATCAGGACCGCAGCAGGAATCTCCGTTTGCAGCGATTTGCGGGATTGCGCGGGTCGATTCGTTGGGATTTTGCTTGAGCATTCCCGGAGAATCGGCCAGAATAACCAGTTTCAGCGAAATCTGTTTCCCACACCCGCAGCTGCTCAGGCTGCTCTTCCGGCCCATGGCTCTTCAGGGGTCTCGAAATGTCTGTCGCCGACAGCTGCCATGCTCAGCAACTCGACCGTCGCCAACTCCTGCAGTCCGTTAGCTGCGGCTTTGCCTCTGTCGCCCTGCAGGCGCTCCTTGCCGAAACATCCGCCGCCGATTTTTCAAGTAACGCCCCCCCCACTGCGGTTCCCGGCCCGGTGCTCACCCCCCGGGCCAAACGCATCATTTTTATCTTCATGCAGGGTGGTCCCAG
>JBJTOP010000183.1:0-32332 GCA_046074645.1 Planctomycetaceae bacterium | reverse complement strand
GCTGTACAAGCAGCTGGAAGGACAGCACAGCAAAGGCGGATTCACTCATTTACTTCCGGCGATCGCCACCTTGTCCAAACATGCGACCGCAGAATCGATTCGGAACGACTTCGCCCGGGTTTCTGTGAAGCAAATGAAGTCGTGGCTGACAACACATTTGCCCAAAACGCTTGCCTCGAAGCGGAGGGCTGCCTATGCAGAGGCTACTGCCGCTACAGCCACGTAGGCGCAACAAAATTGAACACCCCTGAGATGAACGTTTCATCAGGCCAGGCCCCGCCGGTGTATTGATGTTTGTTTCGATGGCAGACCCGAGTCGATTCAGGCGGGCGTGCAGGGTGCCGGTGAGCGTCAGACCATCAACACCCACCAGAGATGCTGTCCCCTGAGCGACCAGGGCGTACTTCGTACCGCCGCTGGCTGGCTTGTCGATGACTGCGCCGATCTGCCCGTCGGACAGCGGAATGCCCAGTTCGTCATCCGTCCCGCGGCCGCTGCCAAGGAACGTGGTAATACCGGCAGCGGCCACCAGAATTCGCGTGGTTTCCACGCCATTGACCGTGGCAGTGCCCTCTTCAAAGCCGAAGGCGGCACTGACTTCGATAAAGTCGCCGAAGCCAATCTTCCCGCTGACGCCAAAGCGTTTGGTGCCGGGGGCAAGCACGAAGTCGTCATCCGTGGCTGCGGTGCCGAACTCCAGCGTGACCGTATTCGGACCAGTATTGCGCGCCGCTTCAAGCGACCCTTCGAGGGTCAGATCGGTAATACCCACGAGTTCAGCGGTTCCACGGGCATTGAATGCATAATAATAAAAGGTATCGGTGGCGGTATTCCTGACCCACCGCAGAACCATGGCACCGTTTTTCAGGCGAACTCCGAAATCGTCTGCGGTGGTGGTGGTGCTGGCACCGGTTCCAAGGAATGCGGTGACGTTGAGCGCCTGCACGTGGAGGTGCGTGACATCACCGTCAGTCTGTTTCTGGACGGACAGATCTGCGGACGTATCGAAGAAGTCTCCTATCCCGAGGGACACGCTGCCGGCCACCAGCAGCACGGGGTCCCCGGTTGGGAACATCAGGGTCACGGGGCCGGCCGGGGTCGTGACTGTTTCGGTGATGGGAACGCCGAGGCGATTGATGCGAATCTGCGCGGCGCCCTGCAGGTCGAAGTCATCGAAACCTTCCAGCGAGATTAAGCCATCGGCCACGAGTGCGAACTTTTTGGACGCGGTGTTGGCGATGATACCCAGCGATGCGTTTGTCAGTTTCACGCCCATGTCGCCCGCGCCGACGAAGGCTTCCACTCCGGCGGCGGGAATCCGCACCCGATCAGTGCTTTTGGAGATCGAGAACGAACCTGTCAGCGACGCGAAACCGGCGGCTTCGACAGTGACGGTGCCGCTGAAAACGGCGGCTCCCTCGTTGGCGGCAAAGATCACGTCCACCGGGTCGCCACCGGGAACCGGGATGCGTTCATTCACCGCACCGCCGGTTGTGTTGATGCGGGCTGACAGGTCACCTTCAAGATCGAGACCGGGGATATTTTTGAGTGCCGCGTGGCCACTGGCGTCGGCTGTGTCTTCGGTGGTGGAACCTGTGCCAAGGAAGGCGGACGCGTCGGTGGCCTGGACCAGCAGCGAAGTGGTGTCGCCGGAAATGCGTTTTTCAACGACGATGTCCGCGTCGATGTCCACGAAGCCAGCGACTTCGATGGAGACGGGGCCTTCCAGACGCAGCAGCTGGTCACCGTCGGCAAAGTCCAGCACCACGTCGCCGGCTGGAGTTGTGATTGTTTCGGTGATTCCCCGGCCCAGCAGATTGATGCGAACGGTGCCGTCGTCGCCGGTGACTTTGAGGCCAGTGATGTTTTGTGATTCGACAGCACCGCTGGCCACGAGCGCAAAACTCCCGGTGGCGGTGTCGACTACAGCCCCCAGTTTGCCATCCGTGACACTGATTCCTGAATCGCCGGCACTGACGAAGGCGTTGATGTCAGAGGCGGCAATGGTCGGCCGATCGCTGCTATTGGTGACAGAGAACCAGCCGGAAACGGAAGCGAATTCCGCGATTTCGGCATTGACAATGGTGCCGCTGAAGACCGGATCCAGATCGGTCTCAGCGAACAGCAGCTGCACCGGGTCGAAACCGGGTACGGTGATCGTTTCATTCACGGCACCGCCCGTGGTGTTGACGCGGGCTGCGAGGCTGTCTTCCAGGATAATGCCGGGAATATTGATCAGCTCTACGTCGCCCTGCGCATCGAATGCATCGGTATTTGCCGTGTCGCCTTTATAGAAGACACCTCCGAACCGCCCGTTGCTGATCTGCACGCCGACATCATCAGCATCGTCGTCCGTCCCGCCATCACTGCCAAGGAAGGCGCTGACGATGTGAGCTGCGATGCTGAGCTTCGGGGGCGTCGATGTGGAATTCCGTTCGAACCCGAACTGCCCGGAGATTGTGGTGAAGCCAGTGACCGTCAGGTCCAGCGCTGAACGGAGTCGGCTGTGGTGAACACCAGCGGGATGTCTGGGCCTGAAAGGGGCGTGATGGTGGTGTTGATTTCGCGCCCGAGCTGATTGACTTCGAAGGCGAGCGAACCTTTGAGCTGCAGGTCTGGCAGGCCTGCGAGAGAAACGGTGTCGCCGGCGGCCGCGACGGCGTACTTAGCGGGTGAATCGGCCGTTTTTTCAATCAGCAGGGCAAGTCCCACGTTGTGGAGCCGCACTCCGAGTTCATCCGGCAGCCCGCGATTGATGCCGACAAACACGCCGGCGGCTGCAGTAGCGGCGCTGAGCGTGGTGGTGCTGCCGTCAACGGTTCGTTCGATGGCAAAATCACCCGTGACTTCCGCGAAGCCAGGAAATGCCGCGGAGACGTTTCGCAGGGCCACTCGATTCAGGCCATCGGCCAGATCCAGAGTGCCCGTGATGCCGCCGACGGTGAGCGTTCGCTGGACGGCTTCGCCAGTGGTGTTGATTTCCAGCGAGGCGACGCCTTCGACGTACACCGGGACGTCGAAGGCGAATTGGCCGGCGCCGGTTGTCCTGAGCGCCACGTTGCCGCCGGAATTGACGAACGCCAGGAGGCTGCCGTTGTTGAAGAGCAGTCCCACGTCATCCGTGGCATCATCCGCTGTGCGGCCGTCATCGCCAGGGAACGCGGTGATGTCGCTGGCGCCCAGCAGGATTTCGCGAGTGTCTTCGGAGCCGTTGGTTTCCAGTGTGAAGTTGCCACGGACGTCGATGATGTCCGTGGTGAGCACAGTATTGCTGGCGGACAGCCGCACATCGGGACCTGCGGGAAGATCAATTGAGACAGTGTTGCCGCCGACCTGCACGGTTTCAGAGACGTCTGAATTGGTGGAGTTGATGGCCAGACCGAAGGTGCCGGAGAAGGTGATGGATTCGAGGGATTCAGCGACGGTGACTGTGAGGTCGGCAGCGAGCCCGGCCTCGCTGAGGATCACCACGCCGTAGCCGTTGCTCACAGAAACCAGACTGCTGGAAGATCCGCTCAGGTCCATGCTGACATGGTTGGCTGCGAGAATCACGAGAGCGGAATCTGTGGCCGTGGCTGCGCGGCGAGTGAGCGTGAAGGTGCCGCGGAGCTGCTGGCTGAGCACATCAAAGCCACCGGTAATGGTGAGGGAGCTGACGTTGTTGGCAAAGAACTGCGCGAGCGATTCGCCTTCGGCGGAGGTGGCTGTGCAGAAGGTGACACCGCCCGTGGGAATGGTAGTGGCGAGCAGCAGCAGGGCTTCCGGAGTCTGAATCGGGACCAGCCGACCACCGTTGTAATTGAGGCCGTTGAAGGAGCGAAAGTAACCTGTGACGGAGTCGGCGGACAGCACGCGGAAGATGGTGCCATCGGCCGGTATCAAGTTTTCGGCGATGGCCACTTCGAGGGTGCCGTTGAGTGCTGCGGCATTGGTGATCTGCAGGGTGTCGTATTCACCGGCGGAATTGCCGCTGATGTTCAGCCGCAGCACACCGCTGGAGTTCATGTTCAGCGCGGCTGCGGAGAAACTGCCAACCGGATTGGCTGCAGGTCGCAGTGAGCCCGGGCTGAGTATCCCTGAGAGTTCCACGGTGCTGCCGATGTGACTGGTGCCACCCAGAGTGGCAGTGTCGGCAATGTCAAAGGCCCCTGTACCGAGGAATTCGCCGTCCACCTCGAAACTGCCGGCCTCCACCGTGGTTGGGCCGCTGTAGAAAGTCGGCCTCGTGAGAATCAAGGTGCCGTCACCGAGTTTGGTGAGTCCGGCAGTGCCGGTGACACTGCGTTGCAGATCGAGCACTCCCGACTGCACCTCGATGGCGGAGGCGTCCAGTTTGAGCGGTGTCCGGATGAGGTTTTCGGCGGCAATCTGAATGATGTCCGTGCCCTCGTTGTCCAGCTGAATCACGTGTCCGGTGATCGTATAGCCACCGGTATTAGAGGTCATGGAGAAGCTGGAGTTTGTCGGGAAATCATTATCGAGCATCCCCGCGCTGCTGCCGTCGAACACCAGCGAATCCCCGCTGATGGGAGTGGCGTTGCCTGACCAGTTTGTGTCTCCGGCGACGTTGGTGGACCACGAGTTGTTGAGATCGCCGACCCACGAGAAGCTGGCGGGGAGCACGCGTTCTTCGAGCGATTCGGGAGTCCGACGAACGCGGGTTGTGGTGGCTTCAAGTCGCCTCTGGATGCTGCGTCGCAGGCTGCGGCGGCGACTGTTGTGATGAAGACCGGATCGCAGGATTTGGGAACAGTGCTTCAGCCATCTGTTGAGAGGCATTCCGTGGTCTTTCAACGTTAATGGACGTACGTGCCCTGGCGGACGTGGCGAGAGCCAGCCGTCGCTGCAGAGGGAACGCGAAGGGATAAGCCGTGAGCGATGGAGGATCCTGGCACACCCCTGTGACCTCCGATTACTCAGCGTCGTCGTGGAATACACGAGTTTCAGTGGAAGACGCCGACGCGAAAACTTTTGGGAATTGCAGGAATCGAAGGAACGAGAAAATGACGGTGCCATTTCCAGAGCGATGTGGTGACAGCCTTCCACCAAGTCTGTACCATCCTGTCCAAACTCCCGCGGATCCGATCAGAGTATTCCCTTGTCAATGACTCACCCACCGCTCATTCAGGAAACCTCCTCAGGGCTCTACTGCGCCGCGGGCGACTTTCATATTGATCCATGGAAACGCACCAGCCGCGCAGTGATTACTCACGCCCATGCTGATCATGCGCGATTTGGTTCAGATCGGTACCTCTGCAGTTACGAGGGTCTGCGGGTGCTTCGCAGTCGGCTGGGGCCGTCTGCGGTGATTGACACGCTCAGGTGGGGTGAAGAGCATCGCATCAATTCGGTAACGGTGTCGCTGCATCCGGCCGGCCACGTGCTGGGGTCGGCTCAGGTTCGCATCGAACATCAGGGGCGTGTCTGTGTGATCAGTGGTGACTACAAGACGGAACCCGATCCCACATGCAGCCCGTTTGAACCGGTGCGATGTCACACGTTTGTTACGGAATCCACGTTTGGGCTTCCCGTTTATCGCTGGCCGCCGCAGCAGGAGATTTTCACCGCGATTAATGACTGGTGGATCCGCTGCCGCGACGAAGGCAGGGCGGCGGTGGTCTTTGCATATTCACTGGGAAAATCGCAGCGCGTGATTGCGGGGGTGAATCCGGGAATTGGCCCCATCTTCTGTCATTCCGCCGTGGAAGAACTGAATCGCGAATACCGAGCATCCGGTGTCAATCTTCCGACCACGCTGCTGGTGAGCCAGGCTCCTGCTCGAAAATCATGGGCCGGAGTTCTTGTGGTTGCTCCGCCGGGCGCTGCGGAGTCTTCGTGGATGTCGCGTTTTTCGGGGTGTTCACGTGCGACTGCATCCGGCTGGATGCTCACCCGCGCCACCCGCCGCTGGCAGTCCGTTGACCGCGGGTTCGCTCTTTCGGATCACGCTGACTGGCCAGGACTGCTTTGGGCCATCCAGAACACCGCCGCCGAAGAGATCCTTGTAACACACGGCCACACGGAGCCCCTCGTGCGATATCTCAAAGAACAGGGACTCAGCGCCCGTTCGCTGTCAACAAGATTCTCGGCGGATCAGTCTGAGGAAACTTCAGAGGAGACGCCTGAGGTGGCTGGTTGATTAATCGACACGTCCCAGCAGCGTGTGTTTTGTTGGCGCGGTGCAGGCCAGCGGAAGAGCGGGGCCTTCGTCGCAGGTCCACCGTGTTACCCAGTCGTCCCAGAGTGTTCGGGATTCAAAGAAGAGCACCTGCGATCGTTCAATCGGTAGTAGCCCCGCAGCGGCAGCCTGATCGACAGGAACCGGTCGCAGCATTCCCTTGCGAGACAGGTCGATTTTCAGTTCCTGGCGGAACTGCCCGTGGGGCCAGATTGAAAGGCCCTCGGAGTTGATGTCGTAGGGGTGCCCCTTGAGGAATTCGTTTTCCAGCTGTTCGCGGACCATGTCAATTCCGCACTTGCGGTAGAAACCTTCGAGTGCGTGCTGGAGCGAACGCAGCTGATCAGCGGAGGCAAATCGGAGGAATCCTGGTGAGGCCATTCCGGCGACGACCCAGCCACTCTGCTCCTGAAAGAGCAGTTCAAGTGGCTGTTTGCCGAGCTGATCGCAGTGCACGCGGACGATGAAGCTGTTGGATGACGGATGGATGTCGCCGCATTCGAGACTGTACTCCTGCCAGACGGGGCAGAGCTTGAGCAGGCGGAGGAGTTCGCGGCTGACGAAGTTGCGGATGGCAAACTCGACGTGTTCGAGCTGCTCGCGAGCGGCGCGGCGCGAACTGAAGCGATGAAACGAGGGCGGCTGATGTTCCAGCAGTCGCAGACGGCGATAGATCTTTGGCAGTGTGCCGGAATGGAAACCTGGACGGAGCAGCCGAGCGACGGATTCGCCATGAGAGCCGACGGCGACTGGTGTGAGCAGTGGTCGACGGTTGGAGAGGTACAGTCGCCAGTTTTCCTTGAGCTCCCAGACGGCGAAGCCGAAGATACCGGGAATGAAGAAGATATTGAACCACGTGATGAATTCGGCCAGAGCAATCCCGAGGTAGGGCTGCAGTATCCGCACCATCTCCCGCTGCATCAGCAGTAGTCCGGGAAGGATCATTTTGTGGGCAACGGTAACAACCGGAAAGTGCTTGACCGGATGAAACGTCGGCTCGATCAGCAGGTTGACGTAAATTCGAATCAGAAAGGAAACGAAGGACCAGACGACGCCCAGTACGGCTTTGACAACGATGGACAGCCAGCTTTCGTCGCTGTGAAACCGCAGCCACTCATCGACCGCATAGAGGAATCGTTCAAGAAATGAAAGCACGATGCGGAACATGTCCAGCACAAACACGAAAACGGCCAGCACAACGCGGACGTGCAGCCGATGCCAGACGCTTGCCAGCCATTCGGCTGTGAGCTCCTGGCTGTCGCGGCCGAGCCGGGAGTTGAGGGCGAGACTGGAGAGCAGGGCGACGACGAGCCACCACGAGAGAGTTTGTGGAGGACTGCCAAAGGCGAAGGGAATGAGCCTTGCGGGGATGGCGGCGACTGCCATCGGTACCACGACCACGCGGCGGACTTTCACGACAGTGCGATTTCGCCAGAACCACTGAACCAGCGGCTGCCGCAGGAGCTTTACGGGGTAGTCGATGAGACAGCGACGGACGCCTTTGAGCAGACTGGCGATGACGCGGAAGAAACGGCGCCGAAATCCCCCCACGTGAATGAGTGCCATGAGCAGGAAGCCGAGCATCAGCACGGGGGCAGCCGAGGCAAAGAGGGACTGATCACTGTGGGGCGGTTGAGCAACCTTGGTTTGCGTCACGGTGACAGCGCTGGAGGTGGTTTCAGCGGGAGCGGAATTCCGGAGAACCTCCTGAGCTGCTTTCGGTGCCGCGATTGCTGAGGTGGCGACGTTGGCGGGGGGACCGGCCGAGTCTGAGGTGCCCGCAGCACCCGCGACATCTGTGGTATCTGTGGTATCTGTGGTATCTGCGATGCCTGTGATGCTGTCGGTGTCGCTCGCTGTTTTCGTGGCTGTGGCCGCGGGAGTGCGATTTCCAGTCAGCAGATGCAGGGTATGTTCGAGGCCGCGGACGGCAACGTAGGCACCGCCGAAGGGAATGATCAGGAAGAGTGTGGCGAAGCGGCCCGTTCGGTTGCCAAAAAAGATGGAGCTGGTTGTCTGCAGTGCCCGCAGGTAGAATTCGCCGCGACGGTAGACACCGTCCATCGCGAATTCCAGTCGGTCGTCAGCTCGCAGCAGATAATCACCGCGCCAGAGGTCGCGGATGTCGCTGAGATCCGGAAGCTTCAGGTCATTGCGGCTGATGGAGTCGCGAAGATATCCGAGGGTCAGGTAACCGCGGTCAGCGATGCAGTCCAGAGCATCATCGACCAGTTTATCGGCTGCGACCTGTTCGGGGATGTTGGTTGGAATCAGCCGCACGTCCCGAAGCGTTTGCTGCAGCACCGGCCGCATGCGCTGTCGCATCTGTGTTTCAGACAGATGAGCTGCTTTCTGAAGAAGCGAAGTCAGCCGTTCCCGATCCATGCCGCTCAGTCGAACATCGGCCAGGCGCCGTTCGGCACTGGCCAGATGGCGTGTCATGAGCACTTCGCGGAGAGCATCCAGTGGACGGCGGAGGGGGCGTTGGCCACGACTTGCCACCCACTTCACGAGATCCACCTGGTAGATGGTTCGCTCGTGATCGATACAGACTTTTTGCAGGTCGTAAAGCAATTTTTTTTCTGAATTCCAGAAGCCATGGATGGCGTTGGTGGCCAGTTCCCGCAGCGATGCCTGCCAGTCTTCAGTTTCGTCTGCCGGAAAGTTGATCGCTCGGCGGAGTCGCTGGACGAGGCAGGCGACGTCGGCGCGGATTTTTTCTTCGGCTGAGAACCGTTTTTCATCTGTGGATGCGGCCGCGTTGGCAGTGACGGCGTGCACGAGTGCCGCGACGGTATTTCCGCGCTCGTTCGCTCTGTCCCGCCGCCGCAGAGCCCGCAGCCACGCTCGGTCCGATGGGGCTGAACCAGAACCTGCGGTCCAGTCGCGGCGAACGTTTGCAAGGCGAGTTTCGTCACGGACAACATGGGGAGTCAGGTCGGGGAGTGCGGCTCCGTAAAGCTGCGTTCTGCGAAACAGGGATTCCCCGTCAATGTCGTTGGCGAGCAGGGGTTCGACGTGGGATCGTCCGGCGAGCGACGGAAACCAGATCGGCAGCAAATCCGGCTCAAACCACTGCAGTTCGAGATAGACAGCGGCGAATTCGCGCCAGGCTGAGACGCGTGAATCGGGGTGAATGAGCAGCTGTTCACTGCGCAGAACGAAGTGGGCCTCGTCGAATTCCGACTGCCCGAGTCCCGCAATGCGCTGCTGAATCAGCGACCGCTCGTCCAGTCCCGAGAAACGCTGGGTGAGCTGCAGATCGACCACGGCGTGAAACAGACGTCGCCAGACCTGCTGCAGCAATTCCTGGAGCGGCCAGTGTTCAAGTTCGGCTTCTTCAGGCTGGCAGATCAACAGACAGCGTTCGGGTAAATCCGTAAAGGTCTGCAGGCCAAGTTCGTCGGGGTGGACGAGGTGCATGACGTCTGAACGCGAGACGATCTGTGAATGCGGATGGGGGACCGAAACTGACAGCTTGACGAAGCCGTACAACTCTCGGATGACCCGACGAATGACTCGCGGCTCCACCAGATAAGCCGCACCTTCTGCGCGGTGCAAGGCCCTGCGAAGTTCGTCGATTCGACCTGCCACATCAGCCCTGACCACCGCAACACCCCCGAAATGCGGTGACTCTCACTTGAAACAGGAGAGTCCCTGCGGAGAAGTCTAGCGAATGGCCGTCGGCAGAGACAGGCACGCCGTGGAAATCCTGAACGAAAAATGAACTTGCTGATTCTTCGCGCTTCGTCACAATTCAACCGCGCAACCCTCCCCATGTATGGTCGTATTTCCGTCTCTATGGACCGCTTGTTCATGATCATTACCATCGACGGCCCGGCCGGGTCCGGCAAGAGTACTGTTGCCAGACGACTGGCCGACAAACTTGCTGTCCGCTTCCTCGACACGGGCGCGATGTACCGGGCCATCGCCGTTGCCGTACTCAATGCACAGATTCAGCCGGAAGACAGTCAGTCGGTGGCGTCCATCGCACGGGACTGCCGGATTGAACTCAAACGCGATGGAATCGAACTCAATGGGGTGAATGTGACGGCGGCCATTCGAGAGCCTGAGGTCACCACCGTGGCTTCGATTGTGGCGGCCAATCCCGCTGTACGCGAACGACTGGTGGCGATGCAGCAGGCAATCGGTGCCGCCGGTTCGATTGTGACTGAGGGACGCGATCAGGGCACAGTCGTTTTTCCCAAAGCGCCACATAAGTTTTTTCTCACAGCCAGCCTTGACGCAAGAGCAGCAAGGCGTCAGGCGGAACTGCAGCGGAAGTCTTTGTCTCAGCCGCTTCATGATGTCATGGAGCAGATTCGGCTGCGAGATGAGCGGGATGAACAAAGAGCAACAGCGCCGATGATTCCGGCAACCGACGCAGTGATCGTAGACACTTCAGCCATGTGCATCGATGAAGTTGTGCAACTGCTGTATGACAGGATTCACGCCGACGCAGCCTGATCACCGCAGGTGTCTGACAAAAAACGAACTACTTCGCTGCGGCAACTCCGGGAGCCTTCACGGGAACCGTTGATGCGGGCGCGGAACTTGGTTCGATGGCCAGCAGCCGCCGAGATTCCTTCAGCAGAAAGGCGGTATCCATGAATGGTTCGTAGCTGATGTCCTGCCAGCGAACGCGGCCGGCAGCGTCAACCAGAAATGTTCCGTGCAGGGCCGCTTTCTCGAAATCGTCATAGCAGCGATACTCTCTGAAAACGGTCATCTCAGGATCGGCTGCAAGAGTGAAAGGGAGACCACCTTCAAGGTTTTCCAGTGCCCGCTTCAGGTTCTCCTGCTTGTCTGTGCTGATTGCGACCACTTCCAAACCCGCATCTTTGAATCCCTGGATGTTCTGAGCGATCGCTTTGAGCTGTTCAGCGCAGTGCAGGCAGCCATAGCCGAGATAAAACACAACCACTACGGGCCGACCAGAATAATCATTCAGTGAGCGGGGCTGACCATCGACGCCGGGCAGAGTCCACGCGGAGGCTGTTGAAGGGGACCAGCGGAATGGTCCGAGCGAGTCAGGTTCCGGTCGAGCTCCGATGTCACTGAGCAGAACAGCAGGGAGTCGCCAGTCCTCGGGGTAGCCCCACGCGGCGGCCAGCGGTGCCAGTCGCTGCATGGGCGGTACATTCAGATCGATGGTCGAAGAAAGCTTACGGAGCGATTCAAAGGCGGCCTTTGCGGCTTCTGTCTGTTCGGCGGCAGCCAGAATTTCCACCTGAGCGGCCAGCGGGAGGACTTCACCGGAACGCGACTTCACCCGATCGTCAATTTTCTTCACGGCCTCATCTTTCCGACCGGCCCTGATGAGCATCAGTGCGAGCTGCTCTGCGGGGATGTCTGCTTTGGACAGCAATTCCGCGGCTTTACTGAAGTCTCCGGCAGCAGCGGCAGACCGGCCATCAATTTCGTGAAGTGCTTTTTCCAGTCGCGAAATCATCGAGGCAAACTTCTGCTCGGCATCCTTCTTTGCCTTTTCGACTGCCTTTTCGTCACCTTTGGCCTCTTTCGCCTTCGTTTCCGCTTCCATCACCGCCTGTTGACGACGGGTTTGTTCGGCCATAAGCTGTTGCTGGAGACGTTCGCGGGCTGCCGCTGTGCGGGGGTCGCCGAGTGCTGCGAGGGATGCTGTTACAGCGCGATCCCGTTTGAGGTCTTCATCGGCGTTTCCGGAATCTTCGAACCCAGGCGAACCCGCGAGAGCGGCGAGGCGATCCCAACGTTCGAAGGCTTCGAGGACGTCAAGAAGTCTCTCGCGGCCGTATCGGAAACTTCCTCCACGTGCGAGGTCGTTGTATTTGGGATGGCGGGGAAGGCTGAGCATGTTTCGTGCGAGCGATTCAGCGTCTTCTGCGCGACCGATTGCTGTCATATTTCGTATGCACCACTCGTTGTTGTGCGCGAAGTTGTGGATCTGGTCCGGGAGCAGTCGGTCACGCATCATCTGTGCGTGATCCACACGAGCCGACGCCTCCTGCTGCCAGACGGCGTCGTGGTACCGCCGGAGTCGAGAATAAATGTGACCGGGCATGTGCCACATGTGCGCGATTGAGGGTGCGGACAGTCCGCAAAGAGCAGAAGACTGCAAGGCCAGTTCGGGCTTGCGACCATCCCACAGGTGAATGCGATAATGGTGAGCAGGATGCAGCGGTTCGGCGGTCAGAACTTCCTGAATGACGGCATCGATGGCGAGGTTGGAAGCCATTTCGAGCCCTTCGCGCTTGCCAGCCCAGAAGTATTCGCAGAGAAAGGCCTTTGTTTCAATGTCGTCGGGGAATTCGAGCAGGACGTCTTCGAGGTCAGAGACGTAGCGGTTAGCTCGTTGCCTGCGATCGGCTTCCTGTTCGGTCTTTGCGCCAGCCCACCGATCAAATGATTCGATGAGCAGTTTTTCGCGGCGGCTGGATTTTTCACGACGCTTCATTGCTTCGGCAATGAAGCCCCTGGCCCGATTCAGGTTTCCCCGATTGGACATTGCCATCCCCCAGTAGGCAATGGCACAGTCCGGATCCAGCATCGCCGCCTGTCGGAACGATCGCTCCGATTCGAAATACCAGAAGCCGTGCAGTTGCGCCACTCCCTGGGCCACGAACTTTTGAGCATCTTCGGAGGTGGATGTAACGGGGAATCTGACCCGACCAACACCCTCCATTAATCGAGCTGCCTGGCGGGGTCCTTCGTTGAAGACTTCACCGTGCAGGGAGTGTCCCTGTTTGGGGAGTTGCGGGGATGAAGGAGTCTGAGCGGCTTCCTGTGTGCCACAGACTGTTCTTCCGAGGCAGCATAAAACAGTGATCAGCGCTGCCAGTCTCGTTTGGTTACGCCGGACGCAGGATCGCTGCTGGACCATGGGAATTTCGCTTTAAGGCAGGCTGAAAGTGGCGGGCAGAATTACGGAGAGCTTGACCTTATATTCTGCCGTTGTGGGGGCAGGGAAGCAAGCGTCGGACCAGTGTACGCAGTGGGAATATGCGGGATTGGCGATGAACACGATGCATTCCTGAAGGTCTCAATCGGTGGTGGGGTTGTTTCGATTTTTCGCATCACGGCGATTTTGATGACCGCAAGCAGGGCGCCCTGTGGCAACGGCAGCCGGCTGTCGGACAGGAAAACCGGACGCGGGGTGAGGCAACCCACTGAAACTTGAATGAAAACTTGCATAATCTGCACAAAATAGCTGGAATGAGTTAAATGGCAAGGATAGTGTGGTGTGGTGTGGATGCCCCGAAACTATCTGTGGATGCACCGCTGATGACACCCCTGCTCCAGTCACTTTTTGCTCAGCCCGACCTGCTGCGACTCTTCGACACCGCTGGCACTGACGTACAGTGGAGTCACGCACGCACGGCTGCGGAACTTCTTGATCTTCCGGTCGATAGAAAACCCGACACGCTGTTTCTGGACGTCCGAGGTGTTGCTGCCGACTCGCTGGAACAGGATTTGGCGGCGATTGCGCATCAACTGCGCGGATGTCGCCTGATTGCCGTCACTGACAGCGGATTTCCGCTGGATTTGGCAGGCTCACTCATCGCCGTCATCGATGACGAATGGGATCTGGCGGTGCAGACTCAACTTCAGTCCCAGTGGCTCACTCCTTCGCCGCCCGGTTCACGCCCGGATCCTCACCGTATAGAAACGCCCACCGGTGACGTCCTGACATACTCCGATCAAATGCGGGATTTGCTGACAACCGCAAGGCAGGTAGCGGACAGCAATGTGCCGATCATGCTTTCCGGCGAGACGGGAACAGGCAAATCGACGACAGCTCGAAAAATCCACGGGTGGTCGTCGCGACACTCAAATCCTTTCATGTATCTGCCCTGTGGTTCCATCTCCCGTGACCTGATCCTCGCAGAATTGTTCGGGCACACAAAAGGTGCGTTCACCGGGGCCACTCAGGAGCGTATGGGGAAAATCGAAGCGGCTGCAGGGGGAACGCTGCTGATTGACGAAGTCGATTTGCTCACGCTGGACGATCAGGCCAAGCTGCTTCGTGTCGTCGATACTGGAGAATTCGAACGACTCGGCACAGTGGAAACCTCCCACGCCAATTGCCGTTTGATCTTCGCGTCAAATGTGGACCTGCGCCGGCTCGTGCAGCAGCAGCGTTTTCGCAGCGACTTGTATTATCGAATCAACGTCATTGATCTCCTGCTGCCTTCGCTGCGGGATCGCAAAAGAGACATCCCACTGCTGGCTCTTGACTGCATCAAAGACCTCGCACAAGAACAGCAGAAACCGGGCTTGCGTGTCTCCCTGCGAATGCTCTGGGGTTGTGCCCGCCACAACTGGGAGGGCAACATCCGGGAACTCCGCAACAGATTACTCCGCTGTATGACGCTGGCCCGCAACACGCTGCTCTCAGAACGTGATATGGGAATGGATAACTTTTCTACTGCTGCGAGCGCAGTCCACAGCGAAGCCTCCACCACAATCGTCCCGCTTGAGCGTTGTGTTGATGACGCGTCCCGCGACGCCATCATCCGGTGTCTGCAGATGCACAACAATAAGCGGGCGGCAGCCGCCCGAACCCTCAAAATCAGTCGCTCGACGCTCTACAGAAAACTGGAGGAATACGGGCTCCTCGGTCCCGAGGAAACTCGGGAACGCAGAGCAGCGGGCAAACGAAGCCAAAGTGATGAGGATGAATCACGGGTACTGGTATGAAAACGAAGCAGTCATCAGTCTCTCCAAGTCTGTTAATAACCAATGTCTCACAAATTGAATCAGCCCCGGGCACGAATATTGCGTCAAACATTCTGGATACTCGAATATGGGGCGCCCCAACGGCGAAGTTCTGATCTTCGGTTTCTTCAAAATGCATTCACCCGCCCACCAATACTCCGTCTTTCAGCGTCCGCTTCTTCTGTTTTTGATCGCTCCCAAATCGTTCAGCCTTTGTGTTTCCTGAACAGTGCGCCCCAAAAAAGTGTCTTGCGTCTGAAACACTGTGCTGATTCGATTTTGACGATGGTTTAATCAGGTGTCCGCTAACTGCACAACTCGCTGTGAGTGGTATCAAAAAATGAAAAACACGATTAAGTACTGTCAAAGGTTGCGTCTCCTGCTCAACCGATTCGCCTCCAGCGAACTTGGTGCAATGCAGGTAGCTGAGTACCTGCTGATGGGTACAGTTATCACTCTCGGAGTGCTTGTTGGTCTTGTCAGCTACCGCGATGCTCTGGTGCTGGAATACGGCGACGTGGCCACTGCGTTTCAAAGGATCGACCAAAGTTACTCATTCACCCTCAGCGGTACCACATACAGTTACACGGATTCGGGGTCCAGTAGCCACACCAACACCATTTCGGTGACCTCTCCAGGCGCTGCCGGTGAGAACTAGATAAATTCAGGCTCACGCTCAACTTCTACGATCACGATCTGCCCGAGCCGGACGCAAGGACAGATTCTCAGGGGAATGCCGACGGCGGCTCCTCAGGTTCTTTAAGCTGGTTTTCATAGTCAGGATGCAGAGAGTCAGAACCTATGAGTACTCCAATAGCAAATACCCCGCGTCGAGGCGCGTCACTGCTTTTCCTCGTGCTGTTTGCACTGGTTTGCGGCATTGTCGGTGTCGCATTCCGCCTGTATTCCAGGCCGGAAACCGTCCAGAAACCAGCCGCCCCGCCAAACCTCGTCCCTGTGGCCAGCAGTGAATTAAAGGTCGGAAGAATACTCAATCTGTCCGACATCTACACCACACCGATGTCCAACGATATTGTCAAGTTTTCGAATGGAGAGAACATCTTCAACAAGGCAAGCCAGCTCGTTGGTCGAGTTCTCAAATCGCCACTGAAGCCCGGCCAGCCATTCGTTCTCAGTTCCGTTTATGCAGAAGGCACCGGTCCGACCCCTGCCGAATTGCTGAGCGAAGGGATGCGTGCCTCTACCGTCCGCGTGTCTCTGGTGGGAGGACTTCGAGGATTTGCAGGTCCCGGAACGTGGGTTGATGTGCTCTTCCGCCGCAAAGATTCCAATGCTCCAGTCTCCACAGATTCGGTTCGAACTCACACCATTCTTTCCGGTGTTCGAATCCTCGCCATTCAGGACAATACCTACGCCAACACCGTTCTTACTGCAGGTAAAGGGAAGCCTGCTGATGAGTTTGAACTGACGCTGGAACTCACCCCCGAACAGTCTGAAGTGCTCAAGTCAGTCGAAGATCGTGGCGACCTTTCACTCATCATGCTCCCCGAGAACAGGAAGCAGGTAAACGCAGGAATACTCCCCAGCCCCGAGGTGATGAAGCTCATGCTGGGTGTCGAGGACCCGAAGCCGGTGCCTCCCGTAGTCATTGTGACTCCCCCCCCGTCAGTTCGCATCGTCCGCGGAGGAACGCAGTCGAACGTACCTGTTGATTTCCAGACCGACCTGATCATGGATCGATCGCTCTACCCTGCTCCATTGCCGACACCCGAACCACCCGTCGCCCCTCCCATTCAGCCTGCCCCAACTCCATCCGCGCCTGCATGGCCAACCCCGCGAACTCCCATTTCCGACGACCAGGACCCCGGTAAGCAAAAAGACGGAGCTCAAAAGCCCAGCGAACTGCAGCTGGATCCGGCATCGACGCAGCCGCAGCGGCGGACAGGCGTTAGTGACACTTCAGTGATCGTCCGGCGATCTCCTTCAACGGGATCATCGTCCCCTGTCTATGTAATTCCCAGCATGTCGCGCAGCACCGCTTCCGGCCGCACACAAATTCGTCCGGCAACGTCCTCAAATCAGGTCTTCAGGTCGTCACGGCAACCGGAAACTCGCGTGCAGTCTAAAGCCACCACGCCTCGGATCGCGCCCACTCAGGCCCGGATTGCACCCCTGCCCACCCGAACTCGGCTCACCGGCATATCCGCGCCCAGATCGACAAGGTCTGTTGGGGGGCGTTTGCCTCTATTGGTATCAGGTTCCCGAACTTCTCCGGCGCTTGTCCCGTACAGTGACAATCGACGCCCCACTCGCACGCCGCTCTACGCGTCGGATCCTCGCAGACCACTTGTGGGTGGTTCCCAAACCAATTTCAACTCCACGCGGCAAATGTCATCAATCAAACGATACAGCCAAGGCACATTTGCTCGTCGCGAACTCGTACTCTCCCAAGTCATGCCTACTCGACCTTCTTCACTTCCCCTGCTGAAATCTGGTCCACAGGACTAAAAATTCGCCACCGTCGTCTGAATTGCGAAATATGATCGAAGCGGGCGAGAGTGCTTAGGTTCCCTGCCCAAGTCACGTTGATTTCGCAGAGTCCCCTGATCCGGCGCTGGCGATTGGAAACTTCTATGTTCGGTCTCAAACGCAGTCCCGCCCCTTCTACCCTCGAAACGGATGCCACTGTCAGCCCCCAGGTAGCCTCAATCGCTGCAGGACAGGTCGAACAGGCGGCGTCTGAATCACTGATGAAGGTCGAGTCGAAGATTTCGGGTGCCACGCGCCCTGATGTTCCATGGCGAGCCTTTGAGAACGTTGAGCGAGAGCTGGATTTCCAGAAACGTAAAATCCGCCTGCACGAGATTCTCGTGGAAGCCCTCAACCTGAGGTTTGCAGTCGGCGCCCAACCCGAATCGGCGAAAGCTCAGTACAGGGATGCAATTGCCGCCGTTGTCGCGCGATATGCGGCTGATCTCTCCGAGTCGGATCGCTCGCGGATGGCCGTCGAACTCCTCGATGAAGCACATGGCCTCGGCCCCCTTGAACCGCTCACCGCCGACGACTCCATCACTGATATACTCGTCAACAACCCCCACGAAGTGTTCGTGGAACGCAGGGGATGTCTGCAGAAGACCCCCGTGCTCTTCGCTGACGGTCAGCACCTCCTGCGAATCGTACAGCGACTGACTGCCAAAGTCGGGCGTCGCGTGGACGAAAGCAATCCGATGGTGGACGCCCGCCTCCCTGACGGCTCCCGACTGAACGTCACCATTCCACCACTTGCGATTGACGGAGCCACCATCTCCATCCGCCGGTTTCCCAGATCTCCCTTGACCATTGATGGCCTGGTGGAACGAGGAAGCCTCTCTCGAAAAATGGCCGAATTCCTCCAGGCGGCGGTTGCAGGTCGCGTCAGCATGCTGATTTCCGGCGGTACCGGCACCGGCAAAACGACACTCCTGAACGCCCTTGCTGCTTCAGTACCCCACGATGAACGCATCGTCACCGTGGAAGACTCCGCCGAACTCAGACTGGGCCACCCCCACGTTGTTCGCATGGAGAGCCGAGTTGCCAACACGGAGGGTGCTGGCAGCATCACTCTCAGGGATCTCGTGCGGAATGCGCTCCGAATGCGTCCCGATCGCCTGCTCGTCGGGGAGGTTCGTGGCGCAGAAGCCATCGATATGCTGCAGGCGATGAATACAGGGCATGAGGGATCTTTTACAACCATCCACGCAAATGACGCCCGCGAGGCACTCACCCGCCTCGAACTTATGATTGCGATGGGGGGCTTTGAACTCCCTCTTCCAGTCATTCGCAACTATGTGGCCTCCGGCATTCGCATGATTGTGCACCTCGCCCGCTGGAAGGGCGGAGCGAGACGCATCGTCCGTATCTCTGAAGTGAACGGTGTCCGCGACGGTGACTTCGTGCTCAACGATGTCTTCCGCTACCGCTTTTCTTCAAGTCTTCCCGTGGAATGCCCTGATGACTATGTCGCCACAGGTCACGTCCCGGTCTGCCTCGCTCGCCTGCAGCACACAGGCTCAGAACTCATCGAAGATGATTTTGCCCCCAGCATTTGAATTGCTTCCGTGTCATCCTTCTGCCTCCGATTTACTCTTTTAACTGCCAATAGTCGTTGAACCCGAAGCCAGACTCATGGAAACAGCCATCCTGATCACTGCCGGATTGATCTTAACCGCTGCCGCGGCTGCGGCGGTCGTACAGATCCTTCGCAGCTGGTCCGGCACAGAAAGTCTGGAAACGCCAATTGAGGGAATGTACACCACTGAACAGCTCAACGAGGGCTACGGAGGGGGCATTGGTCGGTTTCTGCGTGATGCGGAAATTGACCTTTCCCTGAACGAAATCATCGGCTGGATCGCTTCAATCGCCGCGGTTCTTTTCCTGACCGGTTCGATCGTCATGATCCCTCTCGGCTGGATGTTGTTCCTGCTGATCATCCTGCTGGCCATCGCACTTGGGCTGCTCATCGTCCGTCGCAACAACCGTCTGGGAAGACTCCGCAACCAGCTACCGGATGTTGTTTCACTGATGGCGCGGTCGTCCCGAGCCGGTCTTGCTATCGAAGAAGCCTTCCTGCTCTGCGAAAAAATGTCCCGAGGCAGGCTGCAAAGCGAATTGCAGGTGTGTCGCAGTCAGCTTGAACTTGGTCGATCGCTCTCCGGAGTCATGGAATCGTTCGCCCGCCGTGTTCAGTTGCGGGAGCTCGGTCTCCTCTCAACATTGCTCTCAGTACACCGCCAGACCGGGGGCAGTCTCGCAGATGCCCTCGACCGACTCAGCAGCCTGCTGAGAGATCGAATCGCCTTTCGCGGACAGATGTCGGCATCCAGTGCTGCTGGTCGTCTCTCAGCACTCTTCACAGCACCCGCTGCCACCTTCCTGTTTGCCGCACTGCTGCTCATCAATCCCGAGCATGTAGAGATTTTCTTCACCACGTCTATTGGCAGGTCATTCCTCGCCCTCGGCATTGCACTGAATGTCGTCGGCGTCGTCTGGATCCTCGGTCTAATCAAGATCAGTCGCTGAGGCCGCTGAGGACTGAACTATGAATTCCGACATTGGCTTTTTTCTTGCCGCCTCAGGCTTGGCAGCCATCGTATGGACGATGGCCGTGGTTCTGCTCAACTGCCGTCGTCTGGTTCGCGGCGACTGGGCAGAGTCATCCATCGTTTTGCTCAATGATAATTCGCTCCCGGTGTGGATGCGGTGGCTGGCTGGTTCGATACCTCAGCTGAATCTTGAGCTGGTTCGTATTCGTCGGGACCTGCGAAGAGCAGGTTCGTACACGC
The DNA here is from genome assembly GCA_046074645.1 of Planctomycetaceae bacterium. GTDB lineage: Bacteria > Planctomycetota > Planctomycetia > Planctomycetales > Planctomycetaceae > SXXK01. The sequence goes on along the minus strand of JBJTOP010000183.1, from coordinate 12,175 downwards.
CGGATGCCTTTGAACGGCTTCTGGCGCTTCGCAACAGCCTTGTATGGTGCTGCCTGTTCTCAATCCCCCTGCTCCTTGTTATCTTCGGTACCTCAACCAACGCCCTTCGCGGCTCTATCGGCGGGGGACTCTTGGCGGCCATCATTTTCTACGCTATTCCCGGCTTATACCTGAATGCTCGTGGCCGTGTGCGAGCCTCCGAAGTGATCAGCTCTGTCCCCGAGGTGCTCGACATCATCTCCATGTGTCTCTCCGGAGGACTCACGCTTGAACAGTCTCTGCCGCGGATTGTCGATTACAGTCCTTACGTAAGTGCCAATCTGACAAAAGAGCTTCAGCTGGTGATTCGGCAGGCACAAACGTCATCTGCAGGGCAGGCCTTCGAACAGCTCGCAGACCGCATTGACGAATCCGAACTGCGTGCACTGGCGGCGACGGTGATGCACACGGAACGGCTCGGTACGGACATGCGAAGAGCAATTGATGCACTCAGCCTGTCCATCCGCACTGCGCTCAAGCACGAAGCTGAAGCCCGAGCCAACAGCCTCTCACTGAAGATGCTCTTCCCCGTCATCTTCTGCATCTGTCCTCCAGTCTTCTTCATCCTGATGGTTCCTCCGGTTGTACGTCTGCGTGAGCACTTTCAGAGCGAGTTGATTCCCTCCAACACTCGCGAACTTCTCGAAAATGCCTCTGGCAGCATCTCCGCAGTTCCTGTGGACTAGTTTTCTCTTCCCTCCATGCCGCTCCACTCAGTGTCCCCCAGCCATGCGACATTCACAGTTCAATCACACTCAAGCATCCCTGCCCTCTCCGGGGTTGTTGCGCACGTGTGCTCGCAGAGCTGTGATGTCGATTGAGCTTCTCGTCGCCGTTCCCATACTGATGCTCTGTGTGGTTGCCATCGTGCAGTTCGGACTGGAACTTGCCGGCGCAGTCATCATCCATCAGAGTGCTGTGCTGGGTGCCGGACGATGCTCGACAATTGGACGGGTAATCTGGTCAGATCTCGACGACACTACGGCGGCCGCCGTTCAACTCCAGCTGACCGCAGTGAACATCACGTTCACCGCAGCCACTGACGTTCAGGTGATTGTCCAGGAACGTGTGTTCGATCCCGCCACATCCTACACCGGATCTTCAGGGACCTGGCCATCAGGAGCCACATTCGCGGCCGCGCCAGCGGCATCGACGATTCCTGCCGATTCGATTCGCGTGACTGTCAATGTCCGGCTGACAAAAGTGATCCCAGATCTCCTCAGTGGTTTCGGCTTTAACATCACAGGTGATTACATCACAGCGTCCGTCATTCGGCCCTACAACGGCTGACACGGCCCAGGATTTTCCCAATGCGCATTCAACTCACAATCCCGTCTTCTTCTCCGGACCCCAGGTCCGGTGTAGCGACGCTTTGGATGTTGCTTGTGTCACTGGTCTTCGTCGCCTGCATGCAGTACGTGCTTGAGACAGGCTGGATGATGGTTGTGCGTGCGCAGGCTCAGGCTGTAGCAGAGTCGGCAGCACTTGCTGGTGCTCGTTCGTGGGGAACGGCAGCCACAGACAACGCAGCCAATCGCACCACCGCAAAAACTCGTGCCACGGATTTCGTGGTCAACAGTGCGGTGAATGGCCTGACGACTGAGTACGCGAATTTGCTTACAAGCCTGCAGAACAGCAACAACGCAGGTGGCACAAACAACAATCCAGCCAGTCCTGGTGGCTGTCCGGGAACGTCCGTTTCCTCCAACCTCGTAATTTTTGCCGACTTTGATCCTGCTACCCGAGTCTTCTCACCGTATGTTTCGCCAGCCAGTGCAGGCAGGAGAGCGTGCATGGTTCAGTTTCAGTTGACGGCCGTCAGCCCAATCACTCAGGTGTCCCGCACCTTCCAGGCGAGGGCTGCAGCCTACTGGGACTCGGCCGCTGCCCCCAATCGAAGTCGACTCGTCTCTGTAACTGTCTCATGCCCATAAACAATTCCAAAGTTCTGACAGATCAGCCCACAGCAACCGTGCTCAGGAGATTACAATGAACAACTTAAAGGAAACAGCAACTCGCAACCCCCAGCGACGAGGGGTGGTCACGGCTGAGTACCTTCTGCTGGTCACGCTGATCGGTATTGGTGTGCTTGTTGGTCTTGCTACGCTGCGAAACGCAATAGTTGCTGAATTAACAGACTGTGCAACTGCTGTCAGCAAGATCATCGTCCCCTGACTGCCGTTTTTACCGTCAGTGTTGAGGCTGGCACGTTGGGGGAGGAACCTTGTATGTTTCTTCATCGTGTAGAGAACGGCTGGTCCGGCAGAGGGCGGTCGCAATCGAATCAACGCCGTGGTGCATTTGTCATCGAGATGCTGCTGGCCCTGATGATTCTGCTGCTCTGCACACTGGCGATTGTACAGTGGACCTTCACCACCTGCGCTGTCCAGGCTGTAGACTCAGCCGCCGCCGAAGGTGCCCGCACTGCCGCGGGAGTCTTCCCGTCCGCGGCCGCCAGAACGGCAGGTGTTCAGGCCACAGTTCTTGCTGTTCTGACACCAATGGGTTTCCAATCGACTGGCCTGACCGTCGGCATTGTAGACTCCGGCACCCACTTCTCCGTAACCGTCACGGTGCCCATCACATCATCTCCAATTCCGCAACTTCTTAATTCATTCGGTTTCACGGCCCTGACTGGCAAATCCCTGCGATCGACGGGAATTGCCTGGGCCTCCTGACAAGCCGTTATTCGCGCGGGTAGCGGGCACGCGGAACTTCTCTCGGTGTCACCACCTCTTCGCCTCGTGTTGCAGCCGTCCGTTTTGTCCGATTTCCGGTCTCCTCCGGGCCCGCTACCGCCGACCGCGAATGACTCATCCGCGGGAAGCCCTGGATTGTTGTCAGAATTTCCTTCTCCTGCACGACGTCGTGTCCGTCTTCGGTTTGCACGTGAATCACGAGGTGCCTGGAAATCTGCACGTCGAGTGGAAGTCCGGTGGATCGATCGACTGTACAGTGCCCCAGGGTCCGTCCGTCGCTGATTCTCACGCGACTGTCTCCTGCCGCATTCACAGCTTCTCCCGAAGCAATCCGGCCCGTAATTTCAATCCTCGCTTTTTCGCTGTCGAGATCCGTGAGGGTATAGGTGGACTTCAGGTAGACAGGAACCGGTTGCATCAGCCTGCGTTCCCGCGTCCAGATGTCACCTGGAAGCACCCGACTTGCTGATTCCTCATCGACACTTGCATCGTACGGCAGCAGCCCGATGGAATCATCCACAAAGTTCGCCACCCCGTCATCACCGAATCGCTGGCTCAATTCCGTCAGCAGGGTCTGCCGACGTTCCATGGGAACATCGGCGACGCAGCGCTCAAGAAACTCCTGATATCCCACGAGGCCTCGAATCTGATTATCCCGGCCGATCCAGAACGCAAAACCATTATTGACCATCCCGGCGTAGGGCACAGCATCCCATGGGATGGCACCTTCATGGCTTGCGGAATCGAATTTGAGTCTTCGGCCTGCCAAATCATGTTCGTAGACAACTCGCGAGTACTGGACTCCCAGGAGCACGGCATCCGCTCGCACTTCGTGGACAGTGAGGGCGAGGTTCAGGTCGAGTTTTGTCTTTGCGAGGGCAGGGTGTGTCTCGGATTTCTGTACCAGTGTCTGTTCCACCGTCTTAATCAGCGGGAACCGATCACCCTCCTGCAGGCTCAATTCGAGGCGTTCGCCTTTCGGAAGTGGTTTCTCGAACCCGGAATTATCGACAGCGAACGGGTCATCGTCAGTCGAACTGGCTGATCGCACACTGCTGTCCCGCCGCTTCGTCCGCGTTGCCTTTTTTGCCGCGGTCTCGGTCCGTTCAGCATTCTCAGCGACTGTTTCGTCAGTCGATTTCTCCGCCGTCAGAAACTCGTCCAGCAGGTCATCACTTTCCGCCGATGGCACGGATTCACTGGAGCTGCAGCCGACCACACCAAGCAGCAGCAGGAAAAGAATCTGAGTGAACAGTGAGTGTGAAAATGCCGAGGTCCGATGCAGATTCATCAGTAATTCCATCCATGGAGCCGCCGCGACCGGGAACTGAACGTTGGTTCAAAGTCCTGCGGAAGTTTAACCACGTCCCGCCTGTTCTCTCCGAGGGGCGACGGGGAATTCTCTTTGAATACGCCATCACGTCCTTCGGACGACCAAACACATCGGCAGAATCTGCTGGTGCCGCACCTGAAGGCGCCTTGAAGTTCCTGCGTGAGGGGTCATCCGGATTGTGTCATCCCGGATGACGAGGGTGCCACGAACACGGCAGGTCGTCTACCGGTTGTCACGCCAATGTGTCAACTGGCAGACAGAACAGAAATGTCCCAATCTGCCAATTTTCGCACCGTCTCCGCAGCTCGGGTGTGATGGCCCGGCGAGGTCTGTGTCGGTTTATCTATTGAACAGGAATCCCGGGCTGTTGATGAGCGCCCACATGAGATCTTCTGCGGCCTCTTTGGGTGACGAAGCAGAACTGAAATAGGTCTGAGCCTGGGACAGTTCTTCTGCGGCAGGTTTACGACAGAGCACGGAGAGGTAGATGGTGTCGATCAACGCGTCGGTGCCGATGTTTGCAGCGAGCGAACGGGCAATGAGTCCCTGGGGGTGGGAGATGGCATCCGCGATGGTGGAACCATTGACCATATTCAGAGTTTGCCCGAGTGAGACATCGGATGTGCGTTCGCATTCGCAGGGTGATTCGCGAGGTGCGCGTCCGAACATATCGAGGAATGCGACTTCGACCTGCGGGTCAGGCAGTTCGGCCGCACGGAAACCGGCGGGCACGCCGGGGAGTGCCCGTGGGGCTCCAGCAGCCTGGATGATGGAGTCGTAGAGTTGTTCGGCGGAGAGGCGTCTGGGCAGAGCATGAGAGAAGTTGATGGTGTCATCTTCGTTCCACTGCCCGGCATCGAGGCTGCGCTGGTAGGCGGAGGAATTGCAGATGCTGCGGATCAGCCGCTTGAGGTCATGGTTGTTTGCAACGAAGTCTTTGGTGAGTGCATCCAGCAGTTCGGGGTTGGAAGCAGGGTTGCTGGCGCGGATATCATCGACGGGGTCGATGATTCCACGTCCGAAGAAATAGCTCCAGTAGCGGTTGACGATACTTTTGGCAAAGTAAGGGTTTTCAGGTGCCGTGAGCCACTGGGCGAGTTGCGTGCGGCGTCCGGCAGCGGCATCGACGGTTCCGGAGTGTTCGAATGGAAAGCGGGGAGCGGCGGGCTGATTGGAATCGGGGTTGACGACTGGAGTTGCGGCTCCCATGGTGAACACGAATTCGTCGCCGTCAGGCAGTGGTCGACGACCGACGTCTGCGAACCAGGCGGCAAGCTCGTAGTACTGGCGTTGAGTCCAGCGTTCGAAGGGGTGGTCGTGGCACTGATTGCAGTTGAAGCGGGTGCCGAGGAACACCTGCGTCATGTTTTCCATGACAAGTTTGGGTTCGCGGGCGATTCTGAAGTAGTTGGCTGCTGGGTTTTCGAAGGTATTTCCGGCTGCCGTGACGAGTTCAGCAGCAAACTGGTTGTAGGGGCGATTGGAGGCAATTTGCTGGCGGATCCAGTTGCGGAACGCCCAGACGCCTCGCTCGGTGACGGCTTTGCGGCGATTGAGCAGCAGATCGCTCCATTTGAGCGTCCAGTGTTCAACGTAGCCTGGGCCGTTGAGGAGTTGTTCAATCTTTGCGGCTCGTTTCGCACCAGTTTCTGTGGAATCTGCGACAAACGCGTTGATTTCGTCGATGGTGGGAGGAACACCAGCGATATCGAGGCTGACACGACGGAGGAATTCGGCGTCGCTGGCTGGGCCGGACGGCAGAATTTTCATGCGTTGCAGCTTGTTGTTGACAAGTGTGTCGATGAAGTTCTGTTCGGGCTGTGGAGTCCACTGGTAGCCGTCGCGATTTCCGAGAATGGAGACCGGGGCAGCCGCGTAGTTGCCTTCGTAACGCACAAGGGCAGCCGCCTCACCTCGCTGAACGGCGGTAATCAGGCCGGTGCGGGAGACAGTGGCCACTTCGAAGTTGCTTGTGTCGAACACCGCATCACGGGTGACATCGCGAGTACTGCCGTCTGCATATCGGGCGGTGACGACAAGCTGTTGTTTGTCGTGCCGCAGCTGGAGCAGCGGAGTTGGCGGATAAATGTCGATGCCCACCACGCGGGCGCTGTCGGGCTGGTAGCGGCAGCCTTCAGCAATCCACTGCTGGAGCACCTTGTAGATTCGCGATTGCTCGTCGAACAGGAACCCGCCTTCATGAGGGACTCCCTGGGTGGGTTTGAGCAGCATCAGACTTTGGGAAGGCACAGATCGATTGAATCGCCGTCCGGAAATGTCGTCGATGAGTGATCGGTAGTCGTAGAGCGAATCGTAGCCGCGGAGGGAGAGTTTGAAACCATTTCGGCCGTTCGCAGAGCCGTGGCAGGTCCCCTGATTGCAGCCAACTTTGCTGAGCAGTGGGTTGACGTCCCGGATGAAGTCAACGGGGACGGGGTCGGCGGACGACACGGTCACTGGAACTTCCAGTTTGAGTCCGGCAGCTTCGATGAGAAGTTGCCCCTGCCCGGCGGAAACGGGAGTGATATAGCCGTCCGGATCGACTGTGATGCAGGACGCTGTTGTGGACGCATTAACGGAAGACGTCAGGTCGATTTTCTGCCCATCGGCTGTGATTCCTGTGACCAGAAAACGCCGCGCGTCCCGCAGGGAGTTGATTTGAAACTGTGCCGGATGGCATTCGAGGCTTTGGAAAACCCGCTGTTTGTCATCAGGTGCATCCTGAGCGTGAGCGAATTTGGAACCAGCCAGGACGAGCAGGAAGAGAACGGAGCAAAGGGCAGCACGCAGCATGGGAACCTCAGACTGCAGCACAGAATTGGGGGGGCTGGAAGGCGCCGGCCGGCTGTGCCGACCAGGCGGGGGGGAATATCTTCTGACTCATGAAGAATAGCTGACGGTGGACTGAGTTGCCACTGGAAACTGCGGGAACGCTCGTCGGAACCCAGAAAACGAGGGCTTGATGGAGAAACCACCCGTCCCGGAAATTTGACAATTACGTGACCAAAGGGCAGGTGGAGCGTGGCAGCAGCCCGGAGAACGATAAGATTCCACCGTGGCACCGCCGGGGCTCAGTCCTGCAGCACCGCGATGTCGCACACGGTCTCAGTCCGGCGGCAACTTTCGTTTTTTGGACAGTGGATGATGACAGACTTTCAGACGGTGGCTCGAGTAGGCGATATTCCGGAAGGGCAGGGACGATCCTTCGCCGTGGGCGGAACCATGGTGGGAGTGTTTTTATCGCAGGGGCGTTATCTGGCAATCAACGATTTCTGTCCGCACATGGGAGCATCTCTTGCGGAGGGCCATGTTGAACAGGATGCGGTGATGTGTCCGTGGCACGCGTGGCGGTTCAGTCTGACGGACGGCACGTGGCTGGACAATTCCCGCAGCGGCATTCGGACGGCCTGTTACGAGGTGCGCGTTGCGGGGGATGAGATCCAGGTGCGTGTATCTGCGGCGGCTCCCACCGGCACATCCGCATCGATTCCCTGACACGTCGTGATCATGGTTTAACCTCTGTTTTCATCAGGAGAAACTGTCATTTGACTGCCACGCCACCGCATCACATGCCGGTATGGCCTCCACACGACGGCGGCATCAGCGCTGCGTTTCTGCGCATGCTTCAGGACGGCAGCTGGGCGGACTACAGCGGTCATCATGGCAGGTCATTGCAGCAGGCTCTGCAGCAGATGCATGGGTCAGCCCATTGTGTTCTCTGCAGCAGCGGCACAGCAGCGATGGAACTGGCGCTGCGCGGCTGTCGGGTGGGCCAGAGTACCGGTGACGAGGTGGTGCTGTGTGCATACGACTTCAAGTCGAACTTTATCAACGTGCTGCTTGTGGGTGGCAAGCCGGTGCTGGTTGACTCGCTGCCGGGGGAACCGACGGTGGATCCGCAGCGGGTACGGGCAGCACTGACCGAGAAAACTCGGGCAATCATTGTTTCGCACCTGCATGGAATGAACGGCGGCGTTCAGCAGATTCGGGAGCTGGCGGCTGAGCAGGGTATACCGGTGATTGAGGATGCCTGCCAGGCGATTGGCGGGGTCTACGGAGGTCGCCGAGCGGGATCAATCGGGGATGTTTCGATCTTCAGCTTTGGCGGCAGCAAGTTGATTACGGCCGGGCGTGGCGGCGCACTGCTCACGTCCAGCACCGCAATCGCTCAGCGAGTTCAGCTCTGGCAACAACGAGGCAACGAAGCATACCCGCTTTCTGAGCTGCAGGCGGCGGTTCTGCTGCCCCAGCTGGCGCTTCTTGAAGCGCGCAGCGTGCTGCGGATGGCGAATGTGGATCGGCTGCATATTCAGCTGCGGTCTGATCCGCTGCTGGAGCCCGTCATTCCGGCCGAACTGCGACTGCAACCTGGCCAGCGACCTGCCGGATTCCTGCCCGCATTCTACAAGATGGCTTTTCGTCTGAGGACAGGGGTACCAGCAGAGCTGCGGGCAACGATTGCTTCAAGGTGTCAGGACGAAGGCATTTTGCTGTCACCAGCATTTCCAGCGCTGCACAGGATTCACGCGCGGTCTCGGTGGAGGGCAGCGGGTGACCTTGCGAATGCCGAAGACCTGGGACAGCGTTTGATGACTTTGCATCACCCCCTGCTGCTGCAGCCACCTGACAGCCTCGATCGCACGGCGGCTCAAATCAGCAGCATTACGGCGAATCTTGCAGGCATGGGATCCGGCGGTCAGGGGTAGTGTACATTCCAACGGTTGCAGATACGGGAGTTGGCATTGCAGGAGTTTCCACAATTTTCGGAGCTGCTGGCGGCACCGTCAGCCATGTCGTCGGCTGCATTTGAGGGGCTTGGTTTCCTCGCACCGGCGGACGCGGCAACGGGATTTCTGCGACTGATGGACAACTGGAAGAAAGCACTCGGGCCTGCGGTGAGTACTGATGAGTCGCCGCCGCGGTGGTACGAGGCGCTGCTGCGGGTGCTGCGCGAAGCACCGCTCCGGGACGCGGTGCTCGCAGCTGTTGACGAATTCGTGAATCGGGCGTTTGGCGACTTTGACCCGTTCGTACTTTTTAATCAGTCACCACGAGCCCTCGAAATTCTCGCTCGACTGGCCTGCGGCAGTCCATTTCTCACTCAAACACTGCTCTCAGATCCGCAGGCGCTGAGTGGTCTCAGCCTGCATGGCCGGACAGCGGAGACGAAGGATCGCGAGCAGTTTGTGCAGGAGGCTGGAGAATCGATGTCCCGGGGGCGGACGCGTTCAGAGAAGCTGCGGGAACTCCGTCGATACCAGCGCCGCCAGCTTCTGCGAATTGGCATGTGCGACGCATTCGGTCTGATGGATCTGCGGTTCATCACGCTGCAGTTGTCTCTGCTTGCGGATGCGATGGTGCAAAGTTCGTGGTCACTTGCGGCTGCTGAATGTGGCGTGGGATCAGACGACATCAGCGTGCTCGCCCTCGGAAAGCTCGGCGGTGAAGAACTCAATTACAGTTCCGACGTCGATCTGGTGCTGATTGCTGAACGCGGTACCCCGCAATTGTCTCGTGCCGCGCGGCTGACGGTGGACGGTCTCACGGACAGCCAGCCACCCGGCTTCCTGTACCGCGTCGATCTGCGGCTTCGTCCGTGGGGTGAAGCGGGTGAGCTGGTGAGTACGCCGCGAGGGTATGTCGAGTACCTGCTGCACGACGCTGAACTGTGGGAAAAACAGGCGATGCTGAAAGCCCGGGTCATCGCCGGCTCGGCGGAGCTGGGGCGACGATTCCTGACAGAGATTCGTCCGTTGCTGTTCACAGCCGCAGCGTCCGAAGTGCGTCGGAGTGTGCAGTCGATGAAAGAAAAGATCGAGCAGCGACTGCGGCAACGAGGTAAACTCTATTCCGAGGTCAAACTGGGGGCAGGTTCGATTCGCGATGTCGAATTTCTGGTGCAGAGTCTGCAGCTGATCCACGGCGGTACAGAACCGCGAATCGTCTCCAGCAACACTCTGGATTCGCTTGTGCGGCTCGCGGAATTCGGGCTGATCTCTGCCACCTGGTACCGCCAGCTCCGTTCTGGTTATGTGTTTCTGAGAGCGCTGGAACATTCACTGCAGCTGCATCACAATCAGCAGACTCATGAACTTCCCACAAGTCCGCAGCAGCTGGAATGGCTCGCACATCGACTGGACTACCCTGACGCAGCAACGCTCCTGCAGCGATATTCAGAGCATCAGACGGCGGTGCGGGCGATTTTTGAACAGTGCGTGTCGGGAGCGACCGGCTTCACGGCGGAGCCAGCAATTCCAGCCATCACTGCTGTCGCGACTGAGTTCCACACAACAGCAGACGCTGCGGATCTGCTGCAAAGGTACGCCGCGCGAACAGTCGATCTGGGACCACTCGTCGAACTGCGTTCGGGCTGTGCCATCGCGGTGGCCTGCATCAGCCCGGACCGCGCCACTGCAGACCTGCTGATCACGGGGCTGGATTTTTCCGGCTGGCTGGGAGTGATTTGTGGTTTGTTGTCGATTGACCGACTGGATATTCGCAGTGGAGATGCGGCCACCGGAGAAGGGCTCAGCCTGCTGGGTTCCCAGCGGCCAGCCGGGCGGTTTGTGGCCTGTTTCTGTGTGGCCCCGGCAGCCGGGGGATTTTCTGGCAGTGCGGAAATCGAACAGCTGGCAGCGCGGCTTGAAGCGCAGATCGCGAGACTGGGCGCCTTATCGCGGGCCGGACGAATCGAAGACGTCCGCGCGGAACTGCTCTCACGTTTTTGTTCGGCCGTGATTGATCGCGAACCCGGCGAACACAGCTGGGATGACGAAGAACTCTCCGTCGAACTGCAGCCACTTCCCGATTCAGTGCTTACTGAAGTCCGTATTCATGGCACCGATTCTCCTGGCTTTCTTTACGAACTTACCAGCGCTCTTTCGCTCAGCCGCTTCCGTGTGCTGCGAGCCGTGATCCGCTCTGACGGCACACGTGTTCGCGACATTTTATACGTGCGGGAACGAAACGGGCTGCCAATTGCCAGTGAAGTACGACGGCAGGAACTGCGTCTGGCCGCAACGCTCATCAAACAGTTTACCCACTGGCTGCCGTCTGCCGGTGACCCGCACCATGCACTGCTGCGATTCCGGGAACTCGTCGCGCGGCTGCAGCCGGCAGCTGCCTGGGCAGATAATATGCGGTCACTCCAGCGCCCCGGCGTACTGCACGCCATCGCGAGGGTGCTGGGAATCAGTCAGTATCTCTGGGAAACGTTCCTGCGATCCAGACACGACGAACTCTTCCCGCTGCTCGCACAGGCCGAATGCCTTTCTGAACGTCTGCGTGCGGAACAGCTTGATCACGAGTTGCAGACGGCAATGACAGACATCGAAGCAGCCGCCACAGGCAGCAGCCCATGGAATCTGCTGAATGATTTCAAGGATCGCCACCTGTTCCGAATTGATATGCGCCACGTGCTGGGCTACTGCCGCCCTTTCGGCGTTTTTTCACAGGAACTGACGGAACTGGCTGAACTGGTTGTCAATGCTGCATGCCGTCTGGCATTCAGCGAGCTTTCGCGGCTTCACGGAAAGCCGCTCGCGGCCGACGGCCGAGTCTGTGACTGGATGGTCGGTGGGCTGGGCAAATTCGGTGGAATCGAACTTGGATTTGCTTCCGATATCGAACTGCTGCTGGTCTATGAATCCGCGGGTCACACTGCGGGCACGCAGTCCATCAGCAACGCTGAATTCTTCGAACGCATGGTACGAGCCATCGCGGCAGGAATCCGAGCCCCCCAGGATGGCATTTTCCATGTGGACCTGCGGATGCGTCCCTATGGTCAGGCAGGCCCCGCTGCCGTGAGGTTCTCGGACTTCGTCGAGTATTATCGGGTGGGAGGACCGGCATGGCCCTACGAACGACAGTCTCTGGTCAGACTCCGGGCCGTGGCAGGGGATGCCGGATTTGGTCACGCCGTCTGCAGCACCGCACGCGATGCCATCTACTCGCCCCAACGCTTTGACTTCGCCGCCATGCAGGCCATGCGGGAACGACAAATCAGACAACTCGTCAGAGCCGGAACAACACACGTCAAACTCAGCGATGGCGGCCTCGTCGACTGCGAATACGCCGTCCAGTCTCTGCAGCTGCTGCACGGACA